>CAZDFY010000018.1:40940-46723 GCA_964504785.1 uncultured Sediminispirochaeta sp. | reverse complement strand
AAGACCAGGAAGGATAAAGTATGGGGGAAAAGCTGTTAGAGGAGAAGACAGAAGAGGAACTCTGGGAACTGTACAGAAAAACTCAAGATCCCAAGATTCGTGATATGTTTGTAAAGCAGTACGCACCCTTGGTGAAGTATGTTGCCGGTAAAGTAGCGGTTGGAATGCCGCATAATGTGGATTTTGACGACCTGGTTGGTTTTGGTGTATTTGGTCTCATTGATGCCATAAATAAATACGACCCGGACAAGCATGTAAAGTTTAAAACCTATGCGGTAACTCGAATACGCGGGGCAATTTTTGACGAATTGCGGTCTATCGATTGGGTTCCCAGGTCGGTCCGACAAAAGTCCCGGGAGATCGAGGATACCGTACACCGGCTTGAAGCTTCATTAGGGCGTGCTGCAAGCGATCAAGAGATCGCCGCGGAACTTGGAATGTCGGAAAACGAATTCCAGAAAACGATGATGAAAATTAGCGGTACATCAATACTTTCATTGAATGATGTATGGTATACCAGTGAAGAAAACGACCGAATTTCAATTGTGGACAGCATTGAATCTCCCCAGAGTTTGAATCCTGATACAATTGTTGAGAAGGAAGAAGTAAAACGGGTTATTGTACAGGCAATAAATGAGCTTCCCGAAAAAGAAAAAAAGGTGCTTGTATTGTATTATTACGAGGATCTTACGTTAAAAGAGATAGGTAAAGTGCTGGAAGTCACCGAGTCGCGGATAAGTCAGCTTCATACAAAGGCAATTATGCGACTGAGATCAAAGCTTACAAATATTAAAAAGGGGATTTTCTAGCAATAGGGAGGGATCTACGTGGTTGAAATTGCCAAACTGAGAGAGTTTATGCGGACCCAGGCTGAGGAAGACCGCAAGAGCCGGTGGGTCCAGGTCGAGGGGGAGGACCTTGATGAAGCTCTGCGTCAGGCAGCAATTGAACTTTCCCTGCCGATAAAAAAAATCGAGTATGAAATTCGGGAACCGGGAAAAAAGGGCACCTTTGGTGTTGGTAGAAAAAATTGTGTGATATTGGCATACCCGGCGATAGACCCCGCCCAGCTGTCTCTAACTGATGACTCCTTTGAATTGGAGAGCGATGCTGATCAAGAAAAAACACGCGATTCTAAGGGAGATGCAATTGTTCGTCTTTTTCCGGAGGGTATCTTTATTAAAATTGTTCCGCCGAGCGGCAATGGGGCCAGAGTTACTGAAAAACAGGTGTATGCAAAGCTCAAAGAGCGGGATGTTGAACGCTACGACAAGCAGATGATCCAGAGGGCTGTAAAAGCTGAGGATAATCAATATATAAAAATCGGAGACTTTGATTATAATCCTGCCAACGATTCAATTATCACCGTTGATATAACCGATTTTGATATGAAAGCGTATATTATCTGCAAACCTCCTACAAAGGGGGGGGCGGATCCGAATTTCGATGGACTGGTTGGTTTTTTGAAAACCAACGGCGTTGTGTTTGGAATTAAAGAAGATGCAATTCGGAATTTTGTGGACTATCCTAAATTTAATGAAACCGTACTTGTAGCGGAGGGTACCGCACCGGTCAACGGAAACGATGCTCGTATTATTTACAATTTTGAAACGGACCGCTCGAAAATAAAACTAAAAGAGAAAAACGGTAGAGTTGATTTTAAGGAATCAAATGTAATTCAGAATGTTGTAGAAGGACAGGCGCTGGCGAAGAAAATTCCTCCGGAAGAGGGACAACCGGGGCGTACAGTCACGGGTAAGCTCCTACCGGCCAAAGACGGAGCGGATGTAAAATTTGAAATTGGTAAAAATGTCAATCTTTCAGATGACGGTATTACCGCAAACGCTTCAATAAATGGCCAGGTGATGCTGATTAACAACAAAATAAGTGTAGAGCCTGTATATGTGGTCCCGGGGGATGTAAACCTCAAGACCGGCGGTAATGTAATATTCCTTGGGACCGTTATTGTCAAAGGGAATGTTGAGGACGGTTTTAAGGTAAAAGCGGCGGGCAATATTGAAATTATGGGAAATGTCGGTAAGAGTGAGCTTGATGCCGAGGGAGACGTAATAGTGCATCAAGGTATTACCGGTAAGGGCGAAGGTTTTGTGCATGCCGGTCGCGGAGTATGGTCAAAATTTATTGAAAATGCACATATAGAATCGGGAGATTTAGTTGTTGCCTCCGACGGTATTATCAACTCCCGGGTAGATGCGAACCAGCGTATCATATGCCAGGGAAAACGAGCTACCATAGTGGGTGGACATTTGAGGTCTGCAGAAGAAATACACGCGAAAACTTTGGGGTCGGTCGCCGGTTCTGAGACTATTCTGGAAGTAGGGTTCGATCCGAAGAGCAAAGAACGGCTTTATGAGCTCAATACGCGCTTAGAAGAGATCGATGAAGAGCTTGATAAAATAATGCAGGATATGGCGACAATTAAGAAGTTAAAGGAAAAGAGCGGTAAAAAGCTTCCAAAGGAGAAGCTTGCGTATCTTAAAGAGATAACTGAAAAGAAAAACAAGATCGAAGAAGAGAAGCAGGAAAAACAGGATGAAATCGAGGAATTGCAGCATTACTTGTCCTCCCTCAAAGTAAAGGGGCGAATCTCAGCTGCCGAGCGTGTGTTTAGCGGGGTTAAGTTGAGCATAAAAGAGGCAACCTTGGAAGTAAGAAATGAATATAAATCAGTCACTTTTGTGAACGAGAAGGACGATATAAAAGTAACCAAATACATAAAACCTGAGGAGGACTATTCGAGGCCGAACAATGCCGCTCCAACCGATTGATTTACAGACACTATTTGCTCATATGAATCAAGTTGGGAGAGACCAGGCCGCTCTCAAGGGGGCCTCAGTTGCCCAGCAGGAAATGCGTGGGGCCGAAATGGCAAAACAGACGCTGCAAAATGATGAAACAGTAAGGGAAACGGAGGAATTGCAGGAAGAGGCCAACAGTATCGGTGAAAAGGAGGCTGAGGGTGGAGGAGAACAACATGAGGAAGGACGTAAGCGCCAGTCTGAGCAGTCTGAGGAGAAACGAAAGAAGCACTTTTTTGAGGATCCGGCTTTAGGAAAAAATATCGATATATCGGGTTAACATATGTATATTACAGCACTTTTGATGAGCATCGGGACCAGTAGTATAGTAGCAGGGATAGTGTATATCCTTCTTATAAAAAGAATAAATAAGGAACGGTCCAGTTCTGAAATAACAAAACAAATAAGAGCAGAGATTGACCGGATGATTGTGGACCTCAATCAGACCGCGGACAGGAATATAGGTCTTATCGAACAGCGTCTAGAATCTTTAGGAGATATGGTAAAAGAGGCGGACCACCGGATTTCACTTCTTCAAAAACACTCCGATAATGTGAATAGAAGTACGGACACCTATAGTCGTATCCGTCCGGCCCAGGTAGTGAGACAGCAGCAGGGTAATGCTGGGCAGAAGCCTTCACAGCCGAATGCGCAGTCTCTACAGTTCGATCAGTCCGATCGACCTGGGGAGGCCGGAGTGACCGAGCACCCCAGTCGGCATCAGGACCACATCAAGGAAAGTAATGGCCGGAAAAGTGATGGTAAGAAAAGTAGTGACCGGCAGGGTGAGGACTCGGGTGTGCCGAAAAGAGAACGGATAATTTCTTTTTACCGTCAGGGTTTTTCTCCTGATATAATAGCTTCAAGGGTGGATTCTACTGTAGCTGAGGTAGAATTGATTATTTCAATGACAGAGGGTCAGGGATGAGTCGAATAATTGGTATTGATTTAGGTACTACTAATACTGCCGCCGCATTTATGGACGGAGAAACTCCCAAAATGATTCCTAATGATCGTGGAAAAAACCTAACTCCATCGGTAGTAGCGTTAACTGAGACGGGAGAGCTTTTGGTAGGGGAAGCCGCAAAGAATCAGGGAATTGTAAATGCAAAGGGAACTATAAGTTCGATAAAGCGCCTGATAGGACAGGAGACGTCAATTAAATTGCGTAACCGTTCCTTTTCTCCTCAAGAGATAAGCGCGGAAATTCTTAAGAAAGTAAAACGCGATTGTGAAAGCTATATGGGCGAAGAGTTGAAGGATGTGGTGATTTCAGTCCCAGCCTATTTTAATGAAAGGCAGCGTAAAGCTACCCAAGAGGCGGGAAGATTGGCGGGACTACGGGTTCATCGAATTATTAATGAACCGACCGCCGCATCCCTTGCCTATGCATCTAGGATAAATTCCAGAAAAAATGTTTTGGTATACGATATCGGAGGGGGAACCTTTGACGCCACGGTCCTTACCAGTGATGGTACGGATTTTGAAGTAGTAGCAACAAACGGGGATAATCAGCTCGGCGGTATAGATTTTGATAACCTCTTGTTTCAGCAGGTTGCTGAGGAATTTAGCCGGCAAGCCGGTTTTGATGTTGGGGAAGATACCTTTTTACGCCAGCAGTTGCTGGATCAAATTGAAAAAGCTAAAATTGAACTCTCGGAGAGGGAAAATGCCGCAATAGCCCTGCCTTTTATTGATATAAACCGAAAACCTATTCACCTTCATTATACTGTACAACGGAAGAGCTTTAATAAGTTAATTTATCCATTAATTGAAAAAACTATTAATCTGAGCAGGGAAGCACTACATGACTCGCAGGTATCGATTGATACTCTTATTTTTAGCGGAGGTTCAAGTCGAATACCCCTTATTTCCAAGTTGATGGTCGATCTGCTGAAGGTTCAGCCCCAGGCGAAGATAAATCCCGATGAGGTAGTAGCACTGGGTACTGCTGTCCAGGCTTCATTATTACAACAAGATTCTACTACACGACGACGTTCTTTAAAGGATGTAATACCTTTGCCCTTGGGCGTTGAAATTGAAGGTGGTAAGTTTCAGCCTGTCGTCCAAAAGAATACTCCCTTGCCGGCTGAAAAAAAACAGATGTTTACCACTGTAGCCGATGGACAGCAGAGTGTCGCAGTGCATGTGTTGCAGGGGGTGAGCTCATACGCGATGGAGAATGTATCTTTAGGAAGGTTTTTACTTTCCGGCATTAAAAGCATGGAGCGGGGTTCTGCAAAGATCGAAGTTCTTTTTAAGATAGATGTTGATGGTCTCTTAAAGGTAATTGCCCGGGATGTTGATACGGGTATTGAAAAAAACGTTACGATAAATAGAGAAATAAATGATTCTGTCAATATGTCCGATAACGAACATTTTGAAAAACTTGAGAATCTTATCCGTCATTCTGAAACCTTACTAGAAATGCTGCCTGCCGATACTTCCCGGTCCTTTGTTAAAGAGGTAGAGACGATTATTAATGCGGCCCGCGGGGCTGTTGAAAGCTCTCGGGTTGAAGTGGTTGTTCAGTATGAGGTTGCATTGGAAGCGGTACTTTCTGAAATCCATGAGCTGCTGAAGGAACAGGAGGTGCAGTGTGGAAGAGCTTAGGTACTACCGTACACTAGGTCTCCCCGCAGACGCCGACATCGGACAGATAAAGTCCGCTTACAGAGTACTTGCCAAAAAGTACCATCCCGATATGAGCAAAGATCCTTCTACGGGAGAACAGTTCCGGAGGGTAGTTGCAGCATATAAAACATTGGTCGCCCGAGAAGAAAAGAAGAGCTTCATACAATCAACGGTACACCGGAGCTATAGGGCGGCTTCGACAACGGCCACGAGGACAACGGGCACAAGGTCAACGGGCACGAGGTCGAGTCAAAAAAGTTCCGCTAAAACAGGTGCAGGAGAAGGTGCCGCAGCTGATCAGAAAGCTGGTACTACTGCATATGCGAAAAC
>CAZDFY010000018.1:33760-40840 GCA_964504785.1 uncultured Sediminispirochaeta sp. | reverse complement strand
GGAGGGAAAACTGGAGGGAAAACTGGCGCCCACGCAGGTAGAAAAACAGGGGCCCATGGGGAGGACTCGAAATCTTCCCTTTTCTCCATCGGGCAGTTGCTGTTACATGGAAAAACTTCCGATATGAGAGTATTTGCCGCCAAACGCTTGGGACTTACTAAGCATAAGGGGGCGTATGTGTACCTGCGAAAGGCCCTTCACGATCCCTCAGAAACTGTAGTACTTGCCGTTATCGAGGCGATTGGCCGTCTTCAGATAAGTATTTCATCCAAGGATTTAGAAACTGTGTTTGATAACGGTTCCCTCACAGTTAAAATGGCGGTGTTGCAGGCAATTGAAATGTGCGGCCGAAATTCGGTGTTTCTAGGGATACTAGTGAAGGGTATGCAGTCGCTTGACCGAAAAGTGCGGAGCAAATCTATTTCACTCTTTGCGCATGCAGGAAAAAGAAAGGGGCGTTGATAATGCAAAGAACTTCAGAAAATTCTCTGTACTACTCTTTTTTAAGGGACAGTGAGGGGTTTATTAAAGAGCTTAACCGCAGCCTGTTGGCATTAGAGCAGAATCCGAAGGACCGCAGCCAAATCGATACCCTTTTTAGAAACGCCCATTCATTAAAATCCGAAGCGGATTATCTCAATCAATCTGAAATTGCAGCTGAAGCACATCAAATCGAAAACTCCATTCAGCAAATCCGCGATAATGCAGAAGTCCCAAGCCGCACTCAATTTGATTCTTTTTTTACCAGTGTAGACAGAGTACAGGAGATGGTAGGCCAATTAAAACAGCATTCTCCTCAGTCTTTAGTAGATAGGAACGAAAAGGAGAAGTCGCAACGACATGGTCTCCTCTCCCGGGGGGTTGGACGGCACCCTAGGCACTCTACAAAAGTTACTATGCCTGAAATGAGTAACTTTGAAAAATCTCTTATCAGAGAATCGAGGGTGCGGGGAGAGAGATTCTTTCGTATTCATATTGAGCTGGCCGAAGATACGGAGCTTCCCTATGCCAAAGCATATCTCATACTAAGTAATCTTGAGCAGTTGGTCCAGGTGGTACATAGCGAACCTCCCTTTGGGGCCGGATTAGAGAATGAAGATCCGGATAAATATGTGAAATTGATTTTTTTCTGTACCGGTAATTTGCCGGAGAGTGAGCTTTACCAAGCGGTAAATATTGATCAGGTGAAAAAAATAAATATTTCACCCCTGGATTATAAAAGCGTATTGGGAGAACAGGTTCAGCAAAAAGGGCCTGCTGAGTTCACAAGTGAACTGCAGGTGCATATCAACGGAAATGATTTGGATGAGCTGAACGGATATGTGGATGAACTAAAAATCAGAACACACAGATTGGAACGAGAATTAACTCCCAAAAATGGGGTTGTTCCCCAGCATATTTCTTTACTCACAAAGATTGTTGATGATTTAGAGGTCTTTACCCATAGAATCAGCCTTGTGCAGTTGGAAGATGCACTGCAGCCACATTTCAGGCTTGTTCGGGACCAAGCAAGGATTCTGGATAAAGAGGTGGAACTCCACCTTGAAAACTGCGACATTACCCTTGATCGAAGGGCTGCCGAGCTTATCTCCGAAATTCTTGTTCATCTTGTCCGAAACGCGGTAAGCCATGGAATAGAGACTCCTGTAGAGCGCGCTCAAAATGGAAAGGCCTCTATGGGCACTATTACAATTACCGCGGAAAAGGGGGATGAGAAGATATTTATTTCAGTTCACGATGACGGGGCCGGCATAGATGAATCAGCCTTGAGAGAACAAGCCTCTGCGGCGGGAATTGACCCCGCTGCGATCACCGAGGGTGCAGCAGGAAATGAACTGCTTGCGTATCTGGTGTATCCCGGATTATCCACACTTCCTGAAGCGGACCAGCGGGCGGGGAGAGGATACGGGCTTGACTTGGTGTATCAAAAGCTGCAGGAGTTTGAAGGGGGGCAACTACAGGTTTTTTCGGAAAATGGTGTTGGTACAACCTTTACAATGACATTTCCTTCGGGCTTTTCTATTTTGTCTCTTTTAGTGGTCCGGTATGAGGATACCCTTGTGGCGGTTCCGGCAAAATATGTTGAATCACAGGTCGAGCTGAACAGTGGTGAGTTTTCGGCCGGAGAAAAGGGTGAGTTGCTCTGGAACAGTGTGCCGGTGTTTAATCCGGAGGGACGACTTTTTTATACCGATTCCCTACCTCCTCAACACACGGGAATTATTATTTCATACCTTAAGCAGAATATACTTGTGCTGGTGGATGAGGTACTCTTCAAAAAGGAAGTTGCCGAGGAGAGTATTACTCTGTACATCGCCGGCAGTCCACATTTGCATAAAATGAGTTTATACAACGCGGAATCGGAACTCTATTATTTGAGTCCCTCCATTGCGGTAAGCAGCAGCCAGTAATTAACACTATAAGTTTAAAAAAAAACGGTATGCTTCTGGACGTTTAACAAAGCATACCGTTAAGTAAATTCAAAAGGCTATTATAATGCCCCTATTTATCATTTCGGTTTTTGGGGGGTAGACTTTAAGAATTTTTCCTATAATTTCTTTCCTTTACATGAAAAAGATCGATATGAAATTGAGCGGAATCTTTAAGATTTTGATAGATGCTCCGCGACGCTTCGATACTCTTGTTCAGACTTTTTTTGGAATACACCTCATCCTGAATTTGTTCAAGCACAGGGTTTATGAGAAATCCGGCCACATAGCGACCGGTGGATTGCATAAGTTGTGAATCGATAGTGTTGAGCTCGTCAAAGGCCTTTTGTACCTCCGGATGTTGATATTGATCGTCGGAATAATCTTCGATGGACTCAACCGCTTCTAAACCAGCTTTGGCAATAGCTTTTACCGCGCTTAGCTCATCAAGAAGTACTTTCAGCCGCCCGTGTAGTTTTTCTCTGCGCGCAGAAGAATCAGTATGCTTTTGGTGTAGTTGGAGTTGTACGATTTCCTCCAACCTTCGGTTAACCTGGGGGCGAATACACGGTAATTCTAGTAAAGGCGATATATCGGCAGGGAGAATCCCCGCTATTTTTATTCCCTCCGGAGAGAGGGTGAAGGTAGTACCTCTCTTCTTCACCATGTGCTCTTCAAACCACTGCCGGTAAATGATGAGTCTGCGATCGGTAAGGGTAAAGCTTCCAGAATAGTTTTCGTAATAAAAGGGTTCTCCGCTGTGAAGATAATCAAAAATGAGCCCCTCATAGGGAGAAAAACGGCTATTGAGGGAAAAGAGCCGCTCCTCGAAAAAGCTGCCGCTATAGTGGGTCCTTTTACCAGGAAACCCCAAATCTAAGCCGGTCAGATATATCTCAGAGGCCCCTATATAGTGTGCAAAATCCCATGCAGTTGTGGTAACCGAGCCGCCGGCACCGAGTTTATGGGGAGCCCTAGTACCCGGATCGAGGTAATCGGCTAAAGGAAAGACCGAACCACTGAGAAATATAGCCCGGTATGAATGGTGAAAAACTATGGGGTGGGTTGAGGGTTCTGATATTAGTATCGTCTCCTGTACATCCAGCCCGTCAAGGTGACGGGAGTTCCAGTACTGAGGATCTACCACCAGTATAAAGTCGGGAGCCACCCCATAGCGTGCAAGGGCCCGGAGAGAAGTATCGGTCGCCACCAGTACCATTCTCTGCTGCAGCTTCTCTATATAGGGAAGAATGTTATCCAGGCTGGGCCCCGCCGCTACTACCAGTGCAGGATGCCCCTCAAGTATATTTTCCATTTGATCTATGTCGCCGGCCTGTACAAGGGTTTCTAGGTTATCGGCAAGGTTGTGAACCCACCTTCTCCCGAACCTTTTTACGGTGGCACTGTTTACTTTCTTGCGGGATCTTTCGGCATCAATAATTTGTTGAGCTTCAGAGTAATACTCAGGGGCGGTCTGGGTAACAGCTTGTAGGGGAATAATAAAATGAGTTCTATTCACCAACAAGGAGAGAGCTTTCTGCAGTTCCTCCGAATCAAGGCCTATAAGTAAAGAAGTGCTCTCGGTTAGAAGAAATGTAAAATCACGCGCTGTAAGGGCTTTTAGGAACAACTGGGGGGATTTTTCAACTATTATTGCAGTGCCGTCGGGAAACCGGCGGAAAAATTCCTCTATCTGATAGCCGAGGCCGAAACCGAGAAAAACAGCGGAAGCAGAGTGTTGTGGATTTGCTTTATCCAGTATGCGTGCCGATTCCCGGTGCGGATCATATTTAGAGTGGACCCAGCGGCCGTCTAATTGGGCAGTTACTGTGTTCTTTGAAGTGCGCACAATAGAAAGGTTTTCGGACCCGCAAAACCCTTCGAATATTTCAGGGCCGAGCCTCGGAAATAGGCTCTCAAGATGCCGACGATTTTTTTCGAATAGATTCATTCGAACTCCAGAATAATCTGCATATTTTTAGTTACAGGAGTACCCGGTTTCGGTTCTTGTGTGCTGACCCATCCTTCGCCCTTGAAAATGACATTGATATCCTCATGGGACAAAAGGGGAAGCAGCCGGCGTTTTGAAATTCCCCGAAGGTCCGGCAGGCTGCCCCCTATCTGAATTTGCGGCTGCTTCTTCAACTTTATAACCCCTGAGTGGCGGGTTACTTCATCATTGGAAGTGGGTATTCCCAGGTATGGGATTAGTTTGGAACCTAACTCTTTGATCATGGGAGCGGCGATTCGTCCTCCGTAAAACTCGTCTCCCCGGGGAGTATCGATCACGATATAGGTTATCAGTTCGGGGTCTTCCGTCGGATAAATTGCAAGACATGAGGCTACAAAGGAATTTTCGGAGTAGTTGCCGGTGCGGGGGTCTATTTTTTGAGCTGTTCCTGTTTTAGCCGACATGCGTATTCCCTCTATTTTTGCTCGCCGGGCAGTTCCCTCTTCCGCGGTGACCGTTTCCATCATCAGTAACGTTGCTTCCGCTACCTCCGGACGGACAACCTGTCGAACTGGTGTCCGTTTGTTTTGTTCTACAATTTTACCATCCGGAGATACTATCTTTTTTACGATATGAGGTTGTAACAGCATTCCGTCATTTGTAAATACCGTCGCCGCCGTCATCATCTGGATTGCTGAGACGGAAATTTCCTGGCCGATAGCAACTGTTGGCTTTGTACGGCCGGACCATTTTGAGGGGTCCTTAAAAAGACCGCTTGTCTCTCCGGGAAAGGGGAGGTGGGTCTGGCTACCAAAGCCGAAGTCGGTTAACTGTCGGTGAAACTCATTTTTGCTCACCAGATCTGAAGCGTAGGCTGCACCGGCATTGCAGGAATACTGAAGAATTTTTTGGGCGTTCACTGTTCCGTGGGTACCCAGACAGTTAATATGAACTGTATCATCGTGTTCAAACTCTTGTTCATAATACCCGTTGCAGTAAAACTCAGTATCCGGAGCAAGTGCTCCCAGCTCTAGAAGCGATCCTATTGAGTATATCTTAAAAACAGAACCAGGCTCATAGGCATACGTTATGGGGCGGTTATTTTTGGCAAAGTTGTCTGCCCGGTTGAATGTATTCGGATCAAAATCGGGAGAGGATGCCCAGCCTAAAACCTCCCCATTGTGTGCGTCCATCACCAAAACCATCACTGAAGTTGCGTTATGTTCGGCCAGGGTTTTCTGCGCAACTTCTTCACACATGTACTGGATATTTATATCGAGGGTGAGGAATAACTGGTTGCCGTATTTTTGGGGGGTATTAGTTTCGGTATCCGTCCTAGGGGAGAGGGTTTCGTTATAAGTTAGTTCAATGCCGTCGAGACCGACATTATCGGTGCCGACATATCCTAACACGTGGGCCGCCAAATCCTCTTCCGGGTAATTACGGCCATATTCAGGTTCAAGGGATATTCCGGGAAGCGCGCGGTTTTCGATAAGGGATCGTATTTTTTTACTTACACTGGGAGAAACCTTGCGTTTAATATATAGAAACCCCTGGTTCTGGGTGATCCTCTGAAATAGTTTTTCTTCATCCAGCTTTAATAAAGAGGCCAGGGTTTCAGCTGTAGCTGCGGGGTCTTCAATATTGGGTATCCAGGCTGTAACGGAGTAAAGCCGGGTTTGCATGGCAAGTATACGTCCGTTTCTATCTAAGATCGGTCCTCTCTCGACTGATGTGCGAAGGGGTTGTTCCGGGGCCACTTTATCCGGTTCAATAACCATAACTTTGAAATACTGGGCAATCAGTAAGAGCACAAACACTGCAAAGAAGATGATCACTATTCCGAATCTTTTGGTAGATTTCGACATATTTCTTTACACGTCCTAGTTATATCCCATTACCCGACCCGTTATGCGGCTCGAATCTACGAGTCCGTAATTGCGGGAGTCCAGAGATACCCTTCGGTTGTCTCCAAGAAGGAACACTTTTCCCTCCGGTATTGCCTCTAAATCGAGCAGTTCATGTGCGTGGATTTCTTTCATTGGAATAGCTGTTTCACCAATAACAAGTTTTTCACCCTTACGGATTACCGCTGTCCCTTCTGTTCCTATGCAGCGTTTTACCACTGGAAGAGAGTAAACCGGATCGGTAAAGAATACAAGCTCATGAGGTTTAATTCTACCCCACTGAATAAAATATTTGTCACACAAAGGGGGCATAAGCCCATAAGCCCAGCGATAGACGAAGATTGTCTGGTTCGGTTTCAAAGTGGGATACATTGAGTTTCCTTCGATGTATTTTACATCATATAAAGAAAGAGCGCAAAAACCGACACAAAGGGCTACCAGTATAATATGTGTAAAGGGTGACTTCATGACCCGCCCTGCATAAAAAGATGTTCTAAACTAATATTAATATGTAGCGTCTATTTTGTCGATATGGATAATAAGAGTTATAACTATGGAACAACTATGCAATATACAAAGAAAAACACACGGGGCGAAACCGGAATAAAACCTGTAGAGAAGGAATCGTTGCTTAAGAAGCAGACGGTGCGCAAGTGGAAGTCGGGGCCGGTTATTCCTGCTGTGCCTAAGCCGGGAAGGCGAAGTAGAAGTCGAAGTATTGGAAAAGGACAGAAAGTATCTCATCCTTCGAATCTGCTTCAAAGGCTGCCAAAACTGCTGCAAAAATTGCTGC
>CAZDFY010000018.1:11685-33660 GCA_964504785.1 uncultured Sediminispirochaeta sp. | reverse complement strand
TGCTGCAAAAATTGCTGCCAAAGGTGAAGCTGCCGAATACGAATAGGCTGTTTATATTCGGAACAGCCGTTTTGGTTTTAATGCTCGGTATTTGGGCCCTGCAACTCACTGGGCAACTTACCAGCATCAATATAGAAAAAGATGCATTTCAACCGACTCTTCCCGATAGTAATTCCACAGTGACGGGAGAAATGCTGGCTTTTGCCTCGCCGGAATCCGAGGCCCGCGGCTCTGGGGACATCAATTTTCCCGAACGCCCTGTTATTACTTCTGTAAACACCTACTCCTATACTGTAAAGCGGGGCGATACCCTTTCAGAAATTGCGGCGGATAATAATCTGGATGTCGGCACTTTAATTAGTTTTAATAAGATAGACGATGTTCGAAGATTGATAGCGGGCAGTGAAATCACCATCCCGGATATTGATGGAGTTCCCTATACCGTGCAGCGCGGTGACTCCCTGGATAAAATTGCGGAAAGATATCAGGTGACCCTGGAAAATATTCTTGATGCAAATGATTTGCAAACATCTATGATCCAACCCGGGCAAAAGCTTTTTATTCCCGGGGCTGAAATAAG
This sequence comes from uncultured Sediminispirochaeta sp., assembly GCA_964504785.1. GTDB lineage: Bacteria > Spirochaetota > Spirochaetia > DSM-16054 > Sediminispirochaetaceae > DSBN01. The sequence goes on along the minus strand of CAZDFY010000018.1, from coordinate 33,080 downwards.
TGAATATGATTACAAGAAGGCGATGGGGACCCTATTTATTTATCCCACCGCCGGAAGGCTTACCTCGGGCTTCGGATATCGGGCTGATCCCTTTACTGGGGTACGGCGAATGCATTACGGGCTCGATCTGGCAAATAGGACCGGTACTGCAGTAAAAGCAACGATGGCAGGACGTGTTGTAACTACCGGAAATCAGCAGCGGGGATACGGAAGGTATGTCGTGATAAAACACAATCACGGATTTCAAAGCCTCTACGGACATTTGAGTTCCATTGAAGTAAGCCGTAATCAGTATGTTTCTCAGGGACAGCAGATCGGATTGATGGGAAACAGCGGTCGAAGTACCGGTTCTCATCTCCATTTTTCTTTATATAAAAACAATGTTCCGGTAAATCCGCTTGGCGGCTACCTCTATCAATAGGGGATTAATAGGGAGCCGCCTGGGTAAGTCTAAAACTCTGGATGAGAGTTATCTTCCGTGGCAATGCTTGTACTTTTTACCGCTTCCGCATGGACAGGGATCGTTTCGGCCGACCTTTGGGACCGTACGTTTCACCTGTGCACCCTGGGGCTGGGAACCGCTGCCCGCGGGAGCTGCTGTAGCTACCCCGCCGCCGGAGCCTCCTCCGGCAAACTGGCCAAGCTGTTTATGGCTGGCGGTACGTGCAGCTGAAACAGGGGTTTGTCTGCGTGCCTTCTCCGGTTGCTTGATTTCAACGTTTATCACCATCCGTGCAATTTGGCTTCTGATGTTGTAAATCAGGGTATCAAAGATGTCAAAGCCCTCGAGTTTGTACTCCAAGAGGGGGTTCTTTTGACCATAGGTCCGTAAATATACCGCTTCGCGCAGTGCTTCAAGTTCATCTAAATGGTCCTGCCAACGTTGATCAATCTGACGAAGATAATTAAACCGGATAAAGTCATTAAACTGCTGCACTCCGACAGCATCAATCTTTTCCTGTATTTCCTTATCAATATGGGAAACGATTTTATGTACAATTGTTTCCTCAGTATCCCGCTGAAGATCTAAAGAGCTGAGATCAGGCTGATAATACAATTTTTCCTGGAACTCCTGCTCAAGATCGGTAGTCGCGGTATCAACAGTACTCCCGCTCCGGGAAAAATTGCGAATGACTTCCTCGGTAAGTTCCCGGATAGTACCGACAACCCTTTCCTTTAGATTATCATCACCTAAAATCTGATCGCGCTGATCGTAGATAAATTTTCTCTGTTCGTTAAGAACATCATCAAAATCAAGTAAGTGTTTTCTAATTTCAAAGTTTCGTTCTTCAACCCGGTTTTGGGCGCGCTCAATGGCTTTGTTTATCAGAGAGTGATAAATCGGCTCACCGCTGTCCATACCGATGCGTCCCATCAGGCTTTTTAGATTATCCTTTGCAAAAAGGCGCATCAGATCGTCATCTAAAGAGAGAAAGAACCTGGATTCACCCGGGTCACCCTGCCGGCCTGAACGGCCTCGCAGCTGATTGTCTATTCTGCGGGATTCGTGACGCTCAGTACCCAGTATGTAGAGCCCCCCAAGATCTTTTACCTCGTTATAGTCGCTAATCCACGATTCATACTCTTTTTCAAACGCCCTTCTAAACTCTTCCTGTGAAGCCTCTGTGCCCACCTTTCGGCGCGCCCTAAAATCGGGGTTTCCCCCAAGTTTGATATCCGTACCTCGACCGGCCATATTGGTTGCAATGGTCACCGAACCCTTTGCTCCGGCTTCAGCAATTATCAACGCTTCCCGGGCGTGGTTTTTGGCATTCAGCACCTCGTGGCGCACCCCGCGTCTTGTAAGAACAGAAGAAAGATGTTCCGATTTTTCAATTGAAACAGTACCTACGAGGACCGGTTGCCCCTTCTCTTTAAGACGTGCAATTTCTTCACCTATGGCCTCGTACTTAAACTTTTCATTGAGATAGATTACGTCATCCTGGTCAAGTCGTACCATCGGGCGGTTGGTGGGAATCACCACTACCTCAAGATTATAGATTTTCCCAAACTCCCGGGCTTCGGTGTCGGCGGTACCGGTCATGCCGGAAATCTTGTCGTACATTCTGAAAAAGTTCTGAAAAGTAATGGTGGCAAGCGTTTTGTTGCGTTTTGCTACCTTAATACCCTCTTTTGCCTCAATTGCCTGATGCAGACCCTCAGAATAGCGGCGGCCGGTGAGAATACGGCCGGTAAACTCATCGACTATTTCTACCTTTCCTTCCTGGACCACATAGTCTACATCCTTCTGAAACATACGGTGAGCTTTTACCGCCTGGGTAAAATAATGAATAAATTCAAAGTTATTATCAGTAAACAAGGAATCCTGAATAATTTTGTACTTTAACAACAACTGCTCAATATGATTCATTCCCTCTTCGGTAAAGGTTACGCGCTTACCCTTTTCATCTACCTTATAATCGCCTTCCGGCTCATCAGGATAGTCTCCGGTTTCGGGGTCCTTTTCACATTCCTTTAGAAAGGAAACTATTCTATTTACATCGGTAAATTTACGGGTATCATCCTCCGCCTGACCTGAAATGATAAGCGGGGTCCTTGCTTCATCAATTAAAATTGAATCAATTTCGTCGATGATACAGTAGTGGTGGTTTCGCTGTACCTTTCCTTCTGCACTCCATCTCATATTATCGCGAAGATAGTCGAAGCCGAACTCATTATTTGTACCGTAGGTGATGTCCTTCTTATACCCGTCTATGCGGCTCTGGTTATCCATTTGAGGAATAACTACTCCAACACTCAACCCTAAATAGTTATAAACCGGCGCCATCCAATCGGCATCACGTTCGGCAAGATAATCGTTTACCGTAACCACATGGACACCTTCCCCAGGAATAGCATTGAGATATGCGGCTGTAACACTGGAGAGGGTTTTTCCCTCACCGGTCTTCATTTCCATGATTTTACCAAGGTGAAGAACGATTCCACCTAAAATCTGTACATCATAAGGGCGCTCGCCGAGTACCCGTCGTGCAGCTTCCCGTACCATTGCAAATGCCTCAGGAAGCATATTGTCTAAAGCTTCACCCTCACGGTAGCGTGAACGGAGTTCTGCGGTTTTTTTGGGGAAATCATTAGACGAAAGTCCCATTGCCCAGTTTTCCATTTCGTTGATCTTATGCAGTAAGGGTAAAATTGTTTTAAGGTCCTTTTCGTGTTGGGAACCCATCATTTTATTTGCGATCTTCTGTATCATAAAGAGAAATCCCTCTTGTAGGTTTTATAGTTTTTACAACCTACCATTTTACACGATAAGAAAATATGTTTCTACAGCAATTCGCAATGTGAAAAATTTTTCACATTGCGAATGCTCACATTTTGTTTAAGATAGGTAGTTTATCTTAAAGATGGTGTGGGTAATCTCATTTTGGAAGTCCAAGGACTTCCAAAATGAGATTACCTGATATTTCTACCACAGAATTGACATTACTGAATAGTGAAGAGTAGTATGGGAGGTAATGAAACACTTGACTGTACTACTAATTATACTTTTGATGCTATTTAGCATTTCCTGTCATATAAACGAACAAGAGACCCTCGATCGGGAAAAGCTTTTTGAGCTTGAAATTGGAAAAATGGAAGATCAGCTGGATATGCTGCAGTTAAGAGAAACTTCTGTTCTAAAGAAAACTCGTATTCTTATGCAGGATGGTCTATTTTATTTTTCAAATGGAAACTCCCACAAAGTAATGGAGTTTACCGGATATGGGGATATTCTTTCACTCTACTATAACCCGGAAAAAAATCCTGAACCCTTTCTGCTGAATGAGAATGCTGCTGAAAATCAGGTCTCGAATCGACGTGCCTTTAAATATCCCTTTCGGGAAGTGGGTGAAATTGCCGTAACCTCCGATAAGACCCTCCTGGTAGAGGACCGTGTGTCGGTAATGCAGCAGGAGTATGATCAGGATGTTCAGGCTATGTTAAACCGGGTAGTGTTACGCTTTGATCGAAGGGGTAAGTTCATAGATTACCTTGGCCGTGAGGGTAGCGGAGGTACCCCCTTTCCTTATATCCAATCTATTCAAGTGACCGACTCGGATGAAATTGTGGTGATTTCACGTTCAATTGAACACTGGCTTGTATATTGGTTTAGTGCCCAGGGGTCATTGCTCTATCAGGCTACTATATCAAGAAATAATCTCCCGATACCCGAGGGGCAGGATTTGATGCCCTCCTTGGGTTCGGTCTCGGCGGATATGAACGAACACCTCCTTTATCTAAAAATAGACTATTATGGGAGTAATGCTGATAGAGAAGGTGGAAAAAAGGATGTTCATTTTCAGTATTCCCGAATTTGGTGGTACGACCTTGAAAAGGAAGAGTACACCGGCTCGGTCACAGTTCCGGTGCGATTTGAAGAGTTTCGACTGTCTGAGTTTGAAGAATCAAAAAAAATCCGTAATTTATATGAGTTTATGGGAAATAGCCGGGGAAATGTGTTTTTTCTTATGACCCATGACCACGGAGAATTGTTTGAATTACTGATGCTGCGTAGAGATGGAACGGTGATTCAGCGTAATTATATTGAAATTCCGGAGGAATCTATCGTGTATCGTGATTTTCATGTCAATCACTCCGGTGTGTTGTCTGCTTTATTAGTACATGAATACAGTGCGGATGTGGTGTGGTGGCGAACCGATCGATTTTTGGAGGAAAAGGATGAGGATAGTACAACCCCGTACGATGGCTGAGATTGACCGCCTTGCCCAAGAGGAATACGGCATTTCCGGTCTTCTCTTGATGGAGAATGCAGGTATAAAGGCTTTTCAGCAGTTTTTAAGGGAATGGAAAGAGCAGGACCTTGCTACAGGTAAAAAAAATAAAAATAGAAATACTGAAAATGAAGCTATTCCGGCGGTAAAGAACAGAAGTTCTCTGCTCTTTATTGCCGGCGGGGGAAACAACGGTGGCGATGCACTTGTGATGGCTCGCCAGGCCTTTCTCCAGGGCCCCTTTCAGATAAAAGTACTGCTTCGCGGTGCCAAAATGAACGAACAAGTGCAAATACACTACCATATTGTCACGCAGCTCGGCATTCCTGTGATGTTCTGGGAAGAAGATGAAGCTGCAGCCCGCAGGGCAATCCGTGAAGCTGATGTGCTTTTTGACGGTATTAGCGGGACCGGCATCAGTGGTGCCCTCCGCGGGACTGCCGCCGCAATGGTTGAATCTCTAAATAAGGATGCCCGCGGTTATGTTGTAGCGATAGATGTGCCCAGCGGCTTGGGGGATAACTTTTTACCGGATTATCCCGCCGTCAAGGCCGACCTCACCCTCACCATGGGTTTACCGAAAGTATCACTGTACACACCCGCCGGCCGGCCCCATGGGGGAATTATTAGGACGATCAAGCTCGGATTTCCACCACAGCTGCTGACGGATGTTCAGGCCGAGGGAGAAAATGCCCGGGGAGAACTAATTGTACAGGCCGGCGGATCAAGCTTTCAGCCCCAGGATTATAAGAATGTGAGGGGGCATGCGGCAATTTGGGCCGGTACAACAGGAACCACCGGTGCGGCGGCACTTGCGGCGGAAGGGGCCTGCCGGGCTGGGGCAGGATTGGTGAGTGTGTATGCTGATCAAGAGATTTACTCAATTTTGGCGGGTAAGCTATCGGAGGTGATGGTCCGGCCACGGCAAGATTCACAGACAGAGGACCTCTCTACTCAGTTTTCAGCCCTATTAGCGGGCCCTGGGTGGGGGAGGACCGGCCGTAGCTCTATCCTGGATACATTACTCAAAAGTACTGTCCCCGGGGTAATCGACGCGGATGGTATCCATGTGTTTCGCCTGTTGTGGGACAAAATGGGCGCTGATACAGTGGCAAATTTGACACAGGGGCGCTGGATCCTCACTCCGCACCCCGGAGAGTACATCGCACTGGTGAAGGATAGTAAATTTGAAGTTGATAAGGACCATTTATTTGGAAATCCCCTTGCAGCACTCTCACCCCTTGCCCGGGAACTTAACACGGTAATTGTTTTAAAATGTCATGTTGTCTGGATAGTATCTCCCGAGGGTACCTACGCTGTTGTCGACGGTATGAATCCCGCTATGGGGACCGGTGGATCGGGGGATGTGTTAGCGGGGATTATAACCGGCATTCTTGCATCAGGGATTTCTCCCTTTGAAGCCGCCTGGAGGGGAGCAGCCCTGCATCAGGCAGCCGGCCGCAGAGCGTATCGGGACTGTGGCTGGTTTTTAGCGGGGGAACTGGCCGAGGCCGTTTCAAAGGTCGGTGGAGATGAAGATGAGCTGGTCGCGGAGATCTAAAAAAAAGAACACCTCCCCTCCCTCCGGAAAAGATCCCAAAGAAGGTTGTAAAACAAGTACCGGGGTAGACTCGGGCGATGCGGGAGAGGGCTCAAAAGCGGCCGAAGGGATGGTTTCGGAGCTTAGCGATCAGCGAATCTTTGAACAGAGAGTTGCTTCCGGTGAAATACAGTTTCATAGCCGTTCGGGAAAACCGGAACCTGAACCACAGGAAGGTCGCCGGAAAGTCCGTTTTGGAGGGGTGTTTCGCAATAATCCCACGCTTTTGATTGTACTGGTGGATATCCTAGTGGTTTTACTGGTACTCACCTTGGTGTTTCCCCTAATCCGTCCTGGAGCAGAGGATGAGAACTTTTTGGGGTATTCTCTTTCATTGCACGGCTATCTTCACGAGGGGAAAGTGCATGCCGGTCTAGTTGTACAACCCAATCCCTCCTATCTTGCCGAGAATGGCTATCCCGAAGAAGCTTTTCAGATTGAATTTCGAATATTGGAAACCGATACCCGGGTGAATGAGGAGTTTCTCCCTGCACAGGAGGGTGGAGAGTACAGATCAAGTATTGTTCGCAAGATTATTCCCCTGCCGGAGGAGCAGCTGGACCTTACCGATGTACGGCTGAGAGTTACACTAGGGAGCGACGAAGAGAGTACAACTTTAGAAAAAAAGATGAGACAATAGTGCTTGACGATGCTATATTGATTATGTAATTTGATAATATCTTATATATGGGGGGATGTATGGTACAGTTTTATCTACTTGCAGTTATTTTAAATATTTTGGGTGGGTTAATACTTGCTTCACCTTTGTTGCAGGAAAAAATCCCTATGCTCGATACTCTTCATGAAGCCCTTAGAATCAATATAGCCTCCCGGATGATATTTATCTTGTTATCGGTAGCGGTAGGTATTTTCAAAATTCTAAGTGTAACAAAGGGAGATGTTGCCGTAGTCGGAGATCTTCTGCCTGCTTTAAGTCTTCTGCTTATGGCGGGGGTGTTTTTTCTTGATTATTATAAAGAGCAATCGGAAGTAGGTTCCTCTTTTATAGATAAACTGCAGAGAATCTTTGTTGATAACAAGAGTACCGTCGGAATAATTTTGGTGGTTATCGGTTTGCTCCATTTTCTATTTCCACGGGTTTTATTTCTATAACAGCACTTCTAAATGTGAAAAATTTTCGGAAAATTTTCACATTTAGAATGTTCACATTTTTATTTGTTTAAGATAAATAAATTATCTTAAGAGGCGGACCCTGGGGGCATATAAGGGGTACAAGTAAGTGAGGCCTACTAAGTGAATCAGCACAACACACATGACCCTCGTATATCAACTGCGGGTATTGCCCGCAGAAATAGTAAGTTTTTAGTAGCCCTGCGAAAACCGGGAACAAGCATTGGGGAATCCTGGGAGTTTCCCGGCGGTAAAAAAGAGAATAGTGAAACCGCCGAGCAGGCGTTAAAGCGTGAGTTTCTTGAAGAGTTTTCTATAAATATTACGGTCGGTGATAAAATATGTACCGACCGGTTTGAAAATCGTAATCAACAGTACATATTGGAGGCGTATAATATCCGTTTGATTACTGATTCTTTTGTATTAAATGAACACCAGCAGATTAGATGGGTCACTCTTTATGACCTTAAACATCTTCCAATGGCCCAATCTGATAAAAAAATTGTAAACTGTTTAGAAAAACTGTATCTATATGAAAACCCCTGAAAAAATGAGCATCTAGGGCCACCTTCACATCATGGGTAATTATGAGCCCTCAAATAGTAGTTCCCGGTGGAATTACACCGTTTTTGGGTATGACGATAATTCCATCCACAATCCAGTAGTTACCGTAATCTCCATCCTGCCGATCTATATGGTCAATACCGATCCGGCAGCCGTCGCCTATACGGGCATTTTTGTCTATAATCGCCCTCTTAACTATTGTCCCCCGGCCGATACCGATATTTGGAACGCCCTTAGCTTCGTTCTCTTTTTTCTTCTCGTATGTTTCATAGTAGTTGGCACCCATACAATAGACACCATCCAAACTCGCCCCTGATTCGATAAGGGTGCGGACACCTACAACGGAGTTTACAATGGAGGCGTTGGTGATAATACTCCCTTCTCCTGTGAGGGATTGACTGATAGTACAGAAGTTTACCTTTGTGGCCGGCAGATGGCGTCTGTGAGTATAGATAGGCATATTTTCATCGTAAAAATTAAATGCCGGTGTCAAAGAGGCCAAATTAAGATTAGTTTCGTAAAAAGCCTTGATAGTTCCAATATCTTCCCAAAAACCATTAAACACATATGTGTTTACATGGCGCTCGCTTATACCGATTGGTATGATCTCATGACCAAAATCGGTATAATTATTATCGAGGACCTTTTCCATTGTGTCGGCATTGAAAATGTAGATTCCCATTGAGGCAAGATATTCTTTGGAGTCATCCGCCTGCTCACCCTGGGCATAGAGTATATTTTTCGGGACCTTCATTTCTTCAATATTTGCTTCCGGTTTTGGCTTTTCTACAAAGGAAACTGCCCTTCGGTTTTCATCTGCCTTTATTATGCCGAGACCGGTAGCCTGTCTCCGGGATACAGGAGTTGCAGCAACAGTAATTTCCGCTCCGCTTTCAATATGCTGCTTAAACATCTCTGAGAAATTCATACGGTACAGCTGGTCCCCCGCCAAAATCAGATAGTGTGTAGGCTCCTGATCGTGAAAATGCGTGAAGTTCTTACGAACCGCGTCGGCGGTTCCCTCGTACCAGCTTGTATTATCAAAAGTCTGTTCCGCCGCCAGAACTTCAACAAATCCCTTTGTAAAGACGTCGAAGATATAGGTGTTGGACACATGGTTATGCAGGGATGCGCTGTTGAACTGTGTTAAAATATAAATCTGTTTAAAATTGGCGTTTATACAATTAGAAATCGGTATATCAACTAGGCGATACTTACCTCCGAATGGTACAGCCGGTTTTGCTCTGTCCTTTGTAAGTGGATAAAGACGAGTTCCTTTTCCTCCGCCGAGAACAATCGATAAAACCTTTTCCAATGGTGCCTCCCTCGCTTTTTACTTACTTAAAGGGTAGTAGATCATATGTGTAAGGTCAAGGAGATAATACCGGCCCTGTTGCACAAAAGGTTGAGTAAATGTAAGATCGGTGTATGGCTCGACAGCGTATATTACCATCAGAATTACACAAAGCGGCGTTCTATTTTGTAGGGATAAAAGGAACGGGTATGTCGGCTTTAGCCGAACTAATGATGGGCCATGGTGCGCGGGTGTCCGGTTCCGATACGGAAGAGCAGTTTTATACTGATGAAATACTGAAAGCCCTCGGTATTCCCTATTTTGAAGGTTTTAAGCCGGAGAATGTGCCTTCCCATACGGACCTTGTAATTTATTCTGCTGCATATGAGCCTGAAACACACCCCGAGCTTGTTGAAGCACGGAGGCGCGGTATAGCCTTAGTGGAGTACACCGAGGCTTTGGGAGAGCTTTCCCGGGATTTACATGCCACTGGAATTGCCGGAGTACATGGAAAAACCACAACTACCGCAATGGCCGGCACCATTATCAAAGAACTCGACCTGCCGGCGGGAGTATTAGTAGGGTCGGCGGTAAAGGGGTTTAAGAATCGGGCTACCTATTTCGGCGGGGACCGCTATTTTATTGCTGAAACCTGTGAATATCGCCGACACTTTCTTTCATTTCACCCGAATCAATTGGTGGTAACCTCGGTTGACGCGGACCACCTTGACTATTATAGGGATTACGCGGATATTGAATCGGCATTCGTTGAATATGCACAAAGGCTTCCCAAGGGTGGGGCTCTTATCTATTGTGCCGATGATCCGGGGGCAGCGGAGCTTTCCGTAAAAGTTCGCACGCGTCGCCCGGACATCAGGATGCTTCCCTACGGTTTTAAGGCGGAGGGAGATTTTAGGATAGTTGATTACCGGGTCGAACCGGGCCGGCATGTATACCGTTTAGCAGGATGGCACGCGCAGTTCAGGCTTCGAATTCCCGGAATCCACTCAGTTTTGGATGGAACGGCTGCAATAGCGGCGGTCCACGGGATTATTCTTGACGAAAGCGGCGGTACATCAGTCGGAGCTTCAGAGTCGGTAATGGAAAAAACGGCATCGGCCCTCGAAACCTTTCGTGGAAGTAAGAGGCGGTCGGAAATCCTCGGTGAGCAAGGGGGAATTCTCTTTGCCGATGATTACGCTCATCATCCCAAGGAAATACACACTACACTACAGGGGTTTCGTGAATTTTATCCGGACCGCCGTATAGTTGTAGATTTTATGTCCCACACCTACAGTCGCACTGAGGCTTTACTCTCGGAGTTTGCCGGTGCATTTTCCGATGCGGATATGGTGGTGCTCAATAAAATCTACGCTTCCGCCAGGGAAAAAGTTGGAAGCGTGAATGGAATAACATTGTATGAATCCCTCAAGCAGCAGCACCCGCAGGTGCTGTATTTTCATGAACTTGAGGATGCTGAGAAAGAACTGGAACAGATTTTAAGACCCGGCGACCTTTTTATTACAATGGGGGCCGGTGATAATTGGCGGATCGGCGCTGCTTTACACAAGACCTTTTCTTTGGAGAAAAATGTATGATTAGTATGACCGGATACTCCTATCGGGAATATCAGGATGAACAGGTGAATCTTGCCCTTGAACTAAAATCTTACAATAACCGCTATTTGGATATTCTTATAAATGCGCCCCCCTTTCTCTCGCCTTTGGAACCGTCGATGCGAAGCTATATTAAATCTAAGATTGTGAGAGGCCGGGTAGAAATCTCTCTGCGGGTAAAGGAGCTTGAAGAGAACCTGGATGTGTATATAGATCAGTCGGCGGCAAAAAAGTATGCTGCGGCACTGCGTCAATTGTCGGAAACAGTAGGCCTTGAGGAAGAGCCCCGACTTTCCCATTTCTTACACTTGGAGGGGGTCGTAAAACCGGTAAAAAACCGTGACCTTGAGTGGTTTGAAAAACTGGTAATGCAGGAACTGGAGGCGGCAACGGCGGAGTTTATGAAAACGCGGCAGAGTGAAGGAGAAGCTACTGAGAGAGATGTCCGTATGCTTCTACATACCTTGGAAGGAAGTCTTGCTACAGTAGAAGCACATTCTGCTAAACTTGAGGAATATATCAAAAATGAATTAACCGAGCGTTTCCGCGAAATGGTGGGAGAGAATTACGATGAAAATCGCATCCTCTCGGAAACCGCGGTAATGTTGATGAAATATTCGGTGGGAGAAGAGACGGTCCGTTTAAGAAGTCACATTGAGCAGTTTGAACAGTATGTGCGGCAAGACGGGGGTATCGGAAAAAAGCTCGATTTTATCTGCCAGGAGATGCACCGCGAAATAAATACAATCGGCTCTAAAAGCAATGTTATTGCGGTAAATCAAGCTGTGGTAGAAGCAAAGGACGCACTGGAAAAAATAAGGGAGCAACTTAGGAATGTCGAATAAAAACACCGGCTTAAAAATTGCAATTTCAGGTAAAAGCGGATGCGGAAATTCCTCCGTCAGCCGTCTGGTTGCTGAAAAACTGGATCTGCGGCTCATAAACTACACTTTTCATGATATGGCAGACGAAAAGGGGATAGAGTTTGAAGAGTTCTGTACACTTGCGGAACAGGACTTTTCATATGACCGGGAACTCGATCGCACTCAGGTTGAAATGGCGGAAGAGGGTGACTGTGTTCTCGGCTCACGCCTTGCAATCTGGCTTCTGGAAGATGCGGATTTAAAGGTTTATCTGCACGCATCTCTTGAAACCAGGGCTGCCAGAATCGCCCAAAGGGAGGGGGGCAGCCTGGAAGAAAAAACAAAGGAAACCCACCTTAGGGATGTGCGTGATAACGCGCGCTATAAAAAGATCTATGGAATTGACAACGATAAGTACGAATTTGCGGATTTGATTGTTGATGCCGACACACAGGACCAATACGAAATCGCTGATGTAATAGTGAAGGAAGTTGAATCTTTACAGAGTAAAGATTAATCTGCTATATTAAAACTGGAAGATAATCGGATTTTTATAAATTAGGAGAAAAGAATGATAATACCCCTTGATAAGCTTGTAAGCTGGAAAGGAAATATCTATGAAATGACGGCCGCATCTATTAAACGATCGAATCAGCTTACCATAACCGGTGATGAAGAAGTAGAAAAAAATAACGGAAAAGTAGTCCCCACCGCCATCAAACAAGTGCTTGATAAAAAAGTTGAGTACCGAATCGAAGAATAAACTCCCCGTCATCTTGCTGTTTGGGCCAACTGCGGTCGGTAAGACCGCACTGGTGGAGCAGCTTTTTTCCCGACATTTTGAAATTATAAACGCCGATTCTATGCAGGTGTACCGGTATCTTGATATTGGAACGGCAAAGCCGTCGCCTGAGTTGCGGAGGCGTATCCCCCACCACCTAGTCGATATCCGTAATCCCGACGAACAATACGACGTTGGTCGATTTGTACAAGATGCCGACGCGGCTGCACGAAAAATCTATTTTCGGGGAAAGATGCCCCTGATAACAGGGGGAACGGCCTTTTATTTTTACCACTTTTTATACGGACTCCCTCCTGCTCCCCCTTCAGACCCTGAAATACGGGATTCCCTTTGTCAAAAACTGCGGCAGGAGGGCCGGGAGAAACTGTACGCTGAACTGGAGGAGCATGATCCTGTAAGTGCCGCCAAACTTCATCCACACGACACTCAGCGACTAATCCGAGCCCTGGAGGTACTCTACGGTTCGGGAAAACCCTTGAGCTCTTATGCACATACCCCGGTCTTGCGGCCGGGATATGAGTATTTAGTTATAGGCTTATATCGGGACAGGAATGAATTATACGAGAGGATTAACAGAAGGGTAGAGCAGATGTGGTCTGCAGGTTTGGTTGAGGAGTTTCGCACTCTGTTGGAGCGTGGGTATAAAGCCGGCGACCCGGGTATGCGTGGCATCGGATATCGAGAATTTTTTGAAATGCAGGGGGCCGGTGAACTTTTATATAAAGATATAAAAGGGGAGATCCAAAAGAACAGTCGCCGTTACGCAAAGCGGCAGATAACTTTTTTTAAGAGGATAGCCGAGGCGGAGTGGTTTACCCCCGAAGACCCTTTGGCCCTGAAGTCCAGGGTGAGTGAGTTCACAGGACAGTTTCAGGGGGAAGGTGACGTACAGGAGCTCTGAATTGGTGTACCCCCTTGGCAAGTCTACTGAGGGTTTTCAGATTGAGAATACCTGAGCACTGGTGATTTTGTTTGATATACCGCCGGTTTTACGATACACTTTTGAGAGCACTGGAAAAAGTTGTTGCGAAAAGGAGCTTAATAATGAGGGCTGCACAAAATATATATAGAATACGAAATGTAAATAGAGCGTATTTAATATTAATATCTATGCTGATATTTTTGCCGATTTCCGTATATGCGCAAGAAGTGGATTCTGATGAGCCTGCGGGAAGCCTTATTTATGCCTCCGGGACCGGTTTTGAAATAGTGCGGGATGCCCAATCGGAGGATTATGACCTGAGCTCAGATATTGTGGAAGGTTTAGAGTTTTTTCCCGGCGACTATCTAAATACCTATGACGGTACTTTTTTAGAAATTCAGGTCTCCGGTTCGAGAAATGTGTTAAAAATATCTGAGAATACCAGTTTCAAATTTGAGCAAGGCCGAGAGACAAAAGCCCCTCGGTATGAGGTGAGCTACGGCCGTGTAAGGGCCCGGGTACGAAAACTCGCCGGACTGGAAAACTTCGCTATTGCCGGCCCGAGCATGGTAGCGGGAGTTCGGGGTACCGATTTCGGCTATGATGTATTGTACAATGAGCAAGAGAACACTACCGTCGCCTCAGTCTATTGTTTTGAAGGCAAGGTTGAGGTGTCCCAGAGGGTAAAAACTTCCCCCGCCCCCGATGAGGAAGATGGAAAACGGGGGGATGAGGGACCACCGTCAGAGCCAGGGACAATTGAAATAGGCGCTGATGAAATGGTTAAGATCAAAGAGTCGGATGAGGGTATTTCTGAACAAGAGTATGTGCTGCAAAAAGAAGCTATTTCCAGTGAAGTATACACCTACTGGGAAGTGAATGATTTCAAAGCAACCCCTATTGACGTTGATTCGGCGGATGACTCGAAAACAGCGGAGAAAGCCACTAAAACAGAGGAGACTCCCCCGGGGCTGCAGTTTCAGTTTACTAAATCCCAGTTACGAAGGGGTTCCCTGCTGACTGCGGGTATTGGAACAGTCTTTGGAGCAGCAGCACTTACATTTGCCTATGCGGATCCCCTGGTAGGGGGCATGTCCGGGGACCAACGGGATAATCTTACACTTTCGATGAGTATTTCCAGTGGACTCTTTTTCAGCACTTCCTTGGTTACGTTTATTGCCTCGTTGTTCTAAAAATTATAGGGTTCTCTGTTAATTTCTTTAAGGCTGTCTATTTTCCATCCCTTGGAGGTTTCGGTCATCTCAACGAGCTCTGTTATTTTAAAAGCCCGTACCTCCCCGGTTGAACTAATTTGTGCCTGTTTTTCTTCGGAACTAATATCTTCCGCCTGAGGAGGGAGGGTAGACCACCTAATATAGTTCGCTTTGTATTCTTCCTTACCAGTTTTTTCGATGTTGATCTCCGTAACACCGAAAACAAATTTGCCGTCCTTTAAGTCGGGCCGGCCGGCATTAATCCACTCCGGAGCAGGGCTAAATACATCTTTCATCTCTACCCCCTGTCGGACCCTGGAGATCACAAAAAGCGTGGTTACCTGATTGATGTGGGTATTGCCGATTGAACCTGTTGTGCATTCGTTCATAGCTTCATGATCTAGGCTGTTCTGGCTGTTATAGAAAAGTTCAATCACCTCGGCAGGCTGCAGGCCCTCGGTGATATCCGGTTCAAAGGCCCTTCTTATAAAGGGGGACACAAAAAAAGCCAATATCACTAGGGCCGCTGCAGTAAGAAACACTGTAGAGCCGTACTTCCTTCTAAAATTGCGCCTTTTCTCCTTTTTTTGCAGCCCCGCCTCGAGCATATAAGCCCTCTTTCGGCGTTGTTCAATTCCATCAAGATGCAGGTCTTCGAATAGTTCACCCCTTTGCCATTCCGCTATTTCATTTGATAGGCAGCGGATGTCCTCGGATATAGACTCCGAGCTTGCAGCACGGTTTACTGTGTCAAAAAGAAAGTCGGCAATTCGACGGCTTAACTGAGGAACATATCTGTGCAGATGCGGCTGTATTGCGGAAGTTCGGCTGCTCTCATCTCTCTCATCTTGTGTAGAATGCTCTTTGCCGTGTTTGGTTTTAATTTGAAGCTGGAGTTGATAGGAAATCAGAGGAACCAGTTCTTTTCTTCCAAGAGGCCCGATTTTATATCTTTCTTCTATTGGACATAGTTGTTCAAAATTTTGTACAGTGAGCTGTGCAATGTCCGGATGTAGAAAATAGAGAGTGCCGGTTTCATCAAAAAAGGTTGAGGTAAGATACATTCCATCCGGCTCGAAGCCTTCAGTGTTCTCTAACTCCGAGAGAGCACCGAGGAACTTCCCTAAGAAACGGAGAGTTTCATTAATATCAAGTTGGAATATGTCGGTAAGCGGGCGAAGGCCTTGGGGCTGTTCTGAGAATGTCAGGTAAAGCCACTTCTGATGTTCAATTGTTCCGTTCCAACGCCATGGTTCAATCTTATTTCCCCGGGTATACCAGCCGCTCATACTTTGGGGATTACGTATTGTTTTATGGAGCCCTGAGTGTGATGGAGCTATGCGGATACTGGTATAGGACTGTGTTCCGCTGTTGAGTTTGGTTACCACCGGCGGTGTTACTTCGGTGCTGTGCACTGGCGATTTCTGCATGTACTCTTTACTCCTTCTCACCGAAAACGATAGCGGTAAACAGGTACAGCTCTGTCCGCGGATTTGTCCAGCAGTCGCCGGACAACCCGGCTTTAAAACAGAGATTAGTCAAATATTGGCGACGGTTCCACCCCTGTTCCACGGGTACTTGGGGAAGCAAAACCCCCGTACGCCCCCCGGATTTTATGTAGAGGCCGTGTACCCCAACTTCTACTTGTTCGGGAGATTCTGCACGCTCGAGGGGGGTAAGTACGGAGACTTCAATATCTGCTTCCTCCAGTTCCGAGAGAGTAAGAGGAATAAAACGGGGATCCTCAAAGGCGCTTGAACGGGCCAACTCTTTTATCGCTGAAAACAACGGCTTTACCGCAAAAATATGGCCTATGCACCCGCGCAGATCCTCCCCCTTGTGTAGAGTAACAAAGGCACCGCACTCCCCCTGAAGGTTTTCTGTTGGACTCGGATAGTGGGGCGGCTCGCCGGTAAGGGCGCTGCGAATGCTTTCGCGGGCAGTCCCTAGTAGTATTTCTTTTTCCTGTGAAGAGAGGGTAAAACTCATGACTTCTCCTCCTGTAATGATTTTGTTTTTCTTGGGAGTCTTCCTGCAAAACTACCGTACCATACCTCTCTTTGTTCCGGTTGAATGATACCTGAACGTCCGACTTTCAGTTTTATATAGTCGATCGGAGTGGAAAAAAGTTCGCGTAATAATTGTAATCCCCCCCTTCCGCAGGCTTTGCTGTAACGGGAGGATAAGAAGTCGGGGGCCGATGATTCCAGTTGGGAAAGAACATATTCCGCTTCCCTTTGGGCGTTCACAGAATCGGTAAAACTACTGAGGTTCGTACTGACGACAAAAAGAGTACTCGGCTCATGTACTATTTCCGTGTGGCTTAATAATTGAGCTGTCCTCCGGACCAGTTGCTGAGAGTTATTCCCCAACATAATCGGTATAACAGGAACCTCCGGCGCACAATGGGCAAGAAAGGGAAGCACTATTTCCTGGGAATGCTCCTCAGTGTAGGGAAGGTTGTTCAACTTAAAGGGGGCCCCTTTATTGGCAATTGATCTGACCGTCTCTGTATCCACCGGTATCTGTCCCAGGGGACACTGAAGGGATTCATACTCAGGAAGCCACACAGTCTCTTTAAAATTATGGTGGACCGTTGAAAGCAGTACCACCCGTGTAATCCCCTGGGGAGCTTCCTCTCCGTTATTCAGGTAACTAAAAGCGTGTGCAATATAAGCTCCTACATGCTGGTAAGAAGCGTGCGGGACAATGAGAACCCTGAGCTGCCGACCCTCCGGAGTTGGGTTCTGCTTTTCTCCAGTATCCGGCTGATCCAGAAGCTCGAGCACTACTTGCTTCAAATCAGTTGCTTCATCAGGATAAAAAATCCCGCTTACTATAGGGTGTCCCACCTGTGATTCGTTTTTCATGGTGTTATTATCTCGTACTTACGCCACTCTTTCAATCCGTTAGAAGCCGTTGTATTCGTTCTTCATCGAGTTCGATAGAAAGGTTTTTTTCCTGGGTAGGTAGAACAAGACCCTGCTTCCCCTCCTTAGCCCTGCGCAGATATTTGACCTGGGTATAGTATAACTCGGCCTTACCCGAAGGCCGGGCCTTTGAATAGTGCAGCGCTAAATTGCCGGCGTCCAGCAAGGTCTCCAGGGGGACGGATTTTCCTGAGATATACTTAATAAACACATAGCCCCCGGGATAATCACGGGTATGCAGCCAATAATCATTGCCCCGTACATATCTGCGGAGGAGTTCATCGTTTTCTTTGGATGTTCGACCCACTAAAATTGTAAATTGGCCGGACTGAAATCTCAGCCCCGGAACGGTGGTACTCGTTTTTTCCCCTTTTTTCGGACTGTACTGGGAAATAAACTCCTTCAACGCCGGTCGCTGTTGGTTCGGATCTTCAATCTCCATTAGGTGTTGGCCCTGGGTGCGTAGCCGGCGCTCATTCTGTTTCAGATTGGCAAGTTCCTCTTCCATATGTGCCCGCCGGCGTTTGGCTTTTCCGTATTTCTCATAATAGGCTTCGCCGTTTTGCTGGGGATTCAAATGTGGGTCTAACTCGATTTCTACAGGAGCGTTTTCATGGTAGAAATCATTCACCCGTACCCATTCGCTCCCCGGCTCTATAAGATGAAGATGTGCCATAATAAGGTCGCCGGTCTGTTTCAGTGATTCTACTTCTTCATCTTTGTACAACTTGCTTTCTAACTCGGAAATTTTTACATCTATATTTGAAATTTGTTTTTCAAACAGCGCTTGAGCCCGTTCTTTGAGTTGATTCAGATCCTCTTTTAATTCACGGTCAAAATACTCCTGCTCAATACACTGATTAAAATCCATTGATTCCGGATACTCTCTAATTGAAAACTCTTTCTGTTTTCCCCCGGATGGTTTGACCGATTTTGTGGATTCGATAAGCTCCTGGGGATTGAAGTACTCCCCTGAAATCTCATTACGCTTCGGTCGGCGGTAGAATGCGTCCAGTATAATATGTTCCCTATCGGTTGCGATGATGTTCCCCGCACCGCCCCACAAGCGAATAAACAGCAAAGTAGTTTCGCCGCCCCGGTCAATAGTAAGGCGGATTATCCGCTCACCGCCTATTTGCTCTGCACTTCGTATTTTCCCTCCCTTAATCCGGGAACGCAGGAATTGGGAGAAACGCTGCAGGGGCACCTGGTTTTTAATGGATGTGGTCAGACGGTGGATACGGGTTTTTCCCTGGGCGAGTGAAATAAAGAGGCTCTGTCGATTCCCGGGGGCATATAAATCAAGTACAAGATTCTTGAAATCGGGCTGACGTATTTTCTGAATGGAACTGTCCTCAATGTGCAGCTCCTTCAGAATGAGATCAATTTCTTTCCAGTTAAGCGACACGGTTACTCCAGATTGTGTGTGTGTAATGCCTCAAGAAATACCTGTTCATCATCGCTGCTGAAAAAAACCAGGTACACCTCCCGAGGCAGACTATGACGATCTATAAACTGCTTGATGGTGTGATACACGACGGCGGCAGCCCTTGCTTTAGGAAAACCGTAAATACCGGTACTTATGGCCGGAAAGGCGACTGTTTTTAATCCCGTCTCCGATGCTATAGAAAGGCAGTTCGAGTAGGCCGCCTCTAACTGCTGATCTTCATTCTGATTACCCCCGTGCCATACAGGTCCGACCGTGTGAATAACATGGGAAGAGGGTAACTTACCCGCTCCGGTGATAACCGCTTTTCCTGTGGGGAGCCCCTCTGGATACTGATGCCTGCGGATTTCCTTGCATTCTTTTAGAATGGATGCACCTCCCCTCCTGTGGATTGCACCATCAACACCTCCTCCGCCCATTAAACTGGAGTTTGCAGCATTTACAACAGCATCAACTTCCATGGAAGTAATATCTCCGGTCTGAACAATCATGCGGTCTTTCAACAGTTTTTTCATAAGGTTCCTCCTACTTTGAATAAAGTGCATCGAGGGTGGAAATTAAGGTATCCATCTGTTCCTCGGTGCCGATGGTGATGCGAATAAAATCAGTAATTCCATCGTGATTAAAATAGCGGACTAAAATACCTCTTTGCTTCAAATCGTTATATATAGTGAGGCCGTCGATGCCGGGAGCGGAGGTAAAGATAAAATTAGCTTTTGACGGAAGTACCCGCCAGCCTCTTTCTTGAAGTGTATCTACGGTATAGGAACGGGTTGAAATTACCCGATCGCGTACATCTAAAAAGTACTCATTGTCCTCTAATGCACGCATCGCAAGTTCCTGGCTCAGACGATTGAGCGGATAGGAATTAAAAGAGTCTTTCACCGTAAAAAGAGTTTGTATTAGTTCGGGATTACCCAGTGCAAAGCCAAGACGCACACCGGCCAAGGAGCGGCTCTTGGAAAAAGTGTGAACAACAATCAGATTCGGGAAATCTCTAATAAGGCTGCTGCAGGTTTCAGCACCAAAATCAACATAGGCCTCGTCTATGACATAGACCCTGTCGGTCCTTGCCGAGTGAAGGAATTCGGCTATTTGGTTCCTGGAGAGGGCGATGCCGGTGGGAGCGTTCGGATTTGGAAAGATGACTCCTGCAAAGGACTTATAGTCGTTAAAGTCCTTTACTTGAATAGAGAAGTCCTTTTCCATTGGGACTCTATTGTACTCCAGACCGTAATAGGTACAGTACACAGGATAAAAACTGTAAGTATGGGCTGGAAATAGCACTGGTCCATTCTCTGGATCAAAAAAAGCATAGAAAATAAAGGAGAGAACTTCATCTGAACCGTTTCCAGTAAACACTTCTTCACTCCGCAGCTGGTAGTGTGCGGCTATCTCCTCGCGGAGTCGGGTGGAGCTGGGGTCCGGATAGAGTCTAAGCATACCGGCATCGTAATCCCGCAGAAGCTTTTGTACACCCGGAGCAGGAGGATACGGATTTTCGTTGGTATTGAGTTTAATATATTTTTTATCTTGGGGCTGTTCCCCCGGGGTGTAAGGGGTGAGGGCCCGGGCCCGTGCTGAGACAAGTGAGGGGTTCATACATCCTCCCTTTCTATTTTTTTCAGCAGCAGCGGTCGGATTTCTGCTACCATATAAAAGGAACCGGTGACCAATACCGGCCGTACGTTCTCGGAAATTTGTAGAGCCCTAGTAAGGGCTGCCTTCGGATTAATTATCAGTTCCGTCGATGGGGCTGATCTGCGAAACACCTGTGCCACCTCTTCCGGGGAGCTGGGCTTAAAAGTTCCCGGCCGTGATATAATGAGATCGGAAAATGAACCTGCAAGTGCGGCGGCCATTCCCTCGGTATCCTTGCCCTCAACCGAACCGAAAATACAGATTCCCCTTGTTCCGTATATCCTTTGAAATGTGTCCACGGTGCGGCGAATGGAAGCAGGCGTATGGGCCCCGTCGAAAACCACCGGTGGGTGAGTACCGCATTTTTCCATCCGCCCCGGCAACACCGCTCCGCCTATTTCCTGGAGGAGCTTTTTTTGCACTTTGGAATAAAAAAGACGGGGCTGGAGTTCCCGCAGGACCATAAGCGCAAGGACTACATTTTCAGCTTGTACTAGACCCTGCATTGCCAGGTTGAGGGTCACTACCTGGTTTTCTTGTGTTGTTTTTTGGAATCCGTCCTTCAGATCCAGGAAGTTTTGGCTCTCAGTTGGGTTCTCAGTTGGGTTCTCAGTTGGGTTCTCAGTTGGAAGGGTGAA
>CAZDFY010000018.1:0-11585 GCA_964504785.1 uncultured Sediminispirochaeta sp. | reverse complement strand
TCTCAGTTGGGTTCTCAGTTGGGTTCTCAGTTGGGTTCTCAGTTGGAAGGGTGAATTGCACACGGGTACCGTGAGAATCAACATGGGCTGAGAAATCGGGAAGACACTCCGGTACATAATAAAAGGTACTACTCTTTTTCTCGGCGTAGCGCCTCAGTACTTTCAGGGCAGCCTTCTTTTGAGGAGATACGAAAACGGGGACCCCAGGTTTGATAATGCCGGCTTTCTCAGAAGCTATTTGTTCTAAAGTTGAACCGAGAATATCGGTGTGTTCAAGTTCAATCGGAGTAATTGCGGTGGCTTGAGGGTGTACTACGTTCGTCGCGTCGAGCCTACCTCCTATACCCGTCTCAATCACTGCATACTCGCAGTCGGTGTGCTCAAAAAGCAGAAAAGCGTATAGGGTAAACAATTCAAAAGCGGTAGGTTCAGCATTGCCGGCTGTTTTCTTCCGTTGAAAAAGGGGGATGTCCTGTTTGATTCGGTTCCCTACCTCTACGTAGTCATTTTCATCAAAGAACTTTCCGGCCCTGGTGATGCGTTCCCGGTAATCGGCAATGTGGGGTGAACTATAGAGTCCGGTCTTAAAACCTAGGGCCTCCAGTCCCCGGGCAATATAAAGGGCGGTAGAACCTTTTCCCTTTGAGCCGGCAATATGAACTATACGAAGTTTATTGTGTGGATTATCGTAGAACTCAAGCAACTGAAGCATCCGATCAAGACGATACTCCCGGATAGTCTGCTTTTGTTTTTGTTCAAAATTTACAAACGAACCGAAATATGCAAACAGTTCTTCTGTTGAGCCTTCTTCGTTGCTCAATCTTCCCTCCGCATTTTGAGAGCATTTCCATGGGTAACAAAACCTTCATAGTCGGCGATCCGCACTACATGCTCTTTTAACTGGCGGTAGGCGCTTTTTTCGGCATACACAATTGAAGAAAATTTCATAAAATCCCGAACCGATACTGGGGAATAGCTTTTTGCCCATCCTCCGGTTGGTAATACCGCATTTGCACCGGTAGTATAATTCGCCGCTGAAAACGGAAGGTGATGGCCCAATAAAATCTCCCCGGCATTTGTGATTTTGTTCATTGTAGTGAAGGGCTCGCATGTGTTAATCAGCAGGTGTTCAGGAGCAAAACGGTTTACAATATCCGCCGCCTCATCAATCGTGTCGGTAATGATAATTCCTCCGTATCGATCGAATACATCCTGTACAAAGCCGGCACGTGGTTCAGGTAAGGAAGTACCGATTTTAGCCACATTTTTTTTAACTTCCCTCGCCAGAGAATCCGAATCCGTAAGGAGAAGAGCACATGAGTCGGAACCGTGCTCAGCCTCAACCATCAAATCCAGTGCTATGTTCCAGGCATCGGCCTGTTCATCGGCTACCACCATCGATTCGGAAGGACCTGCCGGAAGACCGGCGTCAATTTTAGAGGCCAGCAGACGTTTTGCAGCAGTAACATAACTGCTGCCGGGACCTACTACCTTAAGGACTGTATCGAAGCTTTTGGTACCGTATGCTAAGGCCGCAATTGCATGGGCTCCCCCAACCCTAAGCACTTTTTCAACTCCCACGAGTTTTGCGGCATAGAGACAGGCAGCATCAACGCTTCCATCGGGATTCGGCGGGGTGACAATTTGGATTGAAGGTACGCCGGCAATTTTGGCCGGGACTGCAAGCATGTAGAGCATCGAAGGGAAGCTGCCTCGACCCCGGGGAACATAAAGCCCAACCGAATCGATGGGCATAGCGCGCTCCCCGGCAATTAGTCCCGGGTGAAGTTCCTTCATATGGATACTCTCAGGTTTTTGCGGTAAGTGGTAATCCCATATGGTGTGAATTGCGAACTCGATTGAAGCTTTTAGCTGAGAGTCGAGAGAGGCTTCTGCTTTTTCAAACTCTTCAGGCTGTACTTGCAGCGGTAGGTTGTGAAGATCAACTTTATCAAAGCGGAGGGTAAAATCTAAAAGCGCATCATCTCCGCGCTGTCGAACCTGTTCTAAGATTTCCGCAACTGAAGATTCTACCTCGGAGATGTCGGTTTCAGAGCGCTGAAACATATGTTTTTTATCTTCATCACCGTAATCTTTCCATTTTCTTATGTGTATTTCCATTTCTCTTCCCAAAAAGTAGTAAAAATACTGTAGTACACCTACACAAGTGAGTCAATCTCTATTGGCCGTCTTGAAAAAATTAGAAATTTGACCGAGTATTTCCGCATGACCATCCAGGGAATTCCAATGGGAAAGATTGAAACTCCTTGCCCATATAGAGAAGGGTTTACTTTTGAAAGCGAAACCATTGTTGTTCGTGAGATTGATGCTGAAGGGTTGAGTTTTCTTCTTTCAATTGGATTCAGACATTTCGGGGAACATTTTTTTCGTCCCGTGTGTAAAAATTGTAATCAGTGTATTCCGGTCCGTATTCCCGTAAAGAAGTTTAGTTTTACCCGTAATTTTAGGCGTGTGCTTCGAAAAAACCGCCTTCTGGATGTTGTGGTAGATGAACTAAAACCTACGGAGGGGAAATATCAGCTGTATCGTGCCCATTCTGCCCGATTTGAACAGCCGGAAACTCCCTCCTTTGAAGATTTCTCCCGTTCCTTTTTTGAGAATGCCCCCTGCGGAAGGGAACTGCGGATATACAAAGACACAAAGCTGATAGCGCTA
Organism: uncultured Sediminispirochaeta sp.; assembly: GCA_964504785.1. Lineage (GTDB taxonomy): Bacteria > Spirochaetota > Spirochaetia > DSM-16054 > Sediminispirochaetaceae > DSBN01. Next base: position 8,909 of record CAZDFY010000018.1, on the reverse strand, counting down.
AGTCATATGGATGTAACACCTTCGGATATTTCAGCTATTTATTGTTATTGGGACCCTGAGTATGCCCATCTTAGTCTCGGCACATATGCAGTTCTACGGCAAATTGCTCTTGCCAAACAGTGGGGTTGTGAAAATCTTTATCTCGGGTATTATGTGCATCAAAATAAGCATATGAATTATAAGGCAAAATTCAAACCTATAGAAGCATTGCTTACCGAGGGGAGCTGGGTTTCCCTTTATTCTGAGGGAGAGCGGCAGATAAGTGACGGGGTTGTTGAACATGGATTTGTTGCACAGACTCGCCTTGAAACGACTAGGCAGTCCGAGTAGAGTGTTACGAAGCTTGTTGTAAAAGAGTAAAGATTCATTTCTATAATTGCTCAAACCAAAAACTTAACAGAGATAATTAACTTCCACTTGTGTTCTGAAAGTCCATCGGCTATAGTGTGATTTAAAACGGAGAAAGTATTTGGAAAATATGAAGGAGGAGTTATGCGTGAACGCACTACACCATGGAAGTTTTTAGATGAATATCGAGGAAGTCATTTTCAGGGTGAATGGCCTACACTCCCGGAGTTATTTATAATAAATACCGAAAGATTCCCAGAACGTCGTTGTTTTAGCATATATGATCCGGACAATCTGTTCTTAAGCTATGGAGAGGCCTTAGCAATGATAAAAAGGGTCTCCAACCATTTGGTGAACAGCGGAGTAAAGAAGGGAGATCGCGTAGTGGTAACCGGCAAAAACTCACCGGAGTGGGCAGTTGCCTATTTGGCGGTACTGTTTGCCGGTGGTGTAGTTGTACCGATTGATTATCAGTTGCATGGAAAAGATATTGCAGGCCTGATTCAATTCTCCGATGCGAAAATAGCGTTTATTGATGACGAAAAATATGATGAGATCGAGGGGGAGGGGAAAATTAAACTTAAAGAGAAAATTGCCCTGTCTCCAAAAAAAGAAAATTATATTTTGAATATAAAAGAGCAGGATGCCCCGCCCCGTGAAATGCCCGGAGAAAATGATCTTGCCGCCATCTTATACACCTCCGGTACAACGGGAAATCAGAAAGGGGTTATGCTGACCCATAAGAACTTTGTGAGTGACTGTTTTCTTGCGCAGGGAAATATGCCCATTTTTCATACTGATGTTTTCTATGCATTATTGCCGATACATCATTCATATACGATGCTGGCGGTATTCATTGAGGCGATTTCTGTTGGGGCGGAGATTGTGTTTGCTAAGAAACTGGTAGTGAAACAAATTCTGAAAGACCTCCATGAGGGGCAGGTTACTATGTTTCTTGGAATTCCGATGTTGTTTAACAAACTCTTAAAGGGACTTCTGAGGGGTATTCGTGAAAAGGGTATCGTGGTGTACGGGATTATCCGGGGAATGATGTTCATCAGCGGGTTTATTAAAAAGAGTTTTGGAGTAAATCCGGGAAAGAAAATGTTTCACGGTATTCTGGAAAAGATTTCCCTCGACACAAACCGCATCTGTATTTGTGGGGGTGGTCCTTTGCCTTCATCGACCTTCAGCATGTTCAACCAGTTAGGTATTGATTTTGTACAGGGATACGGTTTAACCGAGACTTCCCCGATTCTTACCCTTAATCCTGTAGAACACTATAAAGAGGCCTCCGTTGGAAAGGTGATACCCCAAGCGGAAATGAAGGTTCTTGATCCTGATGAGGAAGGCAACGGCGAACTGATTGCCCGGGGACCGATGATTATGCAGGGGTACTACAATAACGACTCTGCCACCAAGGAAGTTTTTACCGAAGACGGCTGGTTCAAAACCGGAGATGTCGGGTACCTAGACAGCGAAAATTACCTCTACCTCACGGGAAGAAAGAAAAATCTGATTGTAACTGAAGGTGGAAAAAATGTGTTTCCCGAAGAAATTGAGGATTATTTTCAGCTCTACGATGAAATCGAACAGATAATGGTGAAGGGCTATGTCTTGGATGAAAAAATGAAGACCGAGGGTATCGAGGCCTTTGTGTATCCCAATTACGAAGCCTTCGATGTCGGTGAAGAAACAACCGAAAATAAAACTAAAATAGAAAGCCGGATAGATGAAATAATCAAAGAGGTCAACCAGGGCCTCATGCCCTATAAGCGGATAGAACGGTTTAAGCTGTTGAACGAGCCGATGGAAATGACGACCACCAAGAAAATAAAGCGCTTCAAGGTGGACGGGGAGTCAGGTGAGTAGGCTCTTTCCTATGAGCGTTCGACCACGTCTTCTCTACATGTTTATATGCCTGTTTCTCTGTGGAACAGGCATACACGGATGGACTGAATATCTACAATTCGGCGATGATCTATTCGTAAATCTACCGGTAAGCTGGCAGGTCCAGGGTATTGAAGAGTACAAGTTTTCAGCGGTAAATCAGGCCGGGGAAGCCTATTTGCTTTTGAAATACCAGGAAGGGGATACATACGAGGATGTCGGTCAGATGCATTCCAGTGTAGCTGCAGAGCTTGGAGCGCAGGTATATGCCGGCAGCGCGTTTCTTCACTCGGGGATGGATGCACATCTTTCCCAAATCGAGTTTCAGCAACAGAATAATCAATTTCAAGGTTATCTGCTCTGTATTGAGTCACACCGGATAGATGTAATTGTGGTAGGCTTTGCCCTTAAGGGAAAAATGTCCTCCTATCAAAATGCCGTGCTTTCGGCAATGGATTCCGTTTCTATTGGAGATCGCGGCCTAGTAGAACCGGGCCCTATTAGTCAGTCGGTTTCACCCTATCCGGCCCGGGAGCGAGAACGGTTTGAAATCGAGTTTGAAGGGCGGACGATTCCCCTTGGTATGAGCGAAGCAGCCTTGAATGCGACTCAAGAAGTCATTGAGCGTGAAGCAGAGGTTTTATCGATCTACGGCGGAACCGAATATGCTGAAGCAGCGTGGAAACGTCACTACAGGATGATTTATCGCGATCTATTTGTCCGAAGTCGTCCGCTCTATTCGACATTGCAGACGTACCTTTCCCCTGAGGACCATAGTCCGGAGGAGATTGCCGCAGGCCTATTACAGTGGGTACAGGGGTTTAAGTATGAACGGTTGAATACTTTATCCGATTGTCTATCCCCCTTAAGGGCGGCGGTTGAGAATCGCGGGGATTGTGATTCCAGAGGGCTTTTATATACAATTTTGCTCCACCATTACGGAATCGACGCTATTCTCATGGTCTCATCGGTCTACAAACACAGCATAGCTGCAGTTCAGATAGAGGGTCCGGGTGCCCGCTTTCCCTTCAGTGGGAAGCGCTACTTAGTTGCTGAGACAACCGATCAGGTTGATATCGGTCTTATCGATCAAAGTATGTCCAACACCGAGGGATGGATCGGTATAGATTTTATCAACCCGAGAATTTCACAGTAGAGAAGGGAGGCTGCTGATGGGATTATTGAGCAGAATTCTTGAAGATGAAAGGCTGTCCTTTGAAAACCAGGGTGTACCCCATCTAAAAATTGGAGAGGGAATACTGTTTACTCTCCCGGAATATCTTAAAAATCACGGGTACTCCCGGATTGCGTTAGTTACCGGCGGCGATTCGTATTCGGCCTCCGAATATCGGGAGCAGTTTGAAGAGAACCTACGGGCTTTTGGAATTGAAGCTCCCAGGTTTCCCGTGTCCGGGGAACCCTCCCCGTTGAAAGTGGATCAAGTGCGGGATACCGCTGCGGAAATGCAGGTTGATGCTGTGGTAGCCCTTGGCGGGGGGAGTGTTATTGATACTGCTAAAGCAGTCTCCGTAATGTTGCTCCACGAAGGAAGTGTTCGTGAGTATCTTGAGGGTGTTGGAAACCGTAGTCCAAAACCGATTCGTTATCCCTTGATAGCAGTGCCGGCCACTTCAGGAACCGGTTCGGAGGCAACTAAAAACGCTGTCATCAGTGAAGTAGGGGAGAGGGGGTTTAAGAAATCACTTCGGAATACCGCCTATGTTCCTGACCTTGCCCTGCTTGATCCTTTAGTAACCAGAGGATGTCCCTACGATGTTACCGCAGCATCGGGAATGGATGCGGTAACTCAGTTGCTGGAAGCGTATGTTTCGGTTCATGCAAACCCCTTTACTGATGCCCTCTCCTTAAACGGATTGCAGCGAACTCGCTGGTCTCTTCCCGCTGCCCTCCACGACGGAGGAAATCTAAAGGCCCGCGGCCAAATGTCCTATGCTGCATATCTTTCGGGGATTTCATTAGCCGGCGCAGGCTTGGGTGTTGTTCATGGATTGGCTTCCCCCTTAGGCGCCTTGAGACATATTCCCCACGGAATAGTGTGCGGAACTTTACTTCCGGCGGCAAGTGAAATAATTGTTGATAAACTGTTGAAGTGCGAAGACGAGAGCCGGGGGCTCGCAAAGTATTCACGGGGGGCGGTTGTTTTTTTAGGTACTGATAAGGGCAGTGGGGAAAACAATTGTCGGAGCCTTGTAGAGGAGCTGTACCGTTGGGCCGAGGAGTTTTCAATTCCCCGCTTGTCCGATTACGGGTTTACAACTGAGGAGCTGAAGGATGTTGCTTCACATGCAACAAAAAAGGGGTCCCCCGTCGATCTTACGCCGGAAGATATGTACTCTATCTTGGAGCGGCGGCTGTGAAGTAGGTTGTTCATAATGGGAGGCTTCATCACGAAGCCTCCTCGGATGGGGATATGCGCTGTTAGTTTTTTCTATTGATTTTCTAATGTAAGCGTTCGGCTTGGCTGATTACATACTTCATCGGGACCGTAGTACTGGATCGCACCGGGATATGTAAAAGATGTTTTAAGCCCCCATTCTTCCCGCTTAGCAGCAAAGGTCTTAAAAGGGGTATCCTGGAGCTGTACCAAGGCTTTCTTAATAACCGGTTTCATTTTTCCGTGGCGCATTTCGAGGTTCATCATCATTGTGATGGGAATACCTCCGGCAATCCACTCATCAGCCGGTGCCGATAGATTCTGAATGGAAGAAATATACCCCGTAAGTCCAAAAGATATGAGCAAATATGCATTGTAACCCAAACTATAGGTATAATTCGCATCGAAGTTTGATGGAAAGGCCGCCCGTCCCTCATAGCCAAAAAAGTGGTGCTGACTACTGAATTTTCCATGATACTTTCCCTCGGCTTTTAGCTCATTTAAATTGTCTTCCACCATCTCAATCAGCAGTTTCTCTGTTTCAATTCTGGAAACCTGAACGTTGCCGTGGGGATCACGGTCCATCAACAGCTGGCGCTGGATATTGTTGGGAAGTGTAGAAAACACATATGAGGCGTCTCTGGTAAGGTTTTTGTTGATCCATTCAGACTGATCTTCAAATGTATGGAGTGAAGAAAAATAGGTCTCATGCTCCGCTAAGAGGGTGTTTAACTCTGAAATGAGGGTCTTCATCTCCGGAATAAACTCAATCAATCCTTCCGGTACCAGTACAACCCCGAAATTTTCACCGTGTACACTACGGGCAACCACTTTTTTTACAATATCATCGACTATATCGTTGAGGGTAGTATGTTTTTCTTCAATCTCTTCAGATATAATCGCCACGTTCGGTTGGGTTTGAAGGGCACACTCGAGGCAAATATGGGACGCACTTCGGCCCATGAGTTTTATGAAATGCCAGTATTTTTTGGCGGAATTGGCATCACGCTGAATATTTCCAATAAGTTCGGCGTAGGTTTTTGTAGCGGTATCAAAACCGAAGGATACTTCTACTTGTTCATTTTTTAGGTCTCCATCGATAGTTTTTGGAACTCCAATCACTGAGATATCGATCTGCTGTTTTCGGTAATATTCTGCAAGGACCGCCGCGTTGGTATTCGAGTCGTCACCACCGATGATCACAATAGCGGAAATACTGTTCTGTTTACACACCTCTGCGGTAGTTGCAAACTGTGCTTCTGTTTCCAGTTTTGTTCGGCCCGAACCGATCATATCAAAACCGCCGGTGTTTCGGTATTGATCAACATACTGGCCGGTAATTTCTATCAAACGGTTTTCGAGAATTCCAGCGGGCCCGTTGAGGAATCCGTATAGTTTTGATTTGCTGTTTGCTGCTTTCATCGCATCATAAATTCCGGCTATCACATTATGACCGCCGGGAGCTTGACCGCCGGAAAGTACTACACCGATGTTAACCGGTTCGTCTCGGTGTGAAGATTTACCGTTGGTAAACTTGACTGTTGGTCGTCCATAGGTATTCGAAAAAAGTTCTTTCATTTTTGTCTGGTTATCAGCTGACTCAGTCTGCTCGCCGTATTCGATACCGATTTTTTCGATATCCGTTTGTAGAATCGACGGTAAGGTAGGCTTAAATTGATACCTGGCCTTTTGTAGCGGGCTCACATTCATAATCTTCTTCTCCTCTTCCTTCATTTCACGGTGTTTATCAGTGTTCTTATACGATAGAACACTTTATTCAGTCAAGGAACTCAGTATCCAAATGGATAACTCCCTCACTGCGAACTCTAAGTGGGGTAACAGCTCCTTTCCCACACAGAGCAGTAAGATTTTCTTGCAGTTCCTCAAAAGAGCTTACAGGAACATAGCCTTGTACTGTGCCGGCAAAACCTCCCCCATGTACCCGAAAAAAACCGTTGGGACAGAGAGTGTGGAGAAGCCCCAGTGAATAAGCTACTGCTTGGTTCTGGACGGCACCGGTAGGGACACAGTTCTGTAGGAGGGTCCAAGAAGAGATCCCTGATTCTCTCACCGTACGCAGATATGCATTGATGTCTTCAAGCTTTAAAGCCCCTTTAAGCTGTTCAACCCTTCGGTTTTCCTTAAAAAAATGCAGGGCCCTTAGAAAGGCACGGTCGCCGCAGTTTTTTCTGATTAAATCAGAGGCAGTGGTGAGCTGATGCATATCCGATTCCCGTAACACTGAACAGCCGAGTTCCTGGGCAACGCATTTCATCTCGTGAGGAATTGAGGCGTATTCAGAGGTGAGGTCGGCATGGTCTCCCCCGGTATCGAGAATCATCAGTTGATAACCGTACCTGGAGAAATCGAAATCTATATGCTCAAGGCTCGGATTGTTATTTTCGGCAAAATCAATTGCAGCAATCCCCCCCTGGGCACAGGCTATTTGGTCCATCAAGCCGCAGGGTTTTTGAAAAAAGTGGTTTTCAGCATACTGTCCTGCCTTCGCCAACTCTACAGCGGACAGTTGTCCCTTGTGATACAGGGTGTTAAAAATCTGTGCAATCAGGACCTCAATTGCTGCAGAAGAACTTAGTCCCGATCCCATGGCTACCTGGCTATGCACATACGCTGAGAAACCACCGTATTTATAGCCATGTTCTGCAAAGTATGCGGCAATGCCGCGTACCAGGGCTGAAGCGTTACCCTCTTCGTCATCTTGTGGTTTCAGATGATTCAAATCTGCCACAATATCCTTGGGAAAGCCTGCGGTGACAAGCACCACCTGCATATCATCCCGGGGGCTCACTGCGGCAATTTTGTCGAGTTGTATGCTTCCGGCCAGAACCTTTCCATTGTTATGGTCGGTATGGTTTCCTCCCAATTCGGTCCGTCCCGGACTGCTGAAAAGAAACGCCTCTTCGGTGGAGAATCGGAGATGAAATTCGTCCAGCAGAGAGGTGTAACGGTCAAGCTGCTCTTTTTCATAGGCAGCGCCGTATAATCGTTGAATAGCTCCGTTCAAAGTGCCCTTCGAAATATCCTTTTGATTTATTGCTCTCATATCTTAATCCTTATGAAGAAAATGTGTATCCGAGAGTTCCCTCAGCCTGCCGGCTGCCGTTTCCGCGGTAATATCCCGCTGTACAGTAGCTAATAACTCGTAACCGACCATAAACTTTTTTACAGTTGCCGATCGTAACAGCGGCGGCAGGTAGTGTAGGTGAAAATGCCATTCCCTATGCTCTTCACCATCGGTGGGACGTTGATGTAATCCCATAGAATAGGGAAAATTAGTTTGGAACAGGTTGTCATAACGAGTTCCCAGGCGTTTCATGATATCGGCAAGATCGTTGCGTTCCGCATCTTTGAGCTCACTTAGCGAGGCTACGTGTCGTCTTGGAAGAATCATAGTTTCAAAGGGCCATACCGCCCAAAAGGGGACTAAAGCCACAAAAGAGTTGTTTTCCACTACGATACGTTCACCACTATCCGTCTCTTTTTTCAAATACTCACACAATAGGCAGCTCTGGTGGGTGTCCATATAGTGACGCTGCATATTTGTTTCCTGTTGAGGGATTTGAGGAACCGTTTCATTAGACCATATCTGTCCATGAGGATGAGGATTAGAACACCCCATAGTTGCACCCCGATTCTCAAAAATTTGAACATAATTGATAAAATCATATGCACCGAGTTCACGATACTCCTGTTCCCATACATCTATCACTTCTCGAATATTTTTAACTTGCATCAAAGGAATAGTCAGATCATGGCGGGGTGAAAAACATATGACTTTGCAGATGCCCCGTTCGCTGTGGGCTATAAAAAGGCCATCCTCATCCATACGGTCCGAGGGAGTTTCTTCCAGTAAAGCGGAAAAGTCGTTTACAAACACAAAGGTAGTTTCGTAGTCGGGATTAGTTATTCCACCCGCCCGGGAGTTGCCCGGACAGAGATAACACTGTGGATCGTAACTCGGTTTTTTCTCAACCCGGGCATTCTCCTTGGATCCCTGCCAGGGTCGTTTTGTCCGATGGGGGGAGACCAAAACCCAGTCACCGGTGAGAGGATTATACCGTCGATGGGGATAATCTTTTAAGTTCATGATCGGCTCCTTAGAAATACTCTATTGCGACCAGTATGAAGGAAACGCCACAACATTTTCAAGTCAAAAATGAGTAGGGCAAGAAATTCTGATTTTGGAAGTCCTAAGATTTTTCTACTGGTCCAAACCCTGTGGGCAAGAAAACTCACTCGCCTACAGCGAGAATTT
>CAZDFY010000017.1:42474-48705 GCA_964504785.1 uncultured Sediminispirochaeta sp. | reverse complement strand
TCGCGATACTTGTGAATTGATTCGTATCTATTGCTCTGGAGTTTGCGATTCTTGCTATGGTCCTGCCATCCTCCGGCCCGCCAATCCCGCGGGCTCATGCCGAAGTGCTCCTTGAAGGCCCTTGAGAGGACAGCGGGGCTGGAGAATCCAAGGTCGTAGGCAATGTCGGTAATGGGGTAATCGGTTCGCTCGGCCACCTGGGCGGCGGCTTTTTCCAGGCGCAGCCTCTGAATATAGGTGCCCAAGGGTTCTCCCGTGAGGGATGTGAAAACCCGATGAAAGTGATATTTGGAGAAAGCCGCTACCTCGGCGAGGGTTTCAAGGTCGAGGGGTTCTCCAATGTGTGTGTCAATGTAGGTAATGACCCTGTTAAGACGGGCCCTGTATTCGTTGCTCATGGATCTTATAGTACACCAAGTTCAGGGGGTGGGCAAGTTTGAACACACCAAATCAGCAATTCTTGAAGCTGAGTGGTATTGTCTTTAGGGGTACCTGAAATACTTTATGCGACTTTATTCGACAAAGTTACAAAATTAATCAATAATGATGTGGGACGGGATATATGAATCGATATTTTAGAAGAACAGTGCGAATCCTTTCCATCGATGGCGGTGTGTTCGCGGTGAACCCTTCTATGTGCGCGTATGTTGAAGCCCAGCGAATTTTCCCGAATGCTCAGAAATATGTAGTTTTCTCTCTAGGGACAGGCTCCTTTTTACCGGACGGGAAGTTTAAGCAGGTAAAGAATTGGGGAGTACTGGAATGGATTCAACCTTCAAAGAAGATCCCCGCAGCACTTATCTTGAGCAATGGACAGTCTCAGGCGGTAGATTATCATCTCACCCATATGCCGAATGTAGAGTAACATCGTCTCGATGTTCCCTTAAACGGGTGCAGTGAAGACATGGATGATGCAGCACCGGAAAATATAAGTGCCTCAAGGAGAGGGCCCTAGAGGTCATTTTCCAAAATGAGAACTCCCTACAGCGAATGGGAGAACTTTTAAAATAAATGATAGACCCGAACTACCAATCTTCCAGTCTATCGTTTTGAAGCCCCAATAAAATGATTCTAAACCAAAAGATTCTTTCAAAATTCTCTTGTGATGCATCTGCTTGTTTCGCAGGAGTACTGAAATTGTGCTATATTAATGTATATGAAAATATTCAGCTGTCGTTTTTATGGGTGTTCCCGTACTGTGAAATCAGCGGCCTTCATTGCTTCAATGGCCCTGTTGCTTTGCTTTCCTGCTATTGATGCGTTTTCTCTTGATTTTCAAGGTGCCGAGGTAGATTATACTTTGCGAATTATTGGATCGGACCAGAAGGATTTAGATGGTGATTCGACTGGCGCGGTGTGGTCTAATGTTCTTGCGATGCGTTTTCCTCTGCAGTTTTCAAAGGAAGGATGGTATCTTGTTCCCGGTGTTTCTTTTACCAGTTTGTACTATCGTTATGATACCGATAAGGAGAGGGCTGTTCCTACGGATAATGAGTGGCGTGAGCTGACTTCGTTTGTCCCTATGGTTGATGCTACGGTACGCTGGGAGTTTCTTAATCGCAGCTGGGGGCGATATTCTACTGAGCTTGGGGTTGGGTTCCAGTTTCCCTTTCCTCTTAAGAGTTGGGATGTTCCCGGTGAAGAAGATAATTCCGGGAAGATTACCCCTGCACTTTATTCTGATGCACAGTTTGTCTTGCCCGTGTGTGCGTTACAGGGTAATTGGTCTATTTCTCAACAGTTTGATGTGTTTTTTCGGGTTTCCAGTTATTTTCCTTTGTACCACGGGTGGGATGATAAGGGGCTGCCCTTTAGTGATGGATTGATTTTTGGTTTTCATATAGGAGCCTTCATCCCCTTTTAACCCAGTTGTACGAAGCTTGGTGCTTAAATTTACTCAACTCTATATATTTTAATAATTAACAATTTGAGGTTAGATTGAAGCTTATAATTTTATGTATGTTAATAAATTAATTTAAAAATAACACCAAGCTTAGATAAACTGTTTTGGAAAGAGATCTTTTTGGGTTTCTTCAGAATAAGCAACCACCAGCGAGCCCATAGCGACAGTTACCATATCGATAAACACCGCAAAGCTGCTGAGTAGAGGCAGAATCGGATATATAATCAGAAAACCGTTTTCTATACCGCGACCGTACAGCGTACACAGAGCAGTAAGGGCCGCAGCAACCCCAAAGCCTGGAACCGTACTGGTAAGAAGGGACGCTGCAATGCTTACTCCAATAATCCAGGTAATTTCTACAAACTCAATACCTAAGCTGGAGTAGGATTTAAGAATTACTATGAAAGTAATACTGCTGATCATAGCTGTCCCTGCTTTGGCGAACAGGGCAAACAGGGGAATTGTTGTCGCACCAATTTGGCGGGGGACGCCGAGGTTTTCCTTAATATGAGAAATCAGTGGAACTAAGCTAAAGTAGCTATTGCCTGAGAAAAAGGCCGCGACTGCCGGAGCCAGAATACCGTATAGATACTTATATGGATTTTGACGGCCGGTAAGAAAATATACAAGAATAGGATAGATACAGAATATTATAAATACAGTTAAAATAGCGATGAGCAGCAATAACTCTGAGTAAAGTTCAAGCTCTTCAGTCCTCCGGAGATGCACTGTAAAATACGCAGCGAGAACTATCAGGCCTAAACCCAATATTTCATTTACAAATTTGGCTATATGATAGAAAATTCGCGTTAAAGAGTCGAATACCTGCACCACAGGCTTGCTGAGAACTTTATCAAAAGAAAAGTTGAGTCCCAGAAAGAGTGAGAAAAATACAATAGGAAAAAGAATGTCACCGCTTCCGGTGAAGATGTTGAACAGGTTGTTCGGAAATATCTGAAAAATCAATTCTTTAAAACCTGGAAAGGTATGAACTGTTTCGGTTTCGACAATAATTGGTATTCGCTCCGGAGCAATTAAGAGTACTGAGGCAGTGCCGATCCCAACTAAGAGAGCAGCTGTAGCGGCTATAATGAGGAAAGTTTTTCCTACCACTACTGAAATGCGTCGGTCCATGCGTAGTCGGAATGTAGCATAGGCTAAGGAGAAAAAGATCAAAGGGAACAAGGCATAGCGGCCAATGTGCAGAACTATTTGCCCTGCGAACTGAAGGTTTTCATATACCGAATCGGCGGTAGGAAACACATAGACGCCTAAGACAACGCCGATAGTTGCTGCAAGAATGTACTTTATCCATAGTTTCATAATGGTCTACCTTAGCCTAATTGAAGGTGTAAAGTCAATCTTGTTGTTTCTCTTGTTGTAGCTATCATCGGGTATTCACATTTTGGGAAGTATAGGGCTCTCTTGCCATTCGCCATTTTTACTTGCAGATTTTACTTGCCCTTGTGGGCAAAACCGAGGGCGTTCCATACCGAGCGGTCGGAGTGACGATACCATTTTCCATGGGTACCCCGGGCTTTCTCTGTTAAGGTGTTGCGTATAAAATAGGCAAAATCCTCGGGGGTGGTTGTGTCACTTGTAAAGCCGTTGATCATGATCGGTTCATTTTGATAGAGGGTAAAAATACTGTCGGTGAACGTTTTGATACCGCCAATACCGACTGCATCGATTGGAGGGAGTACTTCCAGGCCGGCTGTGTGTAGTACTATTGAGAGTTGTCCCTGCTTCTGCTTTTGAAAATATCCGAGTACCTCGCGCAGGAAGTACAGGCCGCCTTTCACGTAGTTATCGATATAACTGTCGATGGTTGCCAGGCCAAGCTCATGGAGGGGCTTATTTTGCATCAATGCACTGAATACAAATACGACTTCATCAATTGTGTCGAGTTTATTTATCGCCTCTACCAGTACGTTATGAACGGATACTGAAGAATGGCGTGTCCAGGGGATGATGGTGAGTTGTTCTTCCGCCTCTTCACCAGGCGGATTTTCTCCGGGCTCACCTTCATCGGCACGGATTACATTTGTTCCGTCTTCAAGAAAGAGTTCCGAAAGGCGTTGGCCCAGGGGAGAAATTTTTCCGTTTAATAATATTGTATGACCCATTGTATCGTATAGTAATTGAAAAAGCAGCAATTCGCAATGTGAAAAATTTCGGATATTTTTCACATTGCGTTTGCCCTGGTTGAAAAAGAGTTTGAAATTCAAGAAACAGATAATGTATGATACACAGAAAGAGGCGGAGTTTTAATATGAAAATAGCTTTAGGGCAAATAAATGCAAAAATCGGTGATTTTGAGGGAAATGTTGGTAAAATAATTCACACGGCACAGCGGGCGGCGGAGGATCTTGTTGAATTGTTGGTTATGCCTGAAATGTGTGTATGTGGGTATCCTCCTATGGATTTACTTGATTACGACTTGTTTGTGAGGGAGAATCAAAAGGCTATACGAAGGTTACAGCGAGAACTGCCTCCACAGGTTGCCCTAGCGGTGGGGTATGTAGATCGAACCCGGGGGACCACGGGTAACCCTCTTCAGAATGTGGTTTCTGTACTTCATGACGGGAGAATAGTGCATACCCAGGCAAAGACACTGCTGCCGACCTATGATGTGTTTGACGAGGCCCGCTATTTTGAACCGGCGGTGGAGCGTTCGATTTTTAAGCTAAAGGGAAAGCGAATCGGTATCGCTATTTGTGAAGATATTTGGTGGGAGCAGGAGCCGGTACCGGGTACCCGGTATGCTGTAGATCCGGTAAAAGAGCTGATGGATGCGGGGACTGAAATTTTGCTATGTCCATCAGCCTCACCGTTTTTCACCGGAAAGCAGGAACTGAGGATGGGCTTGCTGGAGAAAATCGGGCAGGCTTCGGGGGTGCCGGCCGTATATGTGAATATGGTCGGGGGGAATGACAACCTTGTGTTTGATGGGTGCTCGATGATAACGGACTCTGAAGGGCGGCTTATTAAATGTGCCCGGGAGTTTTCTGAAGATTATCTGATATTTGACAGTGAGGCACTGCATCAGCCTGTAAAATTTCCGTCGACAAGTGAAAATGAAAAATTACGGAAGGCCCTGGTTTTGGGAGTTCGGGATTACGCGGAGAAGTGCGGGTTTACACGGGTGCATCTGGGCCTTTCGGGGGGTATTGATTCGGCTTTGGTTGCAGTAATTGCCGCTCAGGCACTTGGCCCTGAGAATGTACACTCCTTTGCGCTTCCTTCGCGCTATTCTTCGGAGGGCAGTGAGTCGGATGCCCGGCAATTGGCGGCAAATTTAGGAATAGGGTATGATATTCTTCCAATTGAGGAACCCTTTAAGGCGGTTTTAGGGGTACTGGAGCCGGTGTTTGCGGGGAGAGAACCTGATGTGGCCGAGGAAAATATTCAGGCCCGGATTAGAGGTATGCTGTTAATGGCGTATTCAAACAAATTTAATTCCCTCTTGCTGACCACCGGCAACAAGTCGGAGCTGGCAACGGGATACTGCACTCTCTATGGAGATATGGCCGGCGGGCTTGCGGTGATAGGGGATTTACTAAAAGTTCAGGTGTACGAAGTGTGTGAGCACATCAATAGTGCCGAAGAGGTTATTCCGCAGAATATTCTTGATAAACCCCCTTCTGCGGAATTACGGCCGGACCAGACAGACCAGGACAGTTTGCCGGAATATGAGGTCCTGGATGATATTTTAAAACAATATGTACTTGAGAATAAGTCTGCTGTAGAAATATCTCATTCCGGCTATGATGTGGAGACGGTACGGGAGGTCTTGAAGCTTGTCGGGAGGAATGAGTACAAGCGCCGGCAGGCGCCTCCGGTTTTAAAGGTGTCCACCCGTGCCTTCGGGACCGGGCGCAGGATGCCGATCGCACGTAATATCTACGAGGCATAGCTTACCGGAGAGAACTTTGCATGAGAAGAAGTTCAACACGGTATTCGGAGAATTCATCGGCCTTTATCCAGCGGTCGATGTAGTGAAACTCTCCGTTTTCTTTGAATACACTTTTTCCCTTCTTAATCTGAGCGAGAAGAGCTAGGGTGTTAAGCCACCAAAACAGCTCCTGCATAGATTCGCCCTTGTACCACTCCGCGTTGTTATCGTGATGAAGCTGTAGAAAGGAAGCGGTGAAGGGCTCGCGTATAATATGCTCTAACAGCTGATCGGGACTGGGGGTGTTGTTTTGATCGGTTTCAGAAACAGCCCCAGCACCAGCTGAACTCGCCGAAGGACTTGCACTTGCTGAAAACTTTCCACTCGCCGAAGCATTGGCTGAAGCATTGGAAGGAGCATTGGAAGGAGCATT
>CAZDFY010000017.1:39133-42374 GCA_964504785.1 uncultured Sediminispirochaeta sp. | reverse complement strand
AGCATTGGAAGGAGCATTGGAAGGAGCATTCGCAGCTTGATTTGCTGAAGAACGTGCTTGGGGAGTTTCGATCAAAGAGGTCCAATTGCGCTGAGAAACCGATACCAGGATCAATTCGTAGAGATGTGGAAGGGCTTCTTCCTCAATACCCTGTTCTCGGAAGGGCTGTGCAAATTGTTGCGGGAGCAGCAGGTCGGCGGCACACTCGGCGGTGCTGTGGTATGCGGGGATGTCCTTAATGAACTCTTTTAATGGAGTCAGCAGGGTCCATGCGAGGACCACCAGTGGGACCTCCGGCATCATACTTATTCCTCGATGATAGTAACCGGCCTGGTTGGGGGTATGTGGGCGGAGGACCGGTTGACTGAGAGTGGAGAGTGTGTCGAGGGCATCAAGGTTTTTTCTAAATTGAAGTAGTGCTTCTGATTTATAATTGCTGTTTCCGTATCCGAGGCGCAGACATTCGTCGAGAAAATCGTCGTAATAGGACCAGTAATCTTCAAC
Source organism: uncultured Sediminispirochaeta sp. (assembly GCA_964504785.1). Classification (GTDB taxonomy): domain Bacteria; phylum Spirochaetota; class Spirochaetia; order DSM-16054; family Sediminispirochaetaceae; genus DSBN01. The sequence goes on along the minus strand of CAZDFY010000017.1, from coordinate 41,870 downwards.
CGCTAACTTCTGCAAGCCGGTGCCCTTATAGAGGGCTTGACGAACGGGGGTTATCAGCGGTGACTGCAGGAAACGCTTAAAAGCTATGTGAATTGGTTGGAGGAAAAGCTCTTTCTTTCGTAATTCTATGTCGTAAATACCACTGCCGTTTAGAGTTTCGTACAATTTTCTGTAGAGGCCGTCGGTATCCTCTACCTGATAGAAATCAAGGTATACGTGACTTTCATATCCATGCAGCTGAATAAACAATCCCTGCTGATGAAGATTCGTGTTTTCGCGAATATATTTTAGGCCGGAGCGCTGTTCCCGGAAAATTGTAAAGTAATCGACTTGGTTCTTTATCCGCAGGCCCTCTGCTATAGAGCACGTGAGGGTTTTTCGGTCGTCCCTTTCGTCTCTTACCGCAAAGGGAGCGGAGTGGGTGATGCGGCCTGCTGTAGAATTGTAGGCGTTGTTGTAAGTGACCAGTGCGGTTTCATTGCCGAAGTGATTACTGTAGGCAAAAACGTTATGATCAATTTCCCCATTCTCCCGATACATATCGTAGAGTCGAAAATTCTCCGAATCGGAAAAGAGATACCGCTTCTTTATCAGGGGGAATATCGATCGGTAGTGTTGTGTGATCAGCTCCTGATTGGGGGTTTCATTCCAGTAGGCTCTTCTGTATTCCATACCGTACTTTTCATGGAACCCCTCTATTTGCCCGTGACCAAACATCGGCAGGCCGGGCATGGTGACCATGAGTGTGCATACTCCGAAGTACTTGTCCCCGTCGCCGAACTGAGCGACGGCGGTGTCCTCGTCGGGGTTGTTCATGAAGTTTACAAATCTTTTAAGGATTTCCGGTTCAAAGTTTATAGTACTCTTGATGGTATTCTTGTATTTTTCATTTTCTTCACTCTTCAGCATATTCATAAAGGCGCTGTTGTACACCCGATGCATTCCAAGGGTTCGGACAAAAAAGCCCTCCATCATCCAGAATGCTTCAGCCAGAAGCAGAGTGTCGGGGGCTTCTTCGGCGACCCGGTCGACAACTTCACGCCAGAATTCCTGGGGCATATTACGGTAGAACTCTTCCGTGCTCATTCCGTGGAGGGAACGGCCGGGAATGTCGCCTCCGCTACCGGGGGCGGGATACCACAGGCGATGAATATGTTTTCGGGCAAGGGTCATCGCCGCGTCAAAACGGATTATCGAAAAATTTCGGGCTACATGCAGAATGGTTTGGATTAAGGCTTCCCGGGTATCGGGGTTCAAAAAGTCGAGCTGGGCGGTATCGTTCCACGGCATAGAGGTGCCGTCGTTTCCGTGGTACATATAGCGGGTTTCATTTGTGGGGAAATGGTGGCGTTTAAAAGTGAGGGCCGCGTCGGTGCGATCGTAATAATGATCTTCAAGGTATATTCCAATGTCGGGGTGATCGGAGAGGTTTTGGCTGTTATAGGTGTATGAGGGATAGGGCGGTTCCGGCTGTTGCATAAACCAGTCAGGATGGTCGTATACCCAGTCTCCGTCGATACCGGTATGGTTTGGCACCATATCGCTGGCAAGCCGGATTCCCCGGCGATTACAACGCTCGGCCAAGTTATGAAGAGCCTCCCATCCTCCGAGCTCTTCGGCAATTTCATAACGTTTGAGTGAGTAGGCTGAGGCTTCAGCTTCAGGATTTCCGCAGGAGCGTTTGATTGTCTTAGATGCATTACTGCGTTCCCATAAGCCGATTAACCAGAGTGAATTAAAGCCCATGTCCGCCAGTCGGTCCAATTCTTCGTCGGGTATCTGGTCCAGTCGATGGATTGTCCTTCCGTATCCACGGGTAAGTTGGTCCAGCCACACAAGGGTGCTTTTAGCAATTAATACTACCCGGGGCATCCAGTGGGTATCCTGACTGAAGGCCTCGTAATCGAACTCAAGACCGGCGTAATCCGGGGTTCGAGTGGGGCCCGGTCCCGGAGGAAAGGAGGGGCGCTGCTCTTCCTTTAAGTAGTCGATACTTCGAAGCAATTTTTCCGCATAGGGTCCTAAATATTCTTTCCAATTTCTAGTTACGTAATCAAGCTGGGCTAAAATACTGTGAGGGGCTTCATGTGCCGGTATCTGTAAAAAATCAATGAGGTTGAGGGATGTAGTACCTACTCCGGGCAGCTGCTCAAAAAAAAGGTATGAGTTCTTTACCATCTTTTCATAGCTGCTCTCGGCGGATAATGCGGTATCATCGATAAGTTCATGGTAGAGATGCAAGGCTGGATTGCGGTTGGTAACCCACAGTAGCAGCATCTCTTCAAGAAATACTTCTGAATTGGGTCTCTTTTGATCTGTTTTTTGAAGATATTCTTCCGGGGTTTCCTGTTTGTTATATACAGGTTTTGGTGGATAGTGATCGACTACAGTGGCAAGGGTATTGTTTACTTGTTGGCTGCCGAATTCTTCTTTGAGGTATGCTTCTAATTGTTGCAATATATCCGTACCATGCTGATCGATGTAAAGATGGACCACATGATGTGCTATTTCATGCAGTAAAGCCAATGCATAAATTTCAGCGGCCGAGGCGCGTAATTTCGGATAGCGTGTTATATTTCTTTTTTTATTGATGGCTTCAACCAGTTGAGATGCTGCTTTTATATCGGCATTTACAATGTGTCCCTCTTTTGAGAAGAGGGTATCGGTAAATTGATAATGATCGCGTGAGAACCGGCTAATGTGAAAAAACACGCGTCGCTGAGAAATACTTTCGTGT
>CAZDFY010000017.1:23960-39033 GCA_964504785.1 uncultured Sediminispirochaeta sp. | reverse complement strand
GACTCCTCAGACTCTTCAAAGGCGGAATATCAACTTTTATCTTCAAGTTCCTTCATTTTATCGCGGATTCGGGCGGCCTCTTCATAGTTTTCATCCGCTACCGCCTGGTCCAGTTTCTTTTGAAGCTCTTCCTTTTCTTGTTTCAATGGATCAAGCGCGGTTTCCTCCCCTTCTATCGGTTGTTCGCTGATTGAGCTTAGAGGAATTCCCGCCTCGTCTACTACCGATTCTTCTATATAAATCGGACACTTATGGCGCACGGCAATACCCATTGCATCGGAGGGGCGTGCGTCTATTGAAAGGGAACTGTCTTCTTTTGACAGCATCAGTTTGGCAAAGAACGTTCCCTCCTTGAGCGAGGTTATTTCGATACGGTCAAGGGTGACTTCCAGCTCCTTTAAAAGTGAGAGAAATAGATCGTGAGTGAGAGGACGCGGCATAGGCACATTTCCCATACCAATGAGAATAGACTGGGTTTCTAATTGTCCTATGAATATCGGCACAGCAAGTTCGGCCCCGAGGGGGCGCACTAACACCGCGTTTCCCTGATCAGTACGTGCGACTGTCCAAATTTCAGCTTCTACTAACATGTTGCCATACCCCCACACCCCAAGGATAAGACATTTGCCGCCACATATCAACATAGGGCCCGCCACCTTCGGCCTTTCCGAACTGTTAAGAACTTTTGTTAAGAATAGGTTTGGGCTTTGTCTTCTCCACGGATTATCCGTAATGCGGCATCCCGAAGGGCTTCAATCTCACCCTCACCAGGATACACAAATACCCCTCCGATAAAATCGATGCGTTCCTTTATCAGCGTGGTAAGACGCTCGTTGTAGGCTAAACCTCCGGTAAGAATAATTCCGTCCAGATTTCCTGAGAAAATCGTCGATAATGAACCGATCTCCTTTGCTACCTGATACGCCATAGCTTTGAAAATAAGGTCTGCCTCCTTATCTCCCTGTTGCCCCCGTTGATCTACCTCTCGTCCGTCCGCCGTGCCGAGGTAGGCCATGAAACCACCCTTCCCTTTCAGCATTTTCATTATCTCTTTTTTCTCGTACTTCCCGGAGAAGCACAGTTCTACTAATTGACCGGCGGGCAGTGTGCCGGAACGTTCTGGAGAAAAGGGGCCTTCGCCGTTTAAGGCGTTGTTTACATCAATAACTTTGCCGTTTTTATGCGCTCCCACAGAAATGCCGCCGCCCATATGTGCTACGATTAGGTTTGACTCTTCGTAGGGTTTTCCGGTTTCCTCGGATGCCCGTCGTGCGACGGCTTTCTGGTTTAGTGCATGAAAGATTGATATTCGGGGAAGTTCGGGGTGCCCTGAAATGCGGGCAAGTTCCTGCAATTCGTCCACCACAACCGGGTCGGCTATTAGACTTGGAGCTCCCGATGCAAGGGCTATCTCATGGGCGATAAGTCCTCCTAAATTACTGGCATGTTGGCCGCTTACCCCCTCACGAAGGTCATTGATCATACGATCGTTTACCGACCACACTCCGCCGGGGATTGGTTTCAAAAGCCCCCCTCGTCCAATAACAGCATCAAAACTATCGGGCTCTATCCCTTCTTTTTTAAGGCCCTCCTGAATGATATTTGATCTGAAGTCATATTGATCTGTTATTGAGTCGAATTTGGCAAGCTCATTAGAATCGTGGCGAATGGTTTCATTTAGTATCTCTTTTTCACTCTCAAAAACCGCTATTTTTGTAGAAGTTGATCCGGGATTAATTACAAGTACTCTCTCTTTCATAAATATATCTCCTTTCTTTGCCATTATTACGCACCTTTTCCCTGTTGACAATGGTAGAACTATTATTAATGATATGAATATGATTAAAAGTTTTTTGCTGTTCTTAGGGGCCCTTTTGATATTTCTCCTTTCCGCCTGTGCCACTACAGCCCTGAATGAAAATTCAGGCGGGTCTACGGCGTATCAACTGAAAACTACTACTCAAGAAACCACTATTTGGGGAGGGAATGTCCCGGGAAAAAGTGTACCGATTATTTTGGTTCATGGGTTTATGGGCTTCGATTCAGATTCTGATTTCAGCTTTCCCTATTGGGGAGGTACGGTTGATCTAGAGAAACAGCTCCGTAGTTCCGGTTTTCGGGTGTACACCGCAGAAATCGGTCCTTTTTCTTCCAACTGGGACCGGGCTTGTGAACTCTACGCGTATATTAAGGGCGGGGTAGTCGATTACGGCCTTGCCCATTCAAAAAAATACGGCCACTCCCGTTACGGAGAATACTACCCGGGGGTTTTTCCCCAATGGGGGACATATTCAGAAGAGACCGGCCGGGTGAGGAAGGTACACCTAATCGGTCACAGTATGGGCGGTCAGACTGTTCGTGTGCTGGTCGATCTGCTTGCGAGGGGGAATGCCGCCGAGCGTAGGGCAGCAGAGAGAGCGGGACGGGAGGCTTCTCCCGTCTCTCCTCTGTTCTCCGGTGGGCGTTCTTGGGTATCCAGTGTGACAACAATCGCAACACCCCATGACGGGACTACCCTCACTGAGCGCTACAATAATTTAGACGGTCTGCACAAATTTTTTGCCCGCCTCATAGCGCGTTCCAGCTTAAAAAAAGACGACCCCTTACTCGAACTTCATTTAGAACACTGGGCGGTTATGAAAAAACCGACGGAAAGCTTTGAACGGTTTATAATGAGGGTAATTTCACAAAATTTATGGAGAGAGACTGAGGATTTTAGTTATTACGACCTCTCTTTACCGGGGGCAAAGAGATTAAATCAGCACACATCGACCTTGTCGGAGGTGTATTATTTTTCCTGGGCAACCAGCAGAACTGAGGCAGACGATGAAACGGGGCATCATGTGCCGATGAGGGGAATGAGTCTTTTGTTGCACCCCTTCGCCCGCTATATGGGCTCCCTTGCGAATCTGCCGGGTACTGAAGCTTCCGACGAGGGCCGAGAAGGGATTTCGGAGGAGTGGTGGGAAAACGACGGGCTGGTGAATACCTGTTCTATGGATGGACCCTCCCTGGGGCGGGATGAAAAAATCATCCACTATTCTGAGAAGGACGGCGTTCCCACGCCGGGGAAGTGGTATTTTATGGGGACATTTAAGCCCCTTGATCACTTTCAAGTAAGTCTTGTATTGCCCATAAGTGGTGATCCTCCGCCGGGTTATAGCTCCCTTTCCGACTTTTATGAACGCTGGTGCACTTTTATTACCGCATTGCCGGAGGTAGATTGATGCATGTACTGGTTACGTATATTCCTGAAGACCACATCGAGCAGGTAAAAAATGCCTTGTTTGAGGCCGGCGGCGGGGCGATAGGAACATACTCCCGTTGCTCATGGCAGGTCAAAGGGCAGGGGCAGTTCAGGCCGGAACAGGGCAGTTCGCCCTTTATAGGACAAGTAGCTGAAGTGGCAAGGGTCACGGAGTTTCGCCTTGAGATGGTATGCCCCGATGAAAAGGTCCTCAATGTCGAGGAGGCGTTAAAAAAAGCCCATCCCTATGAAGAGCCTGCCTATCACTTCCTCAAAGCGTACGGATAGATTATTAGAAGTATATTGGTGGAGCGGTTTATCTGGAGTCTGACAGTTCTACTTCGATTTTTCCGGCGGATAACTCCATCAACGCGGTGTGAATAATTTTTCCTTCACTTTGCGGTAAAGTGCCGGAGAGTTTTACCTCAGTTAAGAACTCTTCCTTTTCAATGTGGGCGGAATGGGATTCCAGCAGCATGCGGGCGGGTTCGTAGAGGGCGTAGGGGAGTTTCACTTGAAAGTTGTACTTATCAATAAGCTCTTCAGTGGGTAGGATGGAGAGTACTTCCTGGGTTGCGGCGGTATAGGCTTTTACAAGTCCCCCTGTCCCGAGTTTTGTTCCTCCGAAGTATCGGACTACCATAATGAGTAAGTTTGTTATTCCACTTCCCTTTAGTACCTCAAGAACGGGGCGGCCGGCTGTCCCGTGGGGTTCACCGTCATCACTTAACCCGAATACATCGGCTGTTTTACCAACCTGATACGCGTATACTATATGAGTGGCCTGGGGATGTTCCTGCCAGGCAGCTTTTATCTCATTTTTTGCCTTATCCGGAGTATCAACACCCCGTGCAAGGGCAATAAAGCGGGATTTTTTTATTTCAATTTCTCTTTTGGCTTTACGGGTAGGAATACGCATAGGTTTACTTCTCCGATGGAGCTCCCATTCTCAATTTATTTCACTATATTTTACTGGGATATACACTTTTAAGATACACTACCTAGCTTACACAAAATGTGAGCATTCGCAATGTGAAAAATTTCAAAAATTTTCAAATTGAGAATGAATTGAGAAAGCATGTTGAGAATGCATGGTTTAGGGTCTATGGCCGAAGATATTTTCATTGTCCTGCCACAGATCCTTCAGGGGAGCGGTAAGTGTGTCCAGCTTCTTTATTATCTCCCGGGGAACATGGACAAGCCGGGCGCGGGCACAATCCTCAACCTGAGCGGGACTGCGAGCTCCGAAAAGGGTATAGCGGTTCCATGAACGGGACAGGTTCCAGGCAAGAGCCAGTTGCGCGGGGGTAATATCAAGGGCGGTGCGGTATTCGGCAAGCTGTTTCAGTACGCTTTTCAGGTGTGGATAAAAGACGGGCTGTAATAAGAGAAGATTTCTGCGCGGGTCATGGGCGGGCAGGGAGTCGGCCCATTCCGGGGAGTGGGCCAGTAGTCCTTGCGAGAGGGAGCTGTAGCTTATCATCTGAATTTTGTGTGTGCGGCAGAAGGGAATAAGAGTTTTTTCCGGGATTCGCCATAAAAGCGAATACCCGAATTGACAATAATCGATCTGTCCGGCGGAAAGGAGGGGCCTAATATCTTCGGCGGAAAAATTACTAAGGCCGATAGCATGTATATGGCCTTTTTGACGGGAGCGTTCCAGCGCTTCAATGAGGGGGCGCAGGTCCCGGGAGGGTTTCGGCCAATGCAGGTAAAAAATATCGATGTAGTCGGTGCACATGCGGCGCAGGCTCTTTTCAATACCCTTTTCAACGGTAGAGGCCGGACGAAGATAGGTTTTGGTGGCGATGCTGACGGAAGGACGGACTCTCTTAAGCTGCTGCCCCGTAATTTGTTCGGAGAGTCCCTTTCCATACCCCTGGGCGGTATCGAAATGAGTTATACCGGCGCGCAGAGCGGCCTGAATGACCTTTACAGCCTGGCGATGCCGGTTTTCCGATTCGGAGCTATGCCAGTAGTGGTCGCCGAAGGACCAGCACCCTAATCCTAATTCCGTATTCATAGTTTCATTAACCATTTTGGTGAAAATTCCCTTTTTTGGCTACCTTATAGCTTGATTTTTTCGTATATTCATGGTGTAAACATGATTCAATAAGATTTGATATATGTGAGGAGGGGCTGTATCGCACGTCGTATAAGATTTTCTGTCGCATTACTTGCGGCTTTTGTACTTTTTGTTGCCTGTTCATCGGATACTACTAAAAATTTTCAGCAGCTTGAGCCTGAAAGCAACAGCATTAAGTTGTCTCAAATTGATAGGCAAGTGATAAAAAGTAACTCCCCAGGGGAAGAAGATACTCTTGAGGTGGAATCATCCGAATTGGATGAGGTATATACCGAACCCAAATACCGTGCGTTCGTGCTGGATTTCTTTATTGAACAGACAGGTTCGACAGAAATTGCCGATCTCATATTGAGGGAAACAGAACGACACGATCTTCCGGTAAGTCTCACCTTCGCCCTTGCCTGGGTAGAGAGCCGGTTTGATCCGTTGGCCGTGAATTATAATCAGAGTTCGATCGATCGCGGAGTGTTTCAACTTAATAACCGCTCTTTTCCAAAACTGCGGGAAGAACAGTTCTTCAACCCGGAGGTAAATATTGCCCAAGGCGTAGCCTACCTGAAGTACTGCTTGGAAAGAGGTGAAAACCAGGTGACTGCTCTTGCGATGTATAACGCCGGTCCAAGACGAGTGTCCGAGCGCGGTGCGCCGTTGATGACTCTGAAATACATTAACATGATTCTGAATCATCGTGAAAAGCTCCAGCAGGAATTTAAGTCGTCGATGAAAGAGGCTTCTATGGGTATAAAGCTGGTGAAAAGCGAAAAAAACCGTGCGCATGTAGTTGACAGGACTAAGTGAACTAAATAGCGTTACTGCTATGATTATTGTTCTTAAGCAGGGAATAAACCCGCAGCAAAAACAGGAAACCCGCAATTTTTTAGAACAGCACGGGTATAAAGTTCGCGAAATCATTGGCGAACAGGATACAATTCTCGGGGCCGTTGGACGGGTGCAGATGGACCTTCGGGAGGTAGAACTTTTACCGGGGGTCGATCGGGTAATTCCCATATCGAAGCCCTATAAACTTGCCTCCCGTGAACTAAAAAGAGAAGATACTATTGTTAAGATCGGTCCGGTCAGGATAGGAAGCGGGCGTATTGCGGTGATTACCGGACCCTGCGCAGTTGAGAGTCGGGAGCAAATGATGGAAGCGGCGGAGCATGCCCACAATGCCGGTGCGGTTATGCTCCGCGGCGGGGCCTTCAAGCCGAGGACATCTCCCTACTCTTTTCAGGGCCTGGGGGAAGAGGGGCTTAAAATACTGAAAGAGGCCGGTGAAACCTACGGTATGCCGGTGGTAACAGAAATTGTCGGTACGGATTATGTGGACATGTTTAATGAATATGTCGATGTAGTCCAGATCGGCGCCCGTAATATGCAAAACTTTGAATTACTGAAGCGGGTAGGGGCGTTGGGAAAGCCTGTTATTGTGAAGAGGGGGCTGGCCGCCACAATTGAAGAATGGCTTATGGCCGCAGAGTATCTTATGGCCCATGGTACTGATGATGTAATTCTGTGTGAACGTGGTATCAGGACCTTCGAAACCTATACCCGTAATACCCTTGATCTTTCGGCTATTCCGGTTGTGAAAAAGTTAAGCCACCTCCCGATACTTGTAGATCCGAGTCATGGGACCGGTATCCGTGGAAAGGTAGCCCCTATGGCCCTTGCGGCTGTAGCCGCCGGTGCCGACGGCCTGATGGTGGAAATGCACCCTCATCCCGACAAAGCGCTCTCCGATGGACCTCAGTCTTTATTCCCTGAGCAGTTTGAGCGGCTCATGCGCGATATTGAAGCGATTGCTCCGGTGCTTGAGAAAGAGCTGGAGCGTACCCCGACAAAGAAGGAATCTATTCCCTCCGCAGGGGCCCGAACAGGCGAGCTGGATTCTGAAAAGGCGGGAAAAGTAGCGTTTCAGGGGGTACGGGGCGCCTATAGTGAAACCGCGGTAGAGCGCTTTTTTGGTCCCGACTACACGGCTGAACCCTGTGATTTTTTTGCGGATGTGTTTAAGGCGGTACTTCAGGGGGATGTTGCCTATGGGGCTGTTCCAATAGAAAACTCTCTGGCCGGAACAGTTCATGAGGTGCTTGATCTTCTCCTGCAATATCCGGATATACGGGTGGTGGGAGAACAGAAAATCCGCATCATCCACAGTCTCATTTCCGTAAAGGGAGCTTCTATTGGAGGGCTGAAAAAAGTATTCAGCCATCCCCAGGGGCTGGCGCAGTGCTCCCGTTTTTTTGAAGACCATCAGGCAATAGAGCGAATTCCCTTCTTTGACACCGCCGGCGCAGTTGCCCATGTAGCTCATATGCAGGACCCAACCCTTGGTGCGATTGCCGGACGCGAGGCGGCCAAGGTCTACGACATGGAAATTCTAAAAGAGGGGATAGAAAATAATCCCCGTAATTATACCCGGTTTTTTGTGATCGCCCGGGAAGAAACCGCCGGTACCCGTAAGCCTAACCGGGCTGCCCTTGTTTTTTCGACCCAGGATACCCCGGGAGCTCTGTTTAGCGTGCTGAAAATTTTAGCTGATTACGGACTGAATATGAAAAAGCTGGAATCGCGGCCGATTCAGGGAAAACCGTGGAATTACATGTTTTTTGTAGCGGTTGATCTGCCGGAAGACCCCTCCGTATTAAAGAGTGCAATAGAAAAAATGTCGGAATCCGCAGCTGATGTAAGGGTCTTGGGCCACTACTGCGTACAGGGTGAGTAGGCTATAACAGAAAAGTATAGCGCAGAGAATTGGAAAATGGCCTTTTTCTGAAGTGCTTACAATGATGGCTTTACTCTGAAGGGGCCTTCTCGGAAGGACTCACCCCCATCTTTTTAAGCTGTTCTTCTTCCTCTTTGCTGGATACATACTCGTGTTTTTTCTGATTTGCCTTTACGACGGAATTTTTAATAGCCGTAATCTCTAGTTTGATTCCCTTTATAAAGGTCCTCTGGGACCGGGGGGTCTCGCTCTTAAAGTACGTATCAAGGGCGGGCAGTTTTATTAGATAATTTTGAATATCCTCAATAGTACTGGAAAGTATCTTGTACAGCCTGTCCTCGCTTGATTGTTCCAGCTTCTGATATGTGGGGCTCATTCTGTTTCCCATTGCGGCAATCGTTTTTGATTTTTTTAATACCTCTTCGGAAAACGCGTCGAAGTTAAGACGCATAGTTTTGGGCATGGCTGTTTTCTGATCGATATACTCGATTTCATAAATCTTTTTCTCGCCCTCTTTCTGCACCATATTCAGAACCCATCGGCGAAATTTTTCACTGAATGTGAGCCTACGGTTCTCAATAACACTGCTGTTGTATTTCAGCTTCTGTACTGCCTGCTCGAGGGGAGTGGCTGCGGAGGCAAGAATGCGGTAGGCTTCAAGCAAGAGGGGCTTAAAGGATTTTGGCTTATTAGTTTCTTTTTCTTTGTTTTCAACCTCTAATTTTTTTAGTGTATCCATCCGGCGCTGTTCCGCCCCTGGGCCGGTTTCTTCATCAAGGACTTCTTCGATGAGCTCAGGATAGTATGCGGTACCGGGCATATGCTGATTAAACTTTGCTTTAATCGCCTTAATTACCTCTTCCCGTTTTTCTTCAAGTGCTTCCGGCTTAAAATGCATTGAGTTGAACATCTGCAGTCGGAACTCATATTTGTATCTTTCCCGCTGGTAACCGGCTATCTTTTTTAATATAGCCAGAATCGTTTTGGACTTTTTTTCAAGCTGCCGTACACTATCGGTCAAAATATTATTGGTCAGGTCTTCCTGGCCGGGGGGGATACGGTTTACCACCTCCGCCAGGACCTTGGTGTTGAGGTTACCGCTTGTTTCCGAGAAGGAGCTCCATTTAATATACGTAACAATGTCGACAAGCTGTTTTACATTTGGAAGGGTAATGTAATCAAGATTAAACTGATAGTAGTTGTTGAGGAACTCCAGAATTGAGTCGTAAATGGAAAGACGCTGACTGATAACGTCTTTTTTCTCAGATTCTTTCATCGGTCCGGTGGGTGGAGTTGTTACTTCAGAAATTTTATGCTCATCCTTATACGGGTCTTCTACAAGAAGCCCCTTGCGAAGGAGAATGTCGTATAGAGATTGAAAGGACTGGTGAAAAAAACGAAACTGCTCTTTGAGTTGACGAAGTTCATTTTTCTCTAATGAGTTTCTGTAGTGTTGTAACGCTGTTTCCAGAGATTGAAAAAAATCGCTATTATCTTCCATCGCTTCCATATTATCATATAAACTGGAGTTCCTATCAATACAGGAGTTAAAAATTGGGAGAAATTATACCATTTACACCGGAAAAACTGGTCATTGGGGTTTTATGCGCAGGTCCTGACTACATACAGACTGTTGAAAATCGTCTGAGCGAACAATACGGGCCAATAGACTATCGAAGCGATGGAATCCCTTTTACCTTTACCAATTATTATAACAGGGAAATGGGGAACCGGATTACCCGATATTTTTTAAGCTTTGAGCAGCTTACTCCGCCGGATCAGCTGGCGGCCCACAAGCTGTTGACCAATCGCTTGGAAGAGGAGTTTATGGAGGGCGATGATCTGGAAAGAAATCGAAAAGTCAACCTCGACCCGGGTCTGCTTTCCCTCGGCAAATTGATCCTCGCCTCTACAAAGGATAACGCCCAGCGGGTACCTCTCTCCGATGGAATTTTCGCTGAAATAACCCTGATATACCGTCGTAAGGGCTATACCTCCCTTCCCTGGACGTATCGGGATTACCAATCTGAAGCATATCAGCACATTCTTCTTACCATCCGCAGCCTGTATAAAGCGCAGCTTCAGGCGAAGGGTTATATCTAAACACTTAATTACTTTTATATTGAAGCAGGGCAGCATCTCTCTCTGTAGTTTTAAATGGGGGGAGAGAAGCTATATGAGAATTTTTGCTATGTGTGCCTTGTTGATGGCCGTGGTAGGTTGTACCGGGTGTGGAGGGGCCCTCGGCGGTATGGCGACGGTAAAGGTGGAAGTCATAATACCTGAGCCTGTATGGGCACAGAAGGGTGCTCCGATATCTCATCTGTTACTGTATCCCGGCGGCGATGGAAAAATTAAGTCTCTGTATCTTCCTGTCGGTGTGAGGAGGGCGGTAATTGAAGTGCAGCGCGGCTTTAATGTCCCAGTGCTTTCCTACCCGATGGGTCGTCTTACCCCCGCCGGGGGGATTGTGGTTGCACGAACTCTTCGGCTTCGGTACCGTTACGGGCCGCCGGCAAAGGTGTTGCAGGAGTTGTGGGATTTCTCCGAACGTTGTGAAACCGTATGTGTGGAGGCCCTTGCCTCAGAGATGGAAAAAGAAGGAGAGGGTGATCCGTGGCGCTGCGATATTGATAAAATAAAGGGGGCTTTAGTTCGAGGTCGCTTGAATCGTCTTTACGTAAGAAGCAGAAAACTCTATTCCCTTTCTATTGAGCTACCCGCCGAAACGTGGATCTCCGGGAATCTTTTTTTTAATGGAACCGTGGAAGCTGTGTCCGGTGAGGGTGAATCGCCGGACTCCGCCGCCTCTGAAGAAGGATATAGCTTAGTCAAATTCAGCGGACTGTATCCCGGGGGGCATTGCTTTTTTTCTCCAGAGGGCGGTTTAGAATTACATATTTACGTAGACAAAAAAGGAGGCTGCCGCTGGATATGCGACAGCCTCGGTAGTTTTTCTTTACACGAGGCAAAATCAATAGAGGCACTGCGGCCGGCTATTTCACAACGATATTGACCAGTTTATCCTTAACGGTAATTACCTTAATAATCTGTTTTCCCTCGGTCCAATGGGAAACACGCTCGTTCCCGAGGGCGGTTTGTTTCAGGGTTTCTTCATCGGTGCCTGCGGGCAGTTCAATCTTTGCGCGGACTTTACCGTTGATCTGGAGGACCACTGTTACCTCTTCCTCTTTCGTCAAATCTTCATTCCACTCCGGCCAGTCTGAATCCGACACGCTGGGTGTATTGCCAAGTTTTACCCACATCTCCTCGCCGAGGTGCGGCGCGTAGGGTGAGATAAGTTTTACAAAGGGTTCCCAAAGTGCACGGTAAATCTGTGTGTCCTGAAAGATCTCATTGATAAAGATCATCATCTGGGCGATTGCGGTGTTGAATTCCAGCCCCTCGGTATCTTCACTTACTTTTTTTATGGTCTTGTGGAGCAGTTGAAGATACTTCTTGGGCGGCTCATCATCGATAATCGGCCGATCGGAGACCCGCCACACACGGTCGAGGAACCGGTGTACACCGGCAAGGCCCTTGGTCGACCATGCTTTGGATACCTGCAAGGGGCCCATAAACATTTCATACACCCGCATAGAGTCGGCGCCAAAATCGCGAATGATGTCGTCGGGGTTGATGACGTTGCCCAGGGACTTGGACATTTTTACTCCGCCTTCACCGAGGATCATGCCCTGGTTTACCAGGCGCTGGAAGGGTTCCTTTGTGTTGACTGCACCAATATCATACAGCACCTTGTGCCAAAAGCGGGCGTAGAGCAGGTGCAGCACCGCATGCTCGGCCCCGCCGACATACAGGTCCACCGGCATCCAGTACTTTATTTTGTCCATATCGGCGAACTTTTCATCGTTCTGCGGGTCTAAATAACGCAGGTAGTACCAGCACGAGCCGGCCCACTGGGGCATGGTGTTGGTCTCCCTCTTTCCGGGGCCCCCGCACTTGGGACAGGTGGTGTTGACCCACTCGTCGATGGCTGCCAGCGGTGATTCGCCGGTGCCGGTGGGTTTGTACGAGTCGACCTCCGGCAGGGTCAGGGGCAGATCCTCTTCGGGAAGTGGAACGGGGCCGCACTTTTCACAGTGTACGATGGGAATCGGCTCGCCCCAGTAGCGCTGGCGGCTGAATATCCAGTCGCGGAGTTTATAATTAATGGCCCGTTTACCGAGACTTTTTTCTTCGAGCCAATTGATGATTTTTTCGATTGAATCCTGTTTATTCAGGCCGTCTAGGAACTCCGAGTTTACATGCAGGCCGTCGCCAATGTAGGCCTCTTTGTCGACATCTCCGCCCTGGAGCACTTCGATAATCGGCAGATCGAACTTTTTGGCGAACTCCCAGTCCCGTTCGTCATGCGCGGGGACGGCCATGATGGCACCGGACCCGTAGGAGATGAGCACGTAGTCGGCCACCCAGATGGGTATCTCTTTTCCGTTGACCGGATTAATTGCATAAGAGCCGGTGAATACACCGGTTTTGTTCTTTGCAAGGTCGGTACGTTCAAGGTCCGATTTTTTCTGAGCCTGGTCGAGATATGCCTGCACATCGGCAAGTCGGTCTTCGGTCGTAAGCTTCTCTACCAGGGGATGCTCGGGGGCAAGTACCATATAGGTAGCACCGAAGAGGGTGTCCGGGCGGGTAGTATACACTTCAAACTCATCGCTTCCGTCGGCCAGCTTAAACTTTACATCCGCCCCTTCGGATCGGCCGATCCAGTTGCGCTGCATGGTTTTGATCGATTCGGACCAGTCCAGCAGTTCAAGGTCCTCCAGCAGCCGGTCGGCGTACTCGGTGATTTTGAGGATCCACTGGCGGATGCTTTTGCGGTTTACCTCTTCTCCGCAGCGCTCGCAGCGGCCGTCCTTCACTTCTTCGTTGGCCAGGCCGGTTTTGCAGGAGGGGCACCAGTTAATGGGGGCCTCATCTTCATATGCTAAGCCCTGTTCAAAGAGTTTGAGAAAAATCCACTGGGTCCATTTGAAGTATTCCGGACGGTGGGTGGACACCTGACGGTCCCAGTCGTAGCTGAAACCAAGAGTTTTGATCTGATTGATGAACAGATCGATATTTTCTTCGGTAGTTACCCGCGGTTGGGTACCGGTTTTAATAGCATAGTTTTCTGCCGGGAGGCCGAAGGAGTCGAAACCCATTGGGTGTAGGACCTTGTAGCCCCGCATTCGCATAAAGCGGCTGTAGATGTCGGAGGCGGTATACCCTTCGGGGTGGCCTACGTGTAATCCCTGACTTGAAGGATAGGGAAACATATCCAACACGTACAGTCGCTTTTCTTCAGGAACAGAAGGGTCTTCGGTCACCTTAAATGTCTTCTGCTCATCCCAATACTCTTGCCATTTCTTTTCGATCTCATTAAACGGGTACTTGCTCATGGCAGAATGATATTCACTCGGGCCCGTTGCGTCAACTGCCGAGTCAGGGGTTTTGAAGTGAGAAATTTTTAGAAAATTCTCATGTTGAATTGCCTCTGCTCGGTGCCGCCTTACTGCTCAGATTCAGTGTCGGTTTGAAGGGGCGTAAAAATGACCGTTTCGATTCGCTTGCGCCGGAGGTTTTCTACAATAAAGGTCCCCTTGGGAGTCTCTATTTTCTGATTCTCTACAGGTATTGTACCAATGTGTTCAACCAGCAAACCTCCGACGGTTTGAACGTACTTGCTGTGCTCAAAGATGATGCCGAAACGATCTTCTATTTGGTGAAGCGAAGTGTCTCCTGTTATTCTGAAGCTGTTGTCTTCCAGGGGGGTGATTTTCTCCCAGCCCTGTATTTCGTTTTCATCGTAGAGCTCTCCGAACAGCTCTTCTGCTACATCCTCAAGGGTGACGATGCCCGCCAAACCGCCGTATTCGTCCATTACCACCGCTATATTTAGCTTCTCCTTCTTAAAGAGAAAAAACAGCTCGTTCACTTTCCGTGTTTCGGAGACAAAAATCGGCTCCGTCATAATATCCCGAACCGGTACATTATCTTTTCGTCCCTCCGCAATGTAGCGCATCAAATCCCGCACAAGCAGAATGCCGACAATGTACTCCGGGTTTTCGTCGTATACGGGTATGCGGGAGTACCCCTCTTTAGTGATATCCTTTAGAACAGTATCAAGAGAGAGGTCTGCCTCCAGGCTGAAAATATCGGTGCGGTGGGTCATTATGGTTTGAACCTGGGTGTCATTAAATCGAAATACACTTTTTACCATTCGGGTTTCGTAGTTTTCTACCACCCCCTCGCGTTCTGCCATGTGTACCATGTGAAGAATTCCGTCAAGGGAAGTGTTAATCTTCTTTTCGGTCGAAAAAAAGCGTGTAATTGCCGAGCTGACGAATCCAATAAGCTTAATAAATGGAAACAGGAATATTGACAAGAAATGGATCGGATAGGCCATTCTCAGGGCGAGTTTTTCACTGTGAATAATGGCCATCTGTTTGGGAGTAACCTCCGCGAATATGAGTATGACCAGGGTGAGCACTCCCGTCATGATTCCCACCGCCTGATTGCCGAATACATGGACGGTAAACTGGGTTGCGATAGCCGAGGCGGCGATGTTTACCAGATTGTTTCCTATGAGTATGGTAGTAAGCAGGGTGTCCGGTCGGGCGCTGAGCTTTTCAACAAGTTTACCCGCTTTTCCATGATGTTTGACCAGTGACTGCACCTGGATGAAGGAAAGAGACGTATAGGCGGTTTCGGTTGAAGAGAATACAGCGGACAGGCATATTAGAATTATGATTGATACTAGTTCGAATACCATGTACTTACGTACTACCTTCCACGCCGGCGATGGTTTTTATGTGAGTTGAATAGTTTGTGGATAAAGGAACGTCGTCGTCCATGATTTGCACTAAAAATATAAACTTATTACGAGCAAAGTGCAAGTAGTAGAATCCCGGCGCCCCGGCAACTTTGCCCAGCCCCGGGCTTTTGCTTCCAGCCCACAAGCTCAGCGTTCAGTGCAGTACCAGATCCGGATTTTCAGCACAGGCCTCCA
>CAZDFY010000017.1:21751-23860 GCA_964504785.1 uncultured Sediminispirochaeta sp. | reverse complement strand
TCAGCACAGGCCTCAGTTTAGAAAATTCATATTTGCCGCTGGGCCTGTTTTTTTGTATATTTTTCCACAGAAGTAGAATGAACCCATACCGAATCAGATAAAAGGAGACAGAAATGGCTAAACACAAGTTTAAAACAGAAGTTTCTCAACTTCTGCACCTCATTATTCACAGCCTCTATTCCCACAAAGAGATCTTTTTAAGAGAGCTGATATCCAATTCTTCCGATGCACTGGATAAGTTGAAGTACCGCACCCTGACCGATGATGAGTTTAAGCAGATGAAATTTGAACCGCGTATCGAGATTTTTTTTGATGAGGACGGAAAGAAAACCCTCACCGTAAAAGATAACGGTATCGGAATGAACAGTGATGAGCTGGATGAGCAATTGGGTACTATCGCCCGTTCCGGAACAAAAAACTTTTTGAACCAGCTCTCCGGTGACGCAAAGCAGGATGCTAACCTGATTGGACAGTTCGGCGTCGGTTTTTACTCGGTGTTCATGGTGGCCGACAAAGTGGAGGTCCTTACCCGAAAGGCTGGGGAGGAACAGGGCTGGCAGTGGATCAGCACCGGAGAAGAAAACTACACCATCAAGGAGGCCGAGCGCCCCGAATACGGGACCACCGTTACCCTTCATTTGAACGACGAAGGTGCCGAATACGCCAACCGCTGGCAGATTGAGCAGCTGGTGAAAAAATACTCCGACCATATCGCCTTCCCGATCTTTCTTGAGTACGACCAGAAGAGCTATGAAGGTGAAGGGGACGATAAAAAAGAGAAGGTTGAGCACAAGCGGGAGCAGGTAAACAAGGCCTCCGCCCTGTGGAAGAGGACAAAAACCGAAATTACCGATGAAGAGTACAACGAATTCTATAAAACTATCAGCCATGATAATGACGATCCCCTGCACTACCTTCACACAAAGGCGGAGGGAACTCTGCAGTACACCACCCTGTTTTATGTGCCCCAAAAAGCGCCCTTTGATATGTACCAGGCCGACTACGAGCCCGGTGTAAAGTTGTATGTGAGCCGGGTATTCATTACCGACGATTCAAAGGAGCTGATGCCCACGTATTTGCGTTTTGTCCGGGGAGTTATCGATTCCGACGATCTGCCCTTGAACGTGAGCCGCGAGATCCTGCAGCAGAACAAAATAATGAATCAGATCCGCTCCAGCTCGGTAAAGAAACTGCTGGCCGAATTTAAGCAGCTTTCGGAGAACAATGTCGAAAAGTACACAAAGTTCATTGAACAGTACAACCGTCCCCTCAAGGAAGGGCTTTACTCCGATTTTACCAACCGAGATACCCTGATGGAACTGGTCCGTTTCAAATCCACCGAGGTAGAGGGCTTTACAAGTCTGGCAGAATATAAAGAGCGAATGAACGAGGACCAGAAGGCGATTTACTACATCACCGGTGAAGATGAGGATACGCTGCGTAACTCGCCCCTGCTGGAAGCGTACAGGAATAAGGGAATTGAAGTTCTTATTATGGACGACGATATCGACGAGATTGTTGTTCCTTCTATCGGTACCTACCAGGAGATCGAGCTTAAATCGGTAAACCGCAGCGGCTCTGCTGAGGAGCTGAAGACAGATGAGGACAAGACAAAGGAGAAGGAGGTTGAACCCCTTCTTAAGAAGATCAAGGATATCCTTGGTGATCGTGTGAAAGATGTGGTTGTGTCCAACCGCTTGAGTGATTCACCCTCCTGTATTGTAGCTGATGAGAATGATCCGACTATGCAGATGCAGCAGATGCTGAAGGCGATGGGCCAGCAGGACCTGCCGGAGATGAAACCGATTCTGGAGGTAAACCCGAACCACGCGATTGTACAGCGGCTGCAAAACTCCGACGACAAAAACCTGCTGGAGGATGTGAGCTACCTCCTGCTTGAGCAGGCTATGCTGGTTGAGGGGGCGGAGCTCAAAAAGCCGGCGGATTTTGTGAAACGGCTGAACCGTATTCTGGAGAAAGCGGTGTAATTCCGAATACACTGCAATGAAAATTACCGAGGGCGGCCCGATACGCAGCTAGATGCTGCATATTGTGGGCCGCCCTTGTTTTTATCATCCCTGGTTTTAAGAACCCTGGGGTAAGTCGGTG
>CAZDFY010000017.1:0-21651 GCA_964504785.1 uncultured Sediminispirochaeta sp. | reverse complement strand
TAATATACTTCCCGGACTCATTGAGGATTTCTCATTGGGGAGTTCTAATTTTATAAGCACCTCTGTTATAATTGTATATGGCCAAGACATGAAACTACATTTGAAAATATTGGATTATATTGCGATACTTGTTTCTCTTGTAATAACTTTAAGTCTTGGGGTATACGTCTACGCCGGCAGTGACGGCCCCCTTCATGTGCAAATTCAGACTGAAGAGGAGACCTATGTGTATACGCTGGAGGAGGACCGCAGGGTTGCGGTCGAGGGGCCAATTGGTACAACCTACGTGGAGATACACGACGGACACGCTGCGATAGTAGAGTCACCCTGCCCGAATAAACTATGTATTCAAGCCGGCCGGCTATATAATCACGGCGATTGGAGTGCCTGTATGCCGAACAGGATTTTTGTTCGAATAGAAGGAGGCCAAGGAGGGGGCGAAGTTGATGCTACTACCTACTGAAAAAGGGGAATTGCCCCCATGCTAAAGGCGCTTTACAGGTTTTTTCGCTCCATGAAACTTGCAATTGTACTTATTGTGTATCTAATCGGCCTTACGATGGTGATTGGAATACGGGGTCCTGAAGTAGGGGTTGCGTGGGTAATTATTCCGGTGATGCTTTTTGCTGTTAATTTGACGGTGTGCGCGGTGGCAAGGGTAGTGGGGCGCTTAAAATCCGGGAGCTATTTCCACCGTTTTGGATGGCTTGCAACCGGCCCCGATTTAGTGCATCTTTCAATTTTACTCTTTTTAGTCGGAGGGCTATTAAGCCATTATGGCCGGATAGACGGAGCGGTGACCCTTAAACCGGGGGAACTGGTGAATTTGAACTCTACCTATCTGATAAGACTGGAAGATTTTCATATAAGCTATTATAACGATGGAAGGCCAAAACAGTATATCTCTTCAATACAGGTCCTAAAAGGAACTTCTGAAGAGGGGGAGTTTGAACTAGTGGACCGGTCCGATGTTCTTGTAAATAAACCCTATTCAATGGGGCGTCTGAAGATCTATCAGAGGAGCTACCAGGAAAACGAGGGGGCCAGTGTGCTTCAGGCAGTATATGACCCAGGCTATCCGGCAATAATCGCCGGAATTATCTTTTTCTTATTAGGTTTATCATTCATTTTAGCGGATAAGATTCGTAGAGGGGTAATATGACGGCAACAATTGCCTTTGTGGTAACTATAATTCTGATGATTGATCAGATAGTAAAACTGTTTCGGAAGGGTGAAGTAAGTTATGAAATTGAGCGGGTGTTCTTTTTGCTCGGGGCGCTTCTTCTTTTCTTTGATTTTGGATATCGCTCTTACCAGCTTCGCTTTCCAGCGGTTACCCACACCTATGAAGCCCTTGTAATATTTGCTGCGGGGGTACTTCTGCTGCTCTATTTTGTAAGCCGAAGGACTCCTGCCCAAAGGGCCTCCGGCGAACGGCCGGGGCCGAATACATATATAATGTTTATCGGGACCTCTGTTGCCTTTATATTGTTGGCCCTGGCTTCATCTCCCTTGATCCCGGACAATCTGGTCCCTCCGGTCCCCGCTTTGCAGTCCCATTGGCTGGTGATGCATGTCCTCCTCAGTTTCGCAGGAGAGGCCTTTTTTGTACTAGCCTTTGCCGCAGCCCTGGTTTTTCTTTTCAGCCCCCACGAGGAGAGGCGGGTGCAGGCCGATCGTGTGACATATCTGTCGGTTACTGTAGGCTATGTGTTATTTACCCTTGGGGCCCTCGTGTTCGGTATGGTGTGGGCGGAACAGGCCTGGGGAAGTTACTGGAGCTGGGACCCAAAAGAAACGTGGGCTTTGGTGACCTGGCTTACCTATACCTTGTACCTGCACCTCAGGTTTATACGGGGAGCACGGGGTAAAATCACCGCTCTAGTTGCGGTAATAGGATTTATACTCACCATGTTTACTTTTTTTGGTGTGAACTATCTTATGAGCGGATTACACAGTTATGTATAATAGTTCCAACAATAATTGACTTCCCCAGGAACTGTATATATTCTAGATTTATAGTGGCAGCAATTCGCAATGTGAAATTTTTTCAAAAATTTTCACACTGTGAATGCTCACATTAGGGTATTGATTGGATTGGCGGTTTCCTATCTAATAGTGGAAAATTAGTGTGTAAGGATGGTAGTGTTTGTCAGAAAATGGGCTGTCGCGGGAAAGTTCATTTCCGAGTACATGGAAAATACTCATAGTTGATGATGATGAAGAGGTCCATCTAAGTGCGAAACAGGTGTTAAAGGGCCTCGTTTGTAAGGATCGGGCGGTTGAGTTATTGGAGGCATACACTACACGGGATGCGGTCAAGCTCCTCAAAGAGCATGATGATATTGCGGTTGCCCTTATCGACATCATTATGGACTACAATAAAACCGGCTTGCAGTTGGTCCATACCATCCGAAATGATTTAAAATATTTATCCCTTAGGATCATTCTCCGCACAAGTAGAGATGGAATTCCATTACAGGAACAGCTGTTTGATAAATATGATATTAACGACTACAAAGAAAAGGCGGAAGTAAATTCGGAAAAACTCAGGGCAACGTTAATAAGTGCCGTTCGCTCTTACCAGGACCTTCGAAAAATTTCGGACCTGAATAGTTCTATAGATAAAAAGGTGCAGGATCGTACCCGTGCTTTGTCCGAGGCAAATCTAAAACTCCGTTCATATATTTCCCGCCTTGAAAATGATCAAGAGGCCGGCGGACGGATGCAGCAGAAACTTCTACCGGATACTCAGAAAAGTTTTGGAGACTCCACTTTCTCCAGTCGAATATACACTTCAATGTACTTAAGCGGTGATTTTCTGGATTACTTTGAAATTGATAATGATCGGGTCGGTTTTTATATGGCGGATGTGTCCGGACACGGCATTTCTTCGGCCTTTATTACCGTGCTTTTGAAAAACTTTATTGATACTCAGCTTGAAAATTACTGGAACGAGGGGGATTCCCTCATTTTGCGCCCCTACTTGCTGGTGAAAAAACTGAACAGCGAGATATTACGTGAAAACTTTGGAAAGTACTTAACTATTTTCTATGGGGTACTAGATCAGAAGCAAAATACTTTGCGTTATACCAACTGCGGTCAGTTTCCCTATCCCCTTTTGCGGGAAAATGGAAAGATTAAGCCCCTGGAACCTGCGGGTACTCCAGTGGGGCTGTTTGTTGAGCCGGAGTTTGTCGAAGAGCACCTATCAATCGGCCAGGAATCATGTGTGTTGATTATTTCCGATGGAATACTGGAGCTCCTTCCCCAGGCCTCGATAAAGGAAAAGCGTAATTTAATACGACATATTTTTAGTCGCCCGGACATTAACCTTCAGGAATTAACCGAACAGTTGGGCCTCTCCCGGCAGTACAGTTTTCCTGACGATATTACTTTTCTTATGTTGAAGAGGAGTGCCGATTATGGAACGAGGTAGATATTTTTACGCCGAGAAGGACGATATTACCTATATTAAAATGGTGGGAAATTTGAAATACACCACCAGCTCCGGCTTCGATCATTTTGTAGACGGGCTGATGGAGAGGGGTTTCAAGAACGTAGTAATCGACCTTTCGGAAGCTACCTATATAGACAGCACCAATTTAGGGCTTATTGCTAAAATTGCCGGCAGGGCCCGTCACAATGCAAATATGCATGTGACCATTGTATCTCCGAACGAAGATATAAACGAAATCCTCCGCAGTGTACGCTTTAACAAGCTTTTTACCATCGTTGAGGATATGAAGGGTGTTGACGACCTAAAGGAAATACCCGATGAGGAACATGATAAAAAAGAGGATCTCCAAATGCTCATAAAAGCCCACAAAGCCTTAATGGACATTGATGAGGAAAACAGACCTCAATTTAAAGATGTTGTTGAACTCCTAGAGAATGAAGTGAAGGATATTTAGCCCCCTAAAAAGGCCGACGAGTCAACCGCCTCCCAGGCACGCCCAAAGGAGCGGGTGAGCTGCGAGGCAAGCCACTTATCGTAATTTGGTGAACCCCGCATTCGCATGGGTGAGTTTATTAGCTGTTGTCTCCCGTCAATTGTTTCTATATGTACCCCCGGCCTGTAAAGATTCATGCGGGCAAAAACCACCCCTTTACGGTAGTTATGATGTACATAGTGGACCGTACCGTCCTTTTCAACCTCAACAACCATTCCCGTATGTGTGAGATAATCGTTAACCCGGCCGTCATCATTTCGATCGTAGGTGTTGTCCCAGAAAATGATATCCCCAGGTTTCGGGCGCCTGGTTTTGTAGAGTGCCCGCTCTTCCTCAAGGAAGCGGTACAGGCGGGTAACCCCGTTGCCTCGGTAGTCGGCTAATGGCGTGCTAAGGTCTATGCCGGCAAACCAGTAGATTGCCAACACCGTACCGGTACAATCCGTGTTGAAGCGCCTTCCGCCAACATTCAGTTGGGAGCGGCCCCTAATTGAGTGGGCCCCCTCTACCAGTTTCGCCTGAATACGGTTCAGTCGGTCCTCTCCCTCGGCGCCGCTTCTCTGAAGCTGTTCGGCAACACCGGCGGCGTTGTATCCGTCGCCGCCCATACTCTGGCACCCGGAGAACAGAAATAAACCCGCAGCAGCCAACAGGAGGTATGCGAATGGAGAAAAACTTCGCCGGCGAGGACCCGGTTTCCCGTTTCTAGTTATTCGGCTTCCTGGGAGGTAATCTCCCTGGAGACCCCTTTCTCTGCTGTTCCTTTTACCCATAGTTGCCCTCCCTAGGCTCATCCCGGGCAGCCCCATCCCCGGGCCGCCCCCGAAAACCCGTAGCTACCATAAAAACTTCGAAGGAATCCTTGCGGCTGGACTTCGGCTTAAAGGGTTTTGCGCTTTTAAAAGCGCCGCGAAGCTGCTGCAAAATTTCCTGCTCCTCTCCCCCCTGAAACAGTTTGATTATTAAATTCCCCTTTTCCCTCAGCAAGCCCTCTGCGGTCGCGATGCACTCTTCGGCTAAACCCGCAGATCGGGCGGTATCGATCATCCTGTTTCCTGTGGTAGCCGGCGCGGCGTCACTCATTATCACCTCATAGGGCCCCCTCTCAGCTAACTTCTCGGCCATTTCCGGGGAAAAGGCATCCCCCGTAAGGATTTCAATATTCTTACACCCCTGGGGGACCATATACTCCTTAAGATCGACCCCTACAACCCTGCCCTCAGGCCCAGCCAGCCGGGAGGCATACATGCTCCAGCTCCCTGGAGCAGCCCCAATATCAAGAACCCTGTCGCCGCGGCTGAGGATCTGGAATTTTTTCTGGATCTCCTCTAATTTATACACTGACCGGGCGGGGTAACCGGCTTTCTTTGCCTTATCCGTGTAGTGGTCGGGACGGCTGCGTTTCATAGTATCCTCCAGTATATACCCAAAATGATAAACCGCTTGACCGCTTCGGGAAAACTTACTACCTTCTGATTATGAAACAATCAATCCTACGCAAACCCTTTCGGTATACCTACAATAATGTAGCCTTTGGGATTATTGTAGTCAATGTGCTTATCTTTATGTTGAACTACATAAGCCCCCACAGCCGCTTCTATACGGCATTAATACCAGGTTTAGTTCTGCAAAAAGGCTTTATCTGGCAGTTTTTCACCTACATGTTCACCCATGCGGGGTTCTCCCACATTCTCTTTAACATGCTGGGCATCTTCTTTTTCGGTGTTCAGGTTGAGCGACGGATGGGCAGCAGCGAATTTCTGCTCTTTTATCTGGTTACTGGACTGCTGGCGGGTATCTTTTCGTTTATAGTCTATATTCTGACGGGAATGTACGGGGTTATCCTTCTTGGCGCCTCAGGAGCAGTGTTTGCCGTACTCCTGGCCTTTGCCGTCTATTTCCCCCACGCCAATATTTATATCTTCGGAATCCTGCCGGTCCGTGCACCGGTGCTGGTAATCGGCTATACGGCAATCGAGCTGTTTAATCAGGTTTTCAGTATGCAAAGCGGAGTAGCGCACCTGACCCATCTCGCAGGTTTTGCCTTTGCCTATTTGTATCTGGTCATTCGAATGGGAATTAATCCCATGGATTCTTTCACAAGTGGAAGAAGGGGAGGCCGTTGGCGATAACAGCCTCTCTCAACCACCGACGTAGCACTGCCGTCGCTGTTTTCTTCACCAGTCTACTAGTGCTTTTCCTTGGACCGGGCCGGAGCGATGGCGGTGTGTCGTCGGGGGTGTGGGCATACCCCGGGGATAGAGATATTATCACCGCCGAGTTCTGGACCGAGCTTGACCCTATAATGGAGGGCCTTCAGCCGAATTCCCCCGCCGCGGATACCCGGGACAGCCCCGTAGAACCGCTTATCTCTACAGGCGTCATTTCCCAGGAGGAGGCGATTCGGCGGACCCTGGAAGAGGCGAGAATAGTACTGTCAGGGATGATCTACGGCTTTGATGTGCTATATACTCCCCAGGACCGCGAGCGTAAAGTTGAAGAAGAACTGGTTATCGAGGCGCGGGCGGAAATTCCCCACGGCGACCCTTCTCTGCGGGTACTTCAGGTCCGTACGAGCAATAACAAGTATTTTGTCCATGTTCGCTACAATCTTGCCGATTTTCAACAGCGGCGTCTTCAATCCTGGGGGAGCAATACCCTCACAGTAGCCGCCGGGCGGGGCACGGAGCCCCTGCAGGGCGGTTACAGGGCAAAATTCGAATCCTTTAACCAGGCAATCAAAAACGCCCTCCGTGAGCATCTGCGGCCCCGCTACAAAAACAAGCCCCGTCGCATCAAAGCATCGGTCGCTTTAACAGAACCCCCCTACACCGTAATCGATGCGGGGGGGTACCATTCGAGGGTCCGTTTGAAAATCGACATTCGTGAAGTACAGCCTTACAGCGCGTACTAACAGGACGCACTAACCGGCAGGACCGCTGCCTTCCGTCCCGGTTTCATCCTCTTCCGGCAGGTTGAGCTGGAGGTGCAGCATCTCAAGCTGGTCCTCATCAACCGGCGCGGGACAATCGTCCATCGGTGAGGCGCCTACATTGTTCTTAGGAAATGCAATTACCTCTTTAATCGACTCCTCTTCGGCCATTACCATAATCAGCCTGTCAAGCCCGGGAGCTATACCGCCGTGGGGGGGTGGTCCGTATTGAAAGGCCTTCAGCAGAAAACCGAAACGGCGTTCCGCCTCTTCCTCGGAAAACCCGACAATGTTGAAAATCCGTTTCTGGATCTCCGGGTCGTGGATCCTGATGGAGCCGGAGGCCATCTCGTAGCCGTTACACACCAGGTCGTAGAGGTCTCCCTTTACCGCCCCCGGGTCTTGCTCCATAGTGTCCAGGTACTGTTCCTGGGGCATGGTAAACATATGATGGGCCGCTTCCCAGTGGCCCTCATCTTCATTCCACTCAAAGAGCGGGAAGTCTACTATCCAGCCAAATCGGAAGGTACCCGGTGTGGTCAATCCGAGGTCCTTGCCAAGGCGCGAACGGACGGCACCTAAAGAAGTACAGGCGGTATTCCACTTGTCCGCGACAGCTAAAATCAAATCGCCGGCTTCGGCGCTTAAGTAGTTGATAATATCGTCGGCCTGTTCGGAGAAGAATTTTGCAACTCCCCCGTCGAGCCCCTCTTCAGTCACCTTCATCCATGCAAGGCCCTTCGCACCGTATACTTTGGCGTCTTTTTCCAGCTGGTCAATCTGCTTGCGGGAGTAGGAGGCACAGCCGGGGGCCACCAGGGCCTTTACCGATCCGCCGTTTTCCACCACCGACTTAAAGGCGTTAAAGCCGCTCTTTGCGGCGATATCATTGAAGTCTCGCATATGAAGATCGTAGCGCAGGTCGGGCTTGTCGCTGCCGTAGAGGTTCATTGCATCGTGATAGCTAAGGCGGGCAAAGGGAATTTCAAGGTCTATTCCAAGGCTCTCCTTAAATACATGGGAGAGCATTCCCTCAACTACCTCAAAGACCTCTTCTTTGGAGACAAAACTCATCTCCATATCGATTTGGCTGTGCTCCGGCTGGCGGTCCCCCCGGGCATCTTCATCGCGGAAGCAGTGGGCAATCTGAAAATAACGGTCAAACCCGGAGACCATCAACAGCTGTTTAAAAAGCTGCGGGCTCTGGGGCAGGGCGTAAAATTTGCCGGGATGGATACGGGAGGGGACCAAAAAGTCCCGGGCCCCCTCCGGGGTAGAGCGAATCATCGAGGGGGTTTCTATCTCCATAAAACCACGGCCCTTCAGATATTCTCGGACCGCAAAAGTGGCATCGGCGCGCAGTTTTATTTTTCGCTGCATACTGAAAGAGCGCAGGTCCAAGTAGCGGTAGGTAAGGCGTAGCTCCTCCTTGGCATCGGTACGCTCGTCAATATTAAAAGGCAGGGGTTCGCAGCGGCTGAGAATTTCAATTTCTCTCCCCTGCACTTCGATATCGCCGGTGCTCATATCCGGATTTACCATTTCCTCCGGTCGTGCCCGAACTACACCCCTTACCGCAATGCAATACTCACGCTTTACATCCCGGGCTATTGCCTTTAGCGCCTCGGGGGCGTCTTCGTCTATCACTACCTGGGTAACACCGTAACGATCACGAAGGCTTACAAAATGAATGCCCCCGTGGTCACGGGTACGGTGGACCCACCCGTTTAGGACCACTTCTTCACCGGTCCTTGATGTATTCAATTCTCCACATGTTGCCGTTCGTTTCATCTTTTCCATGGCAAGACTTTACCATTACTAATTATTGCTGTTCAAGTCGTCAAAGTTGTATACGAAGCCTATTAAATTCAATATAATCCCCTCATTTGAAACGGCGAACTTATATGATACATCTTTTATGGATCAGCCTTGTAGTGCTCATTGTGTTCAGTAACTATCACATAGTCGCTACTACTTCCAATTATATGTACGATTCTATCGATTCGGTACCCTACAACAGCGCAGGGCTTGTACTGGGGACCAGCCGGTATTTACGCGGCGGGGGGAACAATCCCTACTTCAAGCATAGGATCGAAGCGGCGGAGCAACTCTACCGGGCCGGTAAAATTGAGTACATCATTGTAAGCGGGGACAATTCTAAACGCTCTTACAATGAACCCAAGGGTATGCAAGAGGAACTGGAGGCTCGCGGGGTGCCGTCGGACCATATTTACCTCGATTACGCGGGGTTTAGGACCCTCGACTCCGTAGTACGATGTAAAGAGGTCTTCGGCCGGCGGAGTGTCACCATTATCACCCAGGAGTTTCACGGCCGGCGGGCGGTGTTTATCGCTCACCGCAAGGGGCTCGAGGCGGTGGGGTACGCCGCCGGTAATGTTCCCGCAGCGTTCGGCATAAAAGTTCTGCTGCGTGAGGTCTTTGCCAAGGTGAAGGCTGTTATGGATGTGTATGTGTTTCGCACCGGTCCACGGTTCTTGGGTGAACCGGTACAGCTTCCTGATTAGCGCCGTCGGCGGGTATAACACTGGGTGCAGCCCACTACATGGGCATGGCGACGCTCACGGTCTTGAAAAAAACGTGCGTATACCAGCCCATTGCGGGGCAGCTCCTTTTTGCACACGGGGCAGACCCTCGGTTTAAGACGTCTGCCGGAGGGAGAGTAGCCCGCGGCTTTCCCGCTTTTTCCCGAATAACAGTAGGGACAGCCGTAAATTTCCATCATACCGTCGGGTTTACCCGGATAGAGCACACTTTTTACCTTTTCCGCTTTCTCCAGTACTGTTCCGCATAAGGGACATCGGTGAAACCCGGGGCCCTGCGCCTTAGTGCGCAGCCGCTCTTCCTCTTCGGAATATACCTTTGCCACCACCGGTTCTTTACTAAGACGGGCATTTCGCATTTTTTCCGCCCCGCTTTTGACACCAAACACGAGAAGAGCGGTAATAACAGCCCCTGTTAAAAAAAGAACTACAATTTCGATACGTGTATCTCCTTTAGAGTGGGTCCTCGGTCAATTGCCCCCTCCTATTGCCCTATCCTATTGTACCGGGTACAATGAGCTTGTGGCAACGCTTTTTATTGTAGCAACTCCAATTGGGAACTTAGGTGATATCACACTACGGGCACTGGAAGTGTTGAGGAGCGTCGATACCATTGCCTGCGAGGACACCCGGCACACCCGCAAGCTTCTCACCCACTTCGAAATATCAAAACCCCTTATCAGCTGCCGGTCCCAGAATGAGGTGCAGGCGGCCGGCCGCCTTCTGGAGCGACTGGCTGAAGATCAGGATGCAGCCTATGTGAGCGACGCCGGAACCCCCGGGTTGAGCGATCCCGGCCAGAGGCTGGTGGCTGAAATTCGGGCTGCGGGGTATCCGGTAGTACCGATACCCGGGGTATCCGCCTTCACCACTCTATTAAGCGTGTCGGAATTTGGGGGCAGGACAGTTACCTTCGACGGTTTTTTGAGTCCCAAGGGCGGAAAACGGAGTAAAAGAATATCAGAACTGCTAAAAAGAGAAGAAAATTTTATTCTTTACGAATCTCCCCATAGAATACTGAAGATTTTGGCGGATATAGCCGAAAAAGAACCTGAGCGGCAAGTATTAATTGGTAGAGAAATGACGAAATTCCATGAGGAATTTATCAATGGTGCTTCGTCGGAGGTGCTGGAACAGTTAGAATCAAGAAATTCTCTGAAAGGGGAGTTCGCGCTACTTGTTTCCGGACGGAAAAAGAGTTAACATATTAAGGGAAGATGACGATAAGTAAAGTGAAAGGTAGGAGTCGGCAATGAACATTGATGGAATAGGACCTATCGATCCAATATCGAAGCTTACAAAGAACCACAAAGCGCATAAAGCGGAAAAGACGGACCCGAAGGATTCAATCAACATTTCCGCAGATGCAAAAACAATGGGTGAAGTGTATAAGATTGCCGAGCAGGTAAAGGCGGCGGACGATATCAGGTGGGATCGAGTGGCTGAAGTAAAAGAGAAACTTAAGGACCCCAATTATATAAACGATAAAATCGTGGATGAAGTAGCTGATTCAGTAATGAAGATGTTCGACATAAGTTGATCCGTTCTGCAGGAGAGTAATACTGTAAGAAGGAACGAGGCAGGGATAGGCTCTCTGCCTTTTTTTGTGCGTAAAATATTATATTGAGGGTTGGAACGAGTGAAGGATCTTGAATTATATGTACCAAGCCGTACTTTCTGTTATTACGGTGCGATTTCCCAGCTTGAACGCTCATGTTTCAAGGGCAGTAAAAGGGTATTGCTGGTAACAAATTCCCACCTCCAGGATGGTGCCGGTTTAAAGAGTATTCAAAAAAACGCAGAGGCGCAGGGGCTCGATATTATCGTAGCACCGGAAATCACCCCTTATTCAAGTGATTCTATAGTTGAAGAGGTCATGGAGATCGCCCGCATCAGTTATATTGAAGGGGTGATCGGTTACGGCGATGTGGATGCTCTTTCCGTTGCCAGAGCGGTGGCGCTGCTTACCCCCCGTCGTGGAGAGCTTCAGCAGCTGTACGATGGTCTGCCGGAACAGGGCGAGAGCCTTCCCTACGTGGAAATACCGGCGGTCTCCAGAAGCCCCTTTCTGTTTAACGGGGGGATGATTTTGGGGGATCGCTATGATAAAAGCGCCCGATTTTTGCGGGTAGAGAATTTTCGCCCCTGCTCAGTCATTCAGGACCCCGCCCTTCTAAAGGAATTCTCCAGAAAATACCGGGTCGCAGCACTCTTGGACACCATGTTGTTGGCGGTGGAAAGCTACTTTTCCCGGGATGCAACTTTTTTTTCGGAAACACTTTCGCTACGGGCAATTGGGGGTGCCGTCAATACCTTGCCTGCCCACCTCCAGACCCCCGATGCGGTTGAAACCCTCTTTCAAGCCCAACAGGCCGGCTTTTTTGCCGGTTTAGGGCTTTCCATGAGCTCCCCCGGATGGGGAACGGCAGCCTCATATAGCCTTGGACGGCTGGTCCACGTACCGCAGCCGATTATTGCTACCATCTTACTGCCCTATGTGCTGGAGTACGGTATAAAAGTCTGTCCGGAAAAAGTGGCCAGAATGGGGAATATTCTGGGTGAAAACCTGAAGGGGCTTTCGGTGGTGGCCGCCGCCGATCGTGTGGTTGAATCTTTGAGAACCTCCTTGGGGGTCGATCAACTTCCCGGTCGCCTGAGTGAAGTAGGGGTGGAAGAAAAACATCTTTCCCATATTGCAGCAAAACTTTTGGAAATTCCCTTCCTAGAGGCCTTACCGGAACCGGTGTCCAGCCAGGAGCTGTTCTCTTTTCTTAAGGATGCCCTTTAAATGTGGCCGGTGTGTAGATCAGCCCCACCTTTGTGTACCCAATGATTACCATTTATAAGCTGAGAACCCTTCCTCCAAAAACAAGGGTGAGAAAAATTATTACAATGCTTGAAGAGTGGGAGAAGCGCTTATCCCGGGATGATACTTTGGACAAGTATTATATGGGGCAGGTGATGAAGGAGCTTGCCGCTGAAGAGCAGCTCCTCTCTGCACAGCTCCGGGGTGAAGTTGATAAGCTCATGGCTTTACCAATAGAAAATTCAAAGCAGTACATCCATACCCTGCATAATGTACGATACGGAATTATGGCGGCCCTGGGGATTGTGCCGGCGGACTGGGACTTTTACGATCCCGAAAGCAGGCAGCTTTCCCGCTCTAAAAAACCGCTGCTTCCCCTCTCGTTGTTTCTGGACGACCTCCGTTCCCCCTACAATGTCGGTTCCATCTTTCGTACCGCCGAGGCCTTTGGGGTAGAGCGGTTGTATCTCTCAAATTTTACCGCCGATCCCGGGCACACCCGGGCGCTTCGCACGTCGATGGGGGCAACAGAGGCGGTTCCGTGGCAGGTTGAGGCACTGGAAAATCTGGCCGCGGAGGGCCCGGTCTTTGCCCTTGAACTGGGGGGGACCCCGATAGAGCAGTTTGTCTTCCCCTCCGAAGGGACAGCAGTCCTGGGCTCGGAAGAGCTGGGCATAAGCCCGGAGGCGCGACGCATTGCCGAGGAGAGTGCGGGAATTGTGTCGATACCCCTCCGCGGCGCAAAGGCCTCCCTCAACGTTGCGGTAGCCTGCGGGATACTTCTGCACGCCTGGCAAAGCGGTTTGTAGCGGCTTTTAGCAGGTTTTAGAGAGGGTAACAGGCGCCTGCCGGTCTGCCGTTATGCAGGGCTGCCGGCCTGCCGGTGCTTTCAGCCTCCTCAGGCCGCCGGGTCTCCTATGCGCAGGGTATTCCACTTTAGAAAGCTGAAGTAGATTTTTCCCTGATACTCCCAGATCTTTACGGTCCTTCCGGCGGCCAGTTTTTCCAATAGTTCATTCATAATATCCAAAATTGTTTCGGGAGCACCGCTGCCTTTCCCTATGAGGATTTCCCGGGGCAGCAGAGCGGCGGTCTCTCGTGCGGGAAGATACGCCTCAATTTCCGTGTCCCCTCCAACTTGCCCCAGGGACGCCTGCACATAGAGCCTTTGTTGTACTATCTGCGCATTGATTCGTGTGACTGTATAAAGTGGTTTCATATATCCCTCCTTCTACTTTTTATGACTGGATTATATGGTCCACTGCTTCAACATTTTTAAAAAAAACACCGCAGAACCGTAGATTCTGCGGTGAGAAAAAAGGGATTAGGGGGTATGTATGAAATTAGCGATGCAATGCACGCTCAATCTCCGGTTGATTAAAGCCGACAATGATGCGTCCGTTCACATCAAGTACAGGGACACCCATTTGGCCGGATTTTTTCACCATTTCATCTGCCTTTGATTGATCAGATGCAACATTGTATTCAGTAAAATTGACCTTTCTTTCGCGTAAATAATCTTTAGCCTTTCTGCAATAGGCGCATGTGGGAGTTGAATAAAGGGCAACTGCCATAGCGTACCTCCAATAAATTCTATCAAGTATTTTATGTATAGAAAATATAATATATAGATAAAGAGGAGTCAAGGTAGAAGCGGAATTTCTGAAGAGTTTTCATTAAAAGCGGGGCCATGACTTCCAGAGTGAGAGTGACCCCGCCCGGAAATCACCTGTTCTTGCGTTATATTACATGCTTTCTCGTTTGGCGGCTTCCTGTTCAAATGCTTTAGACAGGCGTTCTACAATCAGTTGTACCTGGTCTTCATTCTTTATTCCGTAGCTGCGCAGTACCGTCGGGTTGAGTTGCTCGTAGGTAATCTCACCATCTGCGAGGTTTACCAGTGCGTTTGCCAGGTAGACGGTATACACTACATCCCGCATAGAAGGGTCGCAGTTTGTGGGTTCATGGTGATAGCGAATCGCCTCTATGAGGGTGGCGGGAAAGTTCCACTTTTCAGCTATACGTCCGCCGATTTCAGCATGATTTAAGCCGGCCGAGAGATCTTCAAACATTTCCCGATCTATTTCACGCTCTTCGCAGAAGCTGGAAATCTTTTCTAAAAGTTGAGGGTGTACCTCCGAAAAGATGATTTTACCCATATCATGGAGAATTCCACCTACATAGGCATCATCCAGAAGGTCTTTTTTACGTTTAAAGTTTTTGGCAAGGTTATAGGCGTAGAAAGCGGTTTTATAGGAGTGGTTCCACAGCCACTTCATCTGCTGGTTCAGTATCTGTTGGGTACCGTAGGAGTAAAGCAGGTTTTTGAGACCCCTGAGACCGACCAGTTTGACCGCTTCCACAATATTGTCGACCCTCTTAGGCAGCATAAACTGCGCAGAATTGACCACCTTCAGAAGATCGGCGGTAAGCGAAGGGTCGGTACTTATTTCACGGGCTATGGCGCTGATTTCCGAGTCGGGATCGTTGATAAGCTTTTGAAGGTGAAGAATATTGTCCGGAAACTGGGGAAGCTCATTGATTTCATTTACAATTTCTTCGCTTAGTACATCCAGACTTTCAGCATGTATTTCAGCAAAGGGAATAGTAATGCGGGCTACGGTTTCACCGTTTTCTACATCTATGTCGAAGGAATCTTCATCCAGCCCGATTTTTTTAAGCATGAGTACAAGAATTACAATACCGAGCCCCGCACCTTCCGAATCGTCAATAACCGTCGACAGCGCTTCTTCCATTGTTTCAAAGGCCCTGGACCGTGCAATCCGGTCGTAGACCCGCATCTGTTCTTTACGGGAAATTTCGGTGTTGTTTTTAATACTGAGGGTGAAGGTTTTTTGTTTTACCTGAAACACTATCTTGATGTAGAGACCTGCATCTTTCTGTTTTTCAAGATAATATTGTATGTTGGACAGGGTCTCGTCCTTAAAAGTACGCATACCCTCTTCATACTCTTTCGGATTACTCAAATCGAGTTCTTTCTCCTGAAAGTATACCCGCTTTGTATTTGCCTTTT
This sequence comes from uncultured Sediminispirochaeta sp., assembly GCA_964504785.1. Classification (GTDB taxonomy): domain Bacteria; phylum Spirochaetota; class Spirochaetia; order DSM-16054; family Sediminispirochaetaceae; genus DSBN01. Next base: position 6,365 of record CAZDFY010000017.1, on the reverse strand, counting down.
TAGCGTTTACCGCCAGCTCTTTCATGCAGTATGCAATTCGATCCTTAAGGTGATCTTGTCCGAATTCCCGCAGGAAGTATGCAAGTATTTCCTCCAGATACTCCTCTGTTTCATGGGGAAGAGTATAAGTTTTTATTGCCAATGGGACTGAGCTTCGAATAGCTTTCTTTACTTGTTCAGTATTCACTGCTGGAGACATACATACCACCCGCCATTTTAATTTCGCTTAATTTTACGTATTCTATCATAAGTGTAGAAAAATGAAAGTCAAGCTCTAAATTTTTTTTTCCGGAATAATTAACTGGAATAATTAGCCGGAATAATTTTTTACCTGATTTGCCATTTCCTTCAGCCGATGCTCAATATGGGCGTTGATAGAGTCCTTCGGAAAGGTCCCTCGAAGGGTCCGCTTTCCCGCCGCCTCACCTGTAAGAATTTCCAGACCCTCATCGATTGTCTCGATTGGATAAATATGAAATTTATGCTGCTCTAGTGCCTCTTTCACATCATCATTTACCATCACATTGGTGCTGTTTTTTGCGGGTATAATAACTCCCTGCGTGCCCTTGAGCCCGAAGAGCCTGCACATAGAAAAGAACCCCTCAATTTTCTCTGAAATCCCCCCGACCGGCAAGATTTCTCCCATCTGGTTTACAGAACCGGTCACCGCAATTCCCTGTTCAAAGGGCATCTCTCCTACCGCTGAGAGCAGGGCATACACCTCGGCGGCGGAGGCGGAATCTCCGTCGATCTCACTGTAGGATTGTTCAAAACAGAGGCTCGCATACATAGAAAGGGGAAAAGAATGGGCGTATTTGTTTCTTAAATACCCCTCAAGGATCAGCACCCATTTATCATGGATTTCACCGGAGAGTCCGACTTCTCTTTCGATGTTGATAATACCCTCATTCCCGGGGGCCACTCGGGCGGAGACTACCGTAGGAAGCCCGAAACTGTAGTATCCCCGGTCGTGTATAGCAAGCCCGTTTATAGTACCGATTCTTTTCTCACTGAACTGCATGCTGATTTCACCGGTAGAAATCATTTCCACCATTTTTTCCTCAGGCAGGCCGGCAAGATATTTTCGTTCGTTCAAGGCCTTCTCGACCGCTTCACGGCGTACCTTTTTTTGTCCCATTTTTCCTGCCCAATAGCTTGCTTCACGGAGCAGATCGGCAATTAAAGAGAATTGGGTGCTTATTTTATCCCGCTGTTCAGCAAGGAGAATACCGTACTGCACGATCCGGGCAATTCCCCCGTTTTCAAAGGGCAAGAGTTTCTCATCATTCTGAATCATCCGGATAAAGCCGATATACCTGGCAAGATTGTCCTGGGAAAGGGGCATAACCGAGTCGAATTCGGCGGAGATCTTAAAATGCTTGTGAAAATCGGTGTCCCTGTTGTAAAGGTAGTCGTAGAGATTTTCCGCCCCGACCACAATAACTTTGGTGTCTATCTTAATTGGTTGAGGTTTTATCATGGTGTATTGAAAGCTCACCACATGTTCACCCGGCTGAATTTCTACCTGTTCGTTTTGGAGCACCCGTTTTAGGTGGTCCCACAGCTCCTCATCCCGCAGCACATCCTGCGCATTTAACACAAGGAACCCCCCTGAAGCCCTTACGAGGGAGCCGGCCTTAATCATCATAAAGTTCCGGCGGCTGCGGCCATGCAGATCGAGGCGGCTTTCAATAGTACCAAACAAATTAGTATCCGTCGGGTGGTGCTCGAAGATAATTGGTACATTCTGGGTATTACTGTTGTCTACCAGTACATTTACCCCGTAGCGGACCAGTGCGGGGTTGCCGCTGTCGTCCTCCGGCTGTTCCCGCAGAAAGAGAAACAAATGGTGGACTATATCGCCCTTGAGGGCTTCGAGATACCCGTTGACCGCCTTATCTGTATAGTGTTCTTTCAAGCGATCTACTTCCTCTTCAACTCCGGGGCTTACCGTTTCGATCTGGAGGATTTCCAGCTCCTTCTCCAGTGCCGACCGCCCATCCTTTAATTCTTGAAAAAGGTGACGCATTTCGTCCATCAACTGATAGTAGCGTTCACGGGTCCTGTTCCAGGCCTCTTTGTCTCTCTTCTGCAGTTCTTCAAAATCAATGGCGTGCCCCTCGTATACAGGGACTATATCTGTTGCCTCGCTGTCTTCTTCATGGATATGTACCAGTTTGAAGCCTTCACTGTTTATTTTCTCTTCAAACTCGGTAAGGGAACGGTTCTCTTCCTGTTCGATCATGCCTATCAGACGGTCCCGCTCCTGTTTATAGGTATCACTGTCAAGCTTTTTTCGAATAAGCCCCTTCATGTCCTCCACCAGCTGGTGGACGGAGTGTTTGAAGGCCTTTCCTTCGCCCTGGGGGAGATACAGCACCTGCGGATAATCGGGCTCGGCAAAATTGTACACAAAGAGAATATCCTTCAGGGGAACATCTTTTGATGTGTGTTGTGAGAGGACCTTTTTAATTGAGGTGGTGCGTCCGGTCCCAGATTGGCCGGTTACGAAGATGTTGTAGCCCCGCGCCCGTATTTCAGTACCCATTTTTAAAGCCCGGATCGCTCGAGGCTGGCCAATTATGTCGGGCAACTCAATATTCTTTTCTAATTCTTCGATTTCACTCACATCAATCGATATAGATATTTGATCGGCAGGAAGTTCGCGATGTTCCATTTTCTCTCCGTTTTCTCTCAGTATACCAAGTCTATAGAAATTCTGTTACGCGGCTGTCAAGCTTGTCAAGCAGGACAGCTCGGGGCTGTGCACGCAGGGCTGCGCGGGGCCTTGAAAATTATGTACGCCCTACTATAATGGAGCTATGCAATTAAGTGAAGTAGTAACGTATTTTAACTCTTTGTTGCCGATTGAGGAAGTAGCGCGGACCGACTATTCCCTCAACGGACTGCAGGTGGGAGACCCCGGGGCGGAGATTCACAAGGTGGCCTTTGCGGTAGATGCCTGTATGGCAAGTTTCCAACGGGCGGCCCAGGCGGAAGCCCAGCTTCTCTGTGTTCATCACGGATTGTTCTGGGGAAAGCCGATCGCCATAACCGGTGAGCATTACCGTCGGGTCAAGTATGTGCTTGACCAGGGACTTGCGCTGTATGCAGCTCACCTTCCCCTCGACATGGAGCCGGTAGTGGGAAATAACGCAGGAATAGCGGATGCTATCGGCCTCAAACAGAGGGCCCCCTTTGGTGATTATCATGGAGTAAAAATCGGCGTAAAGGGCGAGTTACCCTCAGAACTGAATATTGAAGATGTCTTGAAGAAGTTGGAAATAACCCGTGAGAGTGCCTTGGGCGTCTTGCCCTTTGGTCCTGAACGAATAAAGAGTGTTGGGATTATCTCGGGGGGGGCTGATAAAGAGGTCGGCCAGGCCCTGGAAGAGGGGCTTGATTTGTATATCACCGGTGAGCTTAACCACCAGGTGTATCACACGTGTATTGAAGGCGGTATAAACCTTATCTCCGCCGGACATTATCATACCGAAACCTACGGAGTACTAAACCTAATGAAGAAGCTTGGTTCGGAAACCGATTTGGCGACCACCTTTGTAGATGTACCCACAGGACTATAAAACAGGATAAAATAATGGATACAGCTATACCTGCGCGTAAATCGCGTGCTACTTTACGGCCCCTAGGGCTCTCTCTGGCAATTATCATTGTGGACCAGATCACAAAGGCGCTGATTGTAGCGCACATTCCCCTGCACACTATCGGGTATTCCTTTTTCGACGGCTTTTTGCGGATTATTCATACAAGGAACCTGGCAATAGCCTTTAGTATAGGAAATGCACTTTCAGAACAGACCAAAACAGTGCTTTTTGTGGTACTGCCGTTACTATTATTGGTGGTCCTGGTGGTGTACTTTATTAAAACCAAGGAATTTACCAACCTGCAGCGATGGGCTGTTGCCGGTATAATTGGAGGCGGATTCGGAAATATGATCGACCGTCTGTTCAGGCCGGCGGGGGTAGTAGATTTTATAGATGTTCGTTTTTATGGTTTATTCGGGCTTGAACGATGGCCGACTTTCAATGTAGCCGACTCTTCGGTGGTTGTAGCCGGTATTTTATTAGCGGCCTCATTTATTTTTGAAAAGGGAGATTCAAATGAATAAGAAGGTAAATACGTTGTTGTTCGTATTGGGAGCAACTGTTTTTAATATTATTATGATGATTCTTATACTCACCATCGGTTTGGCATTGATCAGCGCGTTTGCCGGTGAAAATATCGCCTCAGGGACAGCTCAGATTTTATTTTTACTGCTCTTTGTCGCATCAATAGCAGGGGCGTTTTTTATATATCATCGGGCAATTAAAATCCTGTCGAATAAGATTGATATGGAGAAATATTTCCACCCTATTTTTTCTCCGCGCAAGAAGTAGTAAAAAAGCGCTAAGCTTCGGGACAGTCTGTACTAGGTACAGTGGGGGGCCGGTGTCCCGGGTGAAAGGCGGCTTAGTATCCGTCCGAGATGGCCCTGTTTTTATCTTTCTTGTACAATTCGTTATACACAAAGCCGCGGTTGCGGAGTGTGTCTTTTAGTTCCTGGGGGAAGGGCATATAGCGCCAAAAAATTCCCCGTACCTCTCGGTCGAGTTTCTGGGTGCCCTCACTCTCTTTTGTAATCCACAACAGATAATCCTGAATAAAGTATTCCTTTACGTCGCCGCGAAGCTTTTGGCTTTCAAACCACATGTAGTAGTTTCCTGTAAGCCCCTCTTCCATCCAGTAGTGCTGGGCCTTCTCTTTTGCCACTTGCCAACGGAGGTCGGCAATAGCAATGATGATGGCGGAACGAAGGTTTTTGGGGTACATGGGAATTGCTACTCTCCCGCGGCTGGTGGCCCGGTTGTACTTTTCAAAGGGCTCCCAGCATATTCCCCGGTCGCCGTAACAGGGGATAAGGATAATATGGGGAACAATTCTGTTTGTCTGTTGCTTGAAGCTGCGGAGAAACACTCCCGGGTCAAGATGCTCAATTGCGGCAAGCTGTGAAATAACGTTTTCCCGGGTACCAATTTCAAAGTCGAGGGCGCGAAAGTACTGCTTCATGAGAAAGGGTATATGATTCCCCTGCCGGCCGACGCTCATTTTTGCCATTTGTCGAATTGAGTTAAATTCCTGCTCAATTGTTTTTGCGTCTACCTGTGTCTGTGCCCCAAGGTCATCTGCTTTGTTTTCCAGCTTTTCCACTAGTTGATCTGCCTCTTCCAGCTGATGAAAGAGGGAAGAGAGTTCCTTATCGATAGTGAAAAGCCGCTTTACTATCTGGTTTATTTCTCCCAAGGCACTGCGCTGTTCCGGCGTATAGGGTGATTTAAGGCCGTGGTACTCTTCCATTGCCTGATGGGAACTGAGGTTCTCGGCTTTTGTTTTTAAAAGCTCCTCCGATGCTTCAAGTTCCGCGGTTTTTGATTTGATCTGGCCTATTTGTACATCCCTATTACCACGGGCCTTTTCGGCCTGTACCATAATACGGTCACCGCGATTTTTTTGCGAGATTTTAACCTCGTCCTGGGCGGATTGGCCGATTCTTCCCATTGCAACTTTAAACAGCCACTCGTCTATATAATGGACCGGTTCGCCCGTATGGTTTTCATCGATAATTTTTGCCAGAATATCTCTTTGCTCTTTTGATATCGCCGTAGGCAGTAAATAGCCGTAGCGCAGCATATAGCGTTTTGGTTCGGGCAGCTTGGTATGAATTTTAGCGGCTACGGAGGCGGCGAGGTTCCAGTACGCCGAGATAAGCTTGTTGCGGTAAAGAGACCGTTCTTTGGGATCCTGGACATTGAGAAACTTTGCCAAAAGAGAATGGACTCGTTTTGACGGTTCTCCCTCTCCGGAGAGAGCTTGCTTGTAGTAATCGGTTGAAGAGAATAAGGGGCTAGGCTCGTCCTTGAAAAACTTTTCAATCTGGGGAAAACTGTTTTTGTTTAAATCGATGTCCTCGGCGGATGAAGCGAGTTTGTCAGCTTTTGGTTCGCCGAAAAGATCGGCAAAATCAGGAGTTTCTTCACCGTCGTCCTCGTCAATTCCCATCAACTCGGCAACTTCCGGATCCATATCTCCTGAGTAAGATTGGTCATTCAAAACTTTTCCCGCATAAAAAAGGTAGTGGAGGTGGTGGGAATCGAACCCATGACCTCGTGAATGCCATTCACGCGCTCTAGCCAACTGAGCTACACCCCCACGACGTGTAAAAAATATACCTATTAGCGGTAGTTCTGTCAAGACAGGTATTCTCATTTTGGAAGTCATAAGACTTCCAAAATGAGAATACCCACACCATCTTTAAGATAAACTACCTATCTTAAACAAAATGTGAGCATTCGCAATGTGAAAAATTT
>CAZDFY010000016.1:26673-49913 GCA_964504785.1 uncultured Sediminispirochaeta sp. | reverse complement strand
GAATACCGCGGTAGTGGGCCGCCCGGGCCAGCACGTGGGATGAAATCGGGTTGGTAAACACAATAAAAACAATCAGCAGCAGAATTTTGCCCAGCCAGGCCGGTTCCGCCAGGCCGATGCCGAGTAGAAACAGAATGCTGCCCAGGGTAGTGGCTTTGGTTCCGGTCTGCATCCGGTTGTACACATCGGGCATACGGATAATGCCGATGGCAGCCAGTAGTAAAAATACTGCCCCGATAAGCGAGAGCAGGCCGCCAAAAAGTTCAAGTACCGCTTCAGGTCCCATTACAGCCCCCTTTCGATGAAACGTGCAATGGCGATTACTCCCAGAAAACTGATGAGGGCGTATACCAGTGCAACATCGATATAAATAACTCTTCCCAGAAAATACGCCATAGCGGTAATAACCGAGATGGAGATGATAGTCATCCCGTCCAGGGCGACGGTGCGGTCGGCGGCACTGGGTCCAATCAGCAATCGGAAAAAGGAGATCACAACCGCCAGCAGGGCGATGGATACGGCCGTATAAAACAGTATATTAGCCAAAGATTACCTCCAGATATCTCTCGAATTTAGAGACTATGTTTTGAGTAGTTTCTTCAATATTGCGGGCGCGCACGTCGATCCAGTGCACGTAGAAGTATTCACCCTTCGTCTCAACAGTAATCGTACCGGGGGTAAGGGTAATTGAATTGGCCAGTGCCAGACGGCCCATGCGGCTGCCCAGGGTGGTGCGGACCTTGACGATTCCGGGATGAATCGGGAGACGCGGATGTAAAACCCGGAAGGCAACATCAAGGTTTGATCTGACGAGCTCGAAGAAGAACACAAACAGATACGCAATTCCCCAGCTGATTGCCCGCGGACCTGTCCGCATCTCGGCAAATATCGGAATGCTCCCGGCGGCGATAATTACAATCAGCAGACTGACAATTGCACCGGCGATAAGCTCCTGAAAGCTGAAGGGATAGGTGAGTAAGAGCCAGATGATAAGCAAAAAAGTAAAGATTATGAACCTGGCAAAGACACGTTTCATTGTTACCTCCCGATTTAGGTGCTGTATGATTTAAAGTATTTGAAAAGATGAACTCAATTGCAAGATATTAAAAATATTATATAAGATATATGTAATTTGTCCAGGATTAATTTTAACTAATTAAGTCATTTTTTAATGATTTTAGGCACAAACCCGTGTGCTTTAAGAAAGCTGGGAAAACCTGGTAGGGTCATACCTGCTGATCCAGCTGCCCTAGGAGCTATCTACCCTGTAACCCTGCGCCCCACCGGAAAGATACAAAACCTCAGGCGTTTATCTCGAAGCGACGGATAAACCCTATAGCTGACTCTTTCGGCAGCAGCTCTCCAACCCGTACCTGCATTTCTGGATAACGGGTGAAAATGGTATAGATAAAGCCGTATGGATAGGGATAGGGAGCAACGGCGGTTCGAATGCCCTTGAACTCCAGGGTCTGTTCGTTGTAATCGTGTTTATCGGGGGAACCGGCTTGCGCCTCGATAAAGACCCGCATTTCACCCCCTAAAAAAGTAGTGGAGGATATGGGATTCGAACCCACGACCTGTTGATTGCGAACCAACCGCTCTAGCCAACTGAGCTAATCCCCCATGAGTGTGGCGATATTATAATTTAAAATCCCAATCAATACAAGTTTCGGCAACTATTGACTGTAAAGATTTTTTTAATAACAATTAAGCGTAAGCGAGGGGGTGACTTATCTATTCGGGCGGTACAGTATCCGTGGACAGTGCAGAAGAACTCTATGCGATCATCCAAGCAGCTCCTATCGGAATGATCGTTTTTGATGAGAATGAAAAAGTACTGTTTTCCAATTCCTATGCTGAAGAACTATTCGAAAATGAGACGGTCGAAGTCAAGGGCATGCGCTGCGGTGATTTTATCAGGTGTGAATACCGGTATCTAAACCGAAAGGGCTGTGGTGCGTCGGAGAGGTGTCCGGAATGTGCTCTAGATCAGGCTATTAAAGCGGTTCTGAGTGAAAAATCAGATGAGACGTATGTTGAAGGTGAAGCACGGGTAGTAACAGATATTTCCTCACAGTCCGAGTATTACAGCTTCAAGGTAAACTCACTGCACATCAGAAGTCGTAAATGTGTCATCTTATCTTTATACAATATTACCGTCCAAAAACAGGCTGAAAGCACGCTTAAGGTTGCCTCAGAAGAAAAAACGCGTCTCATGATAGAGATGAACCATCGTATCAAAAATAATCTGAGCCTTGTCTCCTCGCTTATTGCTCTTAAACAGGAAGAAGTCGGTTCTAATGTTGATCTTTCAGACATTCGTAATCAAGTTCGTACTATAATGCTGATACATGAAAAGCTGTATCATACTACGGAATTGCAGAGCATTCATCTTGTTTCGTACATTGAAGGTTTGTTAGAAGATATTTTCTCATTTTACCAGGATACAAATGTAAAAATGGAGACTTCAGTTGAAGATATATCTCTGCCTACAAAGGCTGTAGTAAGTGTAGCTCTTATTTTGAATGAATTAGCAACTAACGCAATAAAGCATGCGTTTCCAGGCGAGAGTGATCCGCGTTTTTCAGTCGCACTGTATAGGACCGGCGATCAAAATGAGATAATTATAAAAATATCCAATAATGGAAAAAAGATTCCTGATGGTATAGATTTTACTACTGCTCATTCGCTTGGATTGCGTTTAATCTTTTCTCTTGTTCGGCAGCTTGACGGTACTCTATATGTAGAGCGTGAGCCTCATACTAAAGTTACGATTCACCTTCCGTTGAAGCCTTCATAGCCGGAATAAGAAAAATGCCTGCTGCAGTGAGTACGCCAATTCCAATAAAACCGACGCCGAAGGCCCCCCGTTCGGCGAGCCATCCGATGATCGTGGGGAAAGCTCCTCCTCCGAATAAGTAGGCCAGCGGAATGACCAACGATACTGACAGGTTCCGTTGGGCGGGACTGCTTACCCCTGCCAGGGCGGTAAAACCGGCGGGGAAAAAGGCCGATACCAGCATCGGCTGCAGATACACCCCAACTACCAGGGCCCAGTGCTGTCGCATACCGAGCATTGCGGTGACAAGACCGGCGCTTACCGCGATAAAGGCAATGACCTGACGGTATCCCAGCCGATCGGAAAGCCAACCGGCGGCGAAAATCACAAGCAGCGAAGTAAGTCGCGAAGTACTTACCATGGTGTTTACCAATGACTGGTTGATACCCCGGGCATCAACCAGATAAGCGGGGAGCATCGAATAAACTCCCATCTCTAAGCCGATGGCCATCACAAAGAAAAAAGCTATAATCCAAAATTGCTTATTTTTCATGATCTTATACAGTTCATGCCATTGCGGCGGGGTCCCGTGGAATCGGCCGCCCCGGGCAAAGCGGGCAAACAAGCCTCCCAAGAGAAAAGAAACTACTCCTAATACGAGGAGCAAACTCCGCCAGTCGGAATATCTAAGGGCGATTTCTGCAAAAACAGGTCCGGTGGCAAGCCCGAAAATCGGCCCTAACTCGTGGAAGGCAATAGCCTTTCCCCATTGGTTTTTCGGAACAACATCTGTGAGTGCGGTTACTCCTGAAGGCAGATACAAACCAGCCCCGGAACCTATCAAAAAAAGACCAACTCTAAAGATGAATAGAGTACCACTAAGAGCAATGAATAAGAGTCCGGCACCGGTAATGCATACAGCAATAGTGATAGTGGTGTGATGATTGATATGTTGGGAGAGCAGCCCGGAAAACAGCATCGTCAGCATGAGGCCAATTGAGATAACCAGAAAAAAGGAGCCTCCCTCTGCGTGGCTTAGTCCGAGTTCATGTTCAATAGGTAACAAAAGGGGTGAAAGGACGGTTCTTCCAATGAAGGTCATGAAGAACACGCCTACCAACAGAATTGTAGAGCTTAAAGGAAAAGACTGTGTTGAAGAGTTCATGATTAGTTAAGATCATAGATGAAAACTTAAAAAAGTAAAATACCGCACTACAGCAATTCGCACTATGCGCCCTTGTAAAGGTGTTATTTAAGGGTGAGCGAAAATACGCCGTCCCAGTTTTTTGGAGGTGCCTTCTTTATGTATTTGTTGCACCGTTCAAGATAGAAATGGGAAGGCCCGTCGTCAGGGACAATTTCCAGGACCTCGAGAAAATAGGTTTTCGCCGATTCCCAGTCCCACTCTTCAAAGGCCTGCAAACCTTTATCAAAAATGCCCAATGCTTCGAGGACCTTCTCGGAGAGTTCAAACCTCTCTTCAAGTATTTCATAGAGCCGTACCGGCTCATTGATCCCCACCACCCTAACTCTATCGAGACGTCGGGCGGCAAAGTCGGCTCCGCCCTCTTTGTAGGTGGTTTCACTGGCCAGAATCCATGTACCGTACTGCTTATTTACTCCCTCGAGGCGGGAGGCAAGGTTTACCGAGTTCCCCATGATGGTGTAGTCCATCTTTTGGGCGGTTCCCATGTTACCGACTACCATTTCACCGGTATTAATTCCTATCCGGGTATATACTTTTTCGGGGGACAATTTTTCCTGAATAAAACGATGGTTTAAAAGCATTTCCGCCCTTTTCATTCGGACCGCCGATCGAATTGCCTTTTCAGCATGATTATCATATTCGATGGGGGCCCCGAAAAAGGAGATAATCGCATCTCCCTCATATTTATCGATGGTACCCTGCTCTTCCATAATAATATCACTCATTTCGGTAAGATAGGCGTTCAACAGCTTGACCAGTTCGGTAGGATCAAGTTGCTCAGAGATGGTAGAAAAACCCCTTACATCGGTAAAAAGGGCGGTCATATTTTTTTTATCTCCCCCAAGGGTCAATTTGTCCGGGTCAGAGAGAAGCTCGTTGATAACGTCGGTGGAAAGATAATGGCTAAAGGCATTTCTGATATAGGTGCGGTCCTTCGCGGTCTGTAGAAATTTCATTACGGTAAGGGTCACAAAGGTGAAGAATACGGCGAACATTGGAATAACAGGAGGCAGATAGGTTCCCGTCCCGATAAACACTCCCAGATCGGCCCCTAGTATTAAAAGGAGAAAAAGCGTTCCTACAATGATTGACTGCAGGGGCTGCATTTTCCAGATAAGAAGAGTGATCAAGAGTGCGGCTGCTAATCCAAGCAGCATAGCATACCACTCCGGCAATTCATCGAGAAAATCTCTTTGAAGTATGGTATTCACGAGTGATGCGTGGGTACCGACATTCATATATTCTTTTGCAAAAGGGTTAACTCCGATATCAGTAGTTGAGGTACCTACGTGCCCGATTATGATAAAGGAGTTGCGGACCGCCTCGTCCAAACGGTCTCTTGATTGCGAAAGCTTTTCAAAGACCTCCCGGGCAGTGGAGAATACCTCCGGTACTTCAGCTTTAATGGCCTTATAGTTAGCCGCGCTTTCAGGGTCCAACTGCCCTGATTCCAACACCCGGTCGATGTCGTCGATTATAGCTTCTTCCGCAGGGCCTTCCAAGAATGAGTCGATAGCATCAAAGAACTGTGTACGGACCTGGGCATATTCCTCCATCATTTCCGGATTTCCGCCGTGTATTACCTCCTCACGGATACTCTCGGCGTAGCTGTATGCATCCATAGGTGCAAAATCACCTTGATAGTATGAAAGGTACCCGGCCGATTCCATAATACGCAGGTTTTCTATAAGACGTTGTTCGAGCTCGCGGTTGTATACAAGTTCATAGTAGCTCAGATGCCGAAAGCTCTCTTGGTATGTTTTATGGGGCCAGTTAATCAGGATATGCTGCTCTTCGGTGAGGGGGATCCGAATATCAACTTCTCCTTCGTCAGGGTGCATCGCGCCTTTAAGAGTAACAGTCTGTGGACCGGCAATTATTTCCGGGTTGCCCAGCCAATGCAACAGGGGTGAAAAGGCGAGCTGCGGATAGTACTCATCCTTGTGCTGTGCAAACAATTCAATCCGGCGTCGAACTCCGTCTCCATCTACCACTACATTGGGAAAACCGGCTCCCTGTGCTCCACTGAGGATCGGGAGAATACACGGTCTAATACCATCAGCTACTTCAAAAACCCCTTCTTCGGTAGTGATTTTCTCATATGCTATGTGGTCTTGAGCATATTCAATAAGAGAATCAGAAACCGCCTGGTCTTTATCGGAGAGCATGCCTACAGTAAAGAAGGAAGAGCCGTTGAGCCGAGCCATTTTACCGAAATAGGTATCATTATCACGGGCAATATCATTAACCTTGTTCAGAAGGACCTGTTTTGAATTCTCAGTAAGTTGTGTGAGGTCTTGAATATAACTCTGTGCGTCTTCAAGAGGGATTTGTCCCGCCGCCAATGCTTCAAACAGGCCTGAAATATTACCCTTGATGTGGCCGAACTCTTCCTGAAAAAGTTCGGGTATCTCGTCCCGCAGAACACTGGAATTTACCCCTAGGGGGCTTTCCTCTGTATACTCAATATCAAATACTACATATTTAGAGCCGAATTCGCGCAATAGAAGTAAGCCGCGGGCCATGATGTCCCGGCTCCAGGGCCACACTCCTACCTCCGAAATGGCAAGGTCGTCAACATCAAGGAGAAGTATGCCCTCGTCTTCTGCAACGGGGGGGCGGATTGAAAGATAGAGGTCATATACCCGGTTTTCAAAGGTCTGATAGAAGGGTAAAAAACTGAGTGCTGAAAATACAATCGCCACCACTAATGGTATTAATACGAGATACACGATTTTTCTGTGCATAAAATCCCCCGGGTATTATTTATCGAGCAAGACTAGTTTTGTACTAAATGTACCTCAATAGACGCAGATTTTCCGGTTTCAACTGTAAATGGCTGCTGGGCCGGTGCAATTATGTCGGCTTGGGCTCCGACTGAAGATCCTCCTGAAAAATCCCAGTCGCTCAAGAAATACCAGCCGGGGCCCGAATAGACATCGTCCGAGTCGTTGATTTCAAAACCGGGAACGTCGTCAAATCCAGCTACATCGAAGGGGACAGTGATAGTATTGTCGGAGGATTCCTCTCCTTCGACGTAAAATACGTTTGAATAGGGGATAGCATCTTCATCAAAATCTTCCGCCTCTTCCATAAGCCCGAAAAACTGTTTGACTTCATCGATAGTCCCGAAACTGCCCATATACAGAAAGTAACTGCGGTTTGAGGGGATTCCGGGGACATTGAACTCGGCTTCATTACCGGACACCGGAACTTCGACTGCAAAATAGGGGTTGCCGCTGAATTTGAGGGTGCCTCCAAGGGCGATGTCTATCAGCTCCTCTTCGAGCTCGTCCTCAATGTCTGAAGTGTCTATGTTGTTATTTCCGACAGCCGCCATCATCTGGGTAATATCTTTCAGCCTCTCTTCAAACTCTGAAAGAACAATGATGCCCGCCAGTACGGAATTCGTGTCTCCGGGAGCCCGGCTTTGGATGTGAAGATCAATAGCTGCGGGTCGGGGGTGCTCGGTAAGCGGTGCATAACACGAGCTGTATAAAAGCAGGCTTGCAAGTATCACTACAGTTACTGCAGAATATATACACCTGCGTGTTGTTTTGTGATTTTCAGTCATATAATTACTCCTTTACGGGAACTAATGAAAGGACACCGTACCGCTGATACTCCCGTATTCGACTTCCTTAAGCGGTGTTGTAGATCCGAAGGGAGTAAGCTGCCGCTCGCCCTGTGAGTACTGGGTGGGAAGTGTTCCACCTGTTACTACATTATTATTTTCCCAGGACGCTAAACCGGTAAGAGGTGGTCCGTCACCGGTTGAAGTACCGGTACCGCCCTTCGAGACAACCCCGCCGATATTATTGGGATTGGTAAACCTCACTGAGCCCTCAAATACCTTGAGATTTACTCCGTCGTTTTCAAAGATTGTACCTCGAACTGCTGCTGTCGATACCGGACTGCTTACCTTAAACTCAGTCCGCAGGCCCTCTACCCCTTTTACTTCCGCCCGAACCCTTCCTACCCTAAGGTTCATTTCGGTTGAAATTACGCCTTCACGTTTTATGAGTTCATCGATGCTCATGCGGGTAAGGGACCGGATCCGAAGTACGGCTGATTCTATTTCAAGACGGGCTCCTGAGTTAAAACCGGTGGAAATATGTGCCCCGGTTGGGACCCGTAGGCCGACTTGAGCTGTTTTCCAGCTTTCCCCTGGTACCCTATATTCTACTTTTCCTGAAACGGACCTAAACACTCCATCCGCCGCTGGAAGCGAGTATATCAGGATAAAAAGGAAAAAGACGGCTATACTGATTATTCGAAATTTTTGTGCGTTCATACGCAACTCCATAATTAGAAACTTGCGGACAGCTTAAATTGGAGCATATACTCCGGATCCGCATCCTTTGACCATACTGTTCCCGGAATAAATACAGCACCATTCACTGCTGCCGAAAGATCCGAAAACAGCCGCCAGATAAACCCGGCATTGTATTCTGTTCCGAGGAACCATGCATCCGAGTCTTCGTTCAACTCCATCCAGTCAGCATTCCATTTGTAGATCCGGTAAAACGCCCGGCCTCCCAAGGAAGGCTGAAAACGGTTCATAACTTCAGTAGTGCTGTGCATAAACGGCCGGAAAGAGTAATCTCCTCCAAAACTTATTAGTGAATCAAGTGTCGGATCTACTACCATTCCAAGAGAAGGACTGTTGAGCGGACGGACCTGACTAATGCCGAAGGGCAGATCGATACCGATATCTATGTCCTCTACCGGAGCATCAGGAGTCGCGGCCAGTCCGTAGAACATGAAACGGGAGGAAAGCCAGTCTTCTCTCAGATAATGCGAGCTAAAACCCGTTAATAGGGACATCTTTTTTGTATCTTCGGCAGAACTTACCTGAGCGGTCCCTGCAGTAAGAAACGCATCGTGGTAGAAATACCGTCCGAACTTAAATGAGAACAGGGTTCCCCAATACTGGCTGTCGATTGTCTCTACTCCAGGCTCTTCTTCCCGCATATCAAATTGAGCAAGGCCGTAGAGTACCCACTTTTGCAGTGCTCTTGTGCCGATGACAGCTAATTGTCCCTGTGTAAGCATTCTCCGGGGGCCAAAACGGCTTTCATCTTCGTCAAATTGTTCAGAAAAATCTTCATCGGATATTCGCACATCGCTGGCGGGGTTGAGAAGTAACCCGGTATAGGCGGCGTCGGCCTGCAGGTGGACCCTCGGAAAGAGGAGGCGGACCGAAGCTCCGTCGGCGGTATGCGAGAGGATATAGCCCGTCGGCTCGCTGAACTGAAACCGACCAAGTGAAAGATTCAGCATTGAAGATCGGCCCAGTGCCCCGGGAACAAGTACTTTGAGCTGAAGTTGCTCAAGATCTAAAAAATAGGGGCGCTCGTCGGTATACAAGTAGCTTCCCCTTGTGAAAAAGGAATAGGTAGTACCGTTGACCTGTTCTTCTCCAGTTGCCCAGAGTGCAATTTTATCTTCCTGCGAAAAATCTTCTGCCTCCGGGAACACATATCCGGTAGAATTGGCGAACTCACCGCCCCAATCCCATTCAAATGCCGAGAGCGGAAACAGCCCAACTGCACACAGGCTTGCTGCAGTTAACAGAGTGACTATTGTCCGTTTCATATAGTGCCCCCTTGCCCGGTATCTTCGGATAAATAGAGGAGGCGCTCAAGTATGCGGACAGCCCTTTCACCGGAAACGGCCGCATTAGGGTAGGCTTTTCCTTGGATGATCTGTTTAAATGCAAGCTCCCGGGCAGCATAGCGGGGACCGGGAAAGATGCGATACATAAGCCCTCCGCTGTACTCATAGAGACTCATGAGTAAAAAAGAATACTCACCCAACGTTAATCCTGTCTGTGGATTTTTGTTTTTAAAGTACGAATTTTCCTGGGCTGCTTTCTGAGCAGCTTGAGCAAAATCGATATCGTCGGACACTTCACCTATTCCTACGAGCAGTAAATACGAGGCTGCACCAAAAGAGATAGGGTCTTCGTCCAACAGCTTATCCATAGACGCAGCAGTTTGTGCGGACAGGGAGACCGGAATAGCAACACAAAATAGTACTACTATTACTGCCATCACCGAAACAATCTTTGCTTTCATACTATAAATTATACCCGATATTCTGAAAAAAACAAAAAAGAAAAGCCGGCTCATTCAAATTTAATCATTTGAAGTAATTAGAGGCGAAGGGGGATAGAAATTGGGGATGGACCAAGCCGGCCCCGCGTTCTAAAATGGAGCTAATGAACAGTAATGAAAAAATTGAGGCGCTGCAGCAGGACAATGTGTTCGCAGCCCTTACAGATACTCATAAGGAATTCTTAGCGGAAAAAGCAGACGAGCTGGTGCTTACGTTTCAGGAGTTGAAAAAGCTCACCGATATCTGCGCCGATTTTGAACACTGGGCGGAGCCTTTCTTGCCGGACCTCTGGGATGAGAGTAAAACCGACCATCTTAAAGGAAAAAACCGGAAAAAAGCAATTTTAGAAAGGATCTACGCATATTGGCAGAGGCGCAAAGCCGAGCCAAGTGATTATACTGCTTTTCAGGGCGGACCACCGCCGAGTCAGCCGATCAATTATCAGAAAATCGAAGCTGAAGGAGCTATTTTGGGGCGATGTCCGGTGGCTGGAGAGAGGACCCGCTGCTGCAATCTGCAGACCCTTGATGCAGTACAGCAGTGCGGATTTGCCTGCAGTTATTGCAGCATCCAGTCTTTCTATGATGAAGGGCGAGTTTACTTCTTAAAGAACCTGCGGGAGAAACTGCAGAGTTTGGACCTTGATCCAGAGCAGGTGTATCATATAGGCACCGGCCAGTCATCGGATTCACTTATGTGGGGCAACCGCGAGGGCCTGCTTGATACTCTGTGTGAGTGTGCCGAGGAAAATCCCAACGTCGTACTCGAGCTGAAAACCAAATCATCCAACGTGAAGTACCTTTTGGAGCACACTATACCTGCCAATGTGGTGACGACCTGGTCGCTGAATACCCCCGAAATAATTCGCAATGAGGAGCACCTGACTGCCTCGCTGGAAGACCGGCTGCAGGCGGCGGAGGCGGTTGCCTCGAAGGGGGCCTTGGTCGGCTTCCATTTTCATCCGATAGTACACCACCGCGGGTGGCGGGAAGAATACGGCAAAATCTATGCCGAGCTGCAAAAAAAGTTTTCATCCGAAAATGTGGTAATGGTATCGATCGGAACACTTACCTTTATTAAACCGGTCATTCGTCATCTCCGCTCACAACCCATAAAGTCAAAGATCCTCCAGATGCCCCTTGAAGACGCAGCCGGAAAGTTTTCATACCCCTTTGAAACCAAACTCGAGCTTTTTCAGCACGCCTATCGCAGTTTCTCTGAGGAGTGGCGGCGAAATGTCTTCTTTTATATGTGTATGGAGGATGAACGGCTTTGGGATCCGGTATTCGGGCGATCCTATGCATCAAATGAAGAGTTTGAGGCGGACATGAAGTCTTTTTATATGCAAAAAGTAAACGGGAAGCGGAGGGCGTAAGTGTTTGTGAGGTTATACCGGCTCAGGATGGGAATAGTAAAAGCCTTGGACGACCTCGCAGCGGGTTTGTTTGATTTTGTCTACTTGTTCTTTGGTTTTCACGCCTTCGGCAATCGTTTCATATCCGATTACGGCGGCAAAATCGCAGATTGATGAGAATATTTCAAAGCTCTTCTGGTCATGGGCAATTTTATCAATGAAGGCTTTGTCGACTTTCAATTCGTTGACTTGAATCTGACTGATATAATAAAGTGTGAAAAGAGTGTTCCTATAGTTCCCAGTACCTGGTCACCCATTTCGCTGCAAGTACCTATGAAAAAAGGGGGAGCTTGTTCCGAAGGAAGAACAGTACAAGTAAGACTATTCCTATGAGAGGAACGGATATAAGGTTTGCAATACTGCCTATAAATAACATGGAGTCTAGGAATGGAGATAGTTCTTTTTGGAAATCTTTCCAATACGGGTAAGGAGTCATTGTTTCACTCTATTTGAATTATTGGAAAATGTTTTCCTGACGGCAATGTGCGAGGATAAAATTATCAATAGCCTCAGCCACGGCGTTGTGTTGATGGTCCTTTGTAGTGATGGAATCGGCAATTTTTTGCACCGCCTCTACTGCGTTGGCAACCGCAACGCCGGTCCCTGCCCATTTTATCATTCCGTAGTCGTTCATCGAATCGCCGATTGCCATTACCTGATGACGAGGAATTGAGAGCTCTTCAGCTACGAACTTCAGTGCCGTGCCTTTATCAGCATCCCGGCGCAGAATTTCAAGAAAGTAGGGTTTAGAGGTAAAGATATTTGCCTTTTCACCAATATGTTTTTTTAGTTCTGTCTCTACTTTTGGCAAAAGCGCCGGATCCCCTGGAACCACAAACTTAACCCTGGGAGTACTAAGAGCGGTGGCAAAGGGAGTAACTTGATGCCATACCTGGCCGGTGAGCCTGCAATCTTCTTCGGTATAAGGACTCGGAGCTGAGCAGAAAATTTCACCATCCCCATAATACTGCATGGTGAGTCCGTATTTTCGGATGATCTCCCAGACATCAAGCCCGACAGCCGGCTCAATGGGTTTTTGCAGCAGGGTTTCACCCTTACGAGTACCGACAACCGTGGCCCCGTTATTTGCAATAAGATACCCTTCACGCTCCCATAGCCCGAGATCCCGACTATAAGAGCGCATCGAGAAAAGGGTCCGCCCGGAGGCAAGCAAGACTTTTACCCCTGCATCTTCAGCGGCGCGAAGGGCCCTTTGGTTTTCTTTACTTATAGTAAGCTCCTCCGTAAGGAGCGTATCGTCAAGGTCGATTGCAAGCAACTGTATCATGGCCCTACTTTACCCTAATTTTCAACCAATCCCGCTTCCATTAAGCGGTCAACCTGGTCTTTTATTGTTTCTTCCGGTGTCCGGTACTTTATATACAGCCTCTCGCGGCTTTTAAGAGTATTAAGCTTGAAGCTGTGGCCGATGTTGCTTTTGATATAGCGCCAGGTGAAGCCCTGGAAGGGCCCGAATAAGTAGAGCATAGGCTTGGGAAGCGCTCTAGTGGGAAGGGCGAATTTTCCGGGGAATTGCTTTTGGATGATCTCTTTAATCTCGGGCATGCTCAAAACCGGTCCCGATACAAGGATACGACCCTCGGCCTCCTCGAAGGTTGCGGCGCGCACATGCGCTTCTGCAACGTCCCGCACATCAACAATTCCAAAGGAGAGCTCCGGCACACCGAGCTTAAAGGAGCCGTTGAGGAACTGCATTACCATGCCCGTTGATGTTGAGTCTGAGCGCTTTGAAAGGGTGGGGCCGAGGACAAAACCCGGGTTGATCACTATAAGTTTCCACTGTTTTTGGGCAGCGGCGATCTTCCAGGCTTCCCGCTCCGCCAAGACTTTGGAATAACTGTAGGGCTGGTGGTGCAAAGAGGAACTTTCGTTCCAGTCTTCTTCGCTAAAGCTTGGTGTTTCTTTATCGGCCTTGTCGACAGGGTCACCCATTATCGCTGCTACACTAGAAGTCAGCACCACATTTTTAATGCCGGTGGTTCTATCGGCGGTGTGCAGAACATTTTTTGTGCCCGCCACCGCAGGTTCTATAAGCTCTTGCTGGGGGGCCTTTACTTTGAAAGGGACAAAGGGACTGGCCAAATGGAATATTGTATCGCAGCCGGCGGCAGCTTCATCAAAAGACCCCTCCTTCAGTAAGTCCGCTTCGAACAGTGTAAGTTCTCCGGGAAGCTCAGCATCCAATGCCCATAGATGTGCAGTTTTTGTTTCATTATTGGCATCCCGAACGGTCCCGTGTACTGTAATACCCCGTTCGAGCAGTTTTTTTACGACCCAGCTTGCTATAAAACCGCCGGCCCCTGTTACCATTGCTTTTTCCATAGTCTAAAGATACAAAGACAGTGGGATTAAGAAAAGTAGACTGTCCCGAAGCTTAGCGCTTTTTTTAAAGAATCTGGAAAAAAATCTCGATTTCTTGAAGCAGAACAAAGAATTACCTCCTACTACGAAGGCGGGCACCCGGCAAAGTGGTACCGGCAAAGTGGTACTGCAAGGACAGTCACCACAAGACCGCTAAGCTTCGGGACAGTCTAAAAGGGACCATCCGTTGGCCGCATATCTTTTGAATAGCCCTTCCTTTGTGATATCGGATGAGGATAATCCCTTGGCCGGCAAAAGTTGAGGATCCAGACCGAATCTGTCGATCACCGCAGTTCCGGAAATCTCATTCAGCCGCTTCTTTGATATTCCCTTCTTTTTCAGATAATCAAGGAGCAGCGGCCAGGCCACCATCGAAGGAATACCTGATGCATGGCCCTCATACTTATCCTGCAGGCTGTGCGGGGCGTGATCACTTTCAATCCAGTCGACCGTACCGTCCAGTACCGCTTCAACAAGTGCCAGACGATCCTCCCTGCTGCGCAAGGGCGGGTTTACTTTTAATAAAAGTCCCCGGGCGCCCTCCGGAATGCTGTCTGTGTCAATAAGAAGGTGGTGTGGAGTGGCGCCGCAGGAGATGGTACATCCCGTTGTTTTGGCCCCTCGGACCTGTTCGAGGGCTGCGGAAGTTGAAATATGGCAAATATGCAGGTTCCCAGAAAAGCCTGCCTCCCGGGCAAAGGCTATTTGGTCGGCCGCTGAAGCCTCTTCCGCCTGGGGCGGGCGCGCTTCGCTATGGGAAGCCGCCCGGTCCGGGTCCCACAGTTCAGGGTGCATGAGTTCTTCTTTTTCACAGTGGATCGCCACCGTGCCGCTGTAGCCTAATTCGGTCAGGGTGCGCCACACCCACTTCTGCTCCTCGGAACTGATTACCGCTAAAGGCCCGGTAGACCGGCCGGCAAAGAGTTTGAGGCCCACCACACGGGGAAACCTTCGGCGATGGAGCTCTACTATTTCCTCAAGCTGCGTTCGATCGGCGGTGATTCCAGCATACACCGCATAAAAGGGTGCTTCTGTTCCGTGAATGCGGCTAAAGCTGCGGCGTGCGGCCTCTCCCTCCTCCAACCGGCGTTGAATTGCCTCTGCATTGGTAAGGGTCGGAAGGCAGTTGGGCATATCAAATACCCCATTGATCCCGCACAGCGAAGCGGTTTCAAGGCCGTGGGTGATAGTTTCCTTGTCCTTCTGCTCCCAATCGCGCAGATGCACATGGGGATCAATTATCATCACCACACTCCATCAAGGTAATATTGCGTTCGTTCAATTCGCTTAGAGAGAAAAATGTACCTTCCCTGCAGGTAAGCCGGCCGGCGCAGGCACATTCTCCGCACAGCCCGACACCACAGCGGGTAGGAGTTTCAATACTGATGTAGATGTGTTCCGGCGGTATTCCTTCGTTTTGAGCCTGTTTTACCGCCGCATCCATAAAGGGAAATGGCCCGATGGTGTAGAGTGCACTATCGGACGCCGCTCCGGTAGTGTTGATTTCTTCAGCGCAAATCCGTACGGCCCGTCCGATTTCACCCTCGTCGGCAACGACTCTGTATTTACCTGCAGCGGCAAGCTCTTCAGTAAAAAGTGCAGGGGACAGGGGCTGCTCCTGGGAATTGCTGTCTATCAGCTCGGCTCTACTACTACCTGTTGTACCTTCTCCCTTTGCCCCGTCGGCCAGGGCGATGTAGGTCGTTACCTGTACGCCCTCAGCGGACAGTGATTCGGCAAGCTTGGGAGCTACTGCTAATCCGGTACCGCCGGCAACAATCCAGGCTTTCGAGACAGGGGCAATTTCAGCCCCCCGGCCATAGACCCCTCTGATGTAGATGGTGTCACCGGCGGATTTGTTGCAGAGGGCGTGGGTCATGGGGCCTCGTTCGCGTACCAAAAAGGTAAGCGGCTCAGCCAGAGCTACGGAGAAAGGCTTTTCACCAACTCCGGGAACCCAAATAAAGGCAAACTGTCCCGCCTCATAAGAAAAATTCCCTTCTACACTAATACGTCGTAATCCCCCCGGACCGTCCTCAGTGGATTTAATCCGAAAGGGTAGGTATTCCATTTGGCGTTTTGTTTCAAGAAAAGCGGAGGCGGGGTCCCTTGGCTTTGTTTTTTTAACTACGGACTCTTGTACAGAATCCTCTTTTTTGCCGCGGGGCTGTTTCAGCCCTTGAGAAAGTTCATCAAACCAGTCTCGCCACTGGGGAGGACGGACCAAGGCAAAGGCGCTGCCGATACCGATTATGTCGGCGCCGGCCTCGCGCATCGCGGTCACGGTTGAAGTGTTTTCAACACCCCCCATACCGATGATAATTACCTCATCCCCCACCTGGCTGCGCATACGGCGAACCTTATTCAAAGCAGTCTCGTGTACCCAACGTCCGGACTTGCCCCCCCTTCCTCCGTGTACATTCATTAACATCGGCTTTCCGGAATGCGGTTCGATATAGAGTTCCGGGCCTACAGTGTTGATGGCGACTAATCCGTCCGCACCCCCCTCTAGAGAAGCCTGGGCTATTGCTCCAATATCTTCCACATTTGGAGTTAATTTTGGAAGCAGGGGCAAATCAGTAGCAGAGCGAAGGGTGTGCATGTAGCGAAACACCAATTCAGGATCGACTCCAATACTCATTCCATACCCCGGTTCGGCATGGGGGCATGAAAAATTCAGCTCCAGGGTGTCGGCAACCTTTGAAAAGCCCTCCGCCAGTCGGGCAAACTCATCGGGGCTGCTGCCGGAAAGGCTGACGTTCAGCATAGCCCTCATTCTATGGCGAGCAAGCATATCGGTAAGTTCCTTAAGCCCGATCTCCATACCCGGATTTTTCAGGCCGACAGCGTTTCCAAAGCAACCCGGTGCGGTCTCTACAATAACCGGTTCACGGTTCCCCGGGTTCGGCATCAGCTGGTAGCTTTTTGTGGTAATGATAGATAACTGCGGAATCTTCCGGTCGAGCTCCCGGATCATTTCCGGACGGGTGGAGAGAATGCCGCTTACGGTTGCAAACCCCTTGATGTCTTCGGGGTCTCCGGCCCCTTGAAGGCGAGCAAGCCGTTGCTTCAGGAGCTTTTTCCTTTCAGCGGAATCGGCGGGCCACCGCAATCCCATCTGCTCTCTACTATCCGGCATATCCGGTCTCCTCGGTAAGCCGGGCAAAGGCGTCGATACACACCTGTTCCCAATCCGTCGGGGGGGCCTGTTTCTGTTTTGCCCAGGGATGGGTGATCCCGCTGGAAGAGTTAATTCGTACCTGTTCAAGGGGATATCCGGCGTTTCGAAGTGAACTAACTGTGAGTTTCGCCGAACCTCCCTGACCACCGACCCCGGGAATCAGCAGGGGAATGCTCATATCTGAATAGTTTGAATAGAATACAGCCAAATCCTCCAGTTCTTTGGGATTCGTGGCCCCCACTACCGCACCTGTGCCGGGGGCCGATTTTGCCGCTCGGGCAATAGCTTCAGCTACTTCCAAATAAAGAGGCCGGTTGCGCAGTCCTGAGGAGGGCTTCTCAGTCTGTTCTTTTGCTTGAGTGTCAGGGTGAGCATCAGGGTGAGTGTCAGGGGAAATTGCCGGTCCATGTACAGAAAGATTTTGCAGCTCCTTTCCTCCAGGGTTACTGGTGCGGTTTAGAATATATACACCCCGCCCCTGGTTGCTCCATTTTAGGAAAGGACCGGTGGAATCACTACCCATATACGGGGCTACCGTCACCGCATCCGCCATCCAGCAGGCAAACGCCTCCTCAGCATAATTGGCACTACTTGTGGCAATGTCGCCGCGTTTTGCGTCGAGAATAACCGGGGTTTCAGGAAAGGCTTCTCCCAGGAGCTTCAGAATTGCAGCCAACGCCCGGCTGCCGGAAAAATCGCCCTCCAGGGGGCGGTCGAGCCGGTGATAATAACCGATGTTCGGTTTAAAAGCGCCGGGAATAAGATTACGGCGGGACATCTGATCAAAAAGTCGCTCAAAAGTTTTAACTATTCTCTCAGAAGGCGGAAGTTCGGAGAAGGGATATACCTCTGGAAGAGGATCCAAACCTACACATAGGATACTCTTGTGTTTCCGGCTGCTGAGCCGGAGTTTTTCAATGTAGGATACTGTATCTTGACTCATATTAGCTTTCTCCTTCCGGTGGAAACCCATGGGAAGCCCCCCATCCGAAGGGATCGGAGCGCCATTCCAAAAGGCTTTTTTGTTCGTTTTGATTGATGTGGTTCTTCTGAAGTGCAATTTCGATCATCTGATCGTATTCAAGAATAGGAACACAGGGACATGCCGGATCAAGCTCGCCAAACCGCTCTGCAGCCCTGTCGAGGCCGTAGGTAAAAATAGCGACACAGGCAACAACCTTCGCACCGGCCTCTCTCAGCGCATGGACCGCCTCAATAGAACTGCCCCCGGTTGAAATGAGGTCTTCAACCAGTAGTACTTGTTTTCCTGCAAGCTCCGCCGGGGCGGTGACACCTTCTATTCGGTTCTGCAGCCCGTGACCCTTGGAGCTGCTTCGTACATATACCATGGGCTGTCGGAGCCGGTCGGCCAGCGTCGTCGCATGGGGAATCCCCGCGGTAGCGGTACCGGCAACCACATCAAACTGAAGCTTCCGGCTTCGGATAATCTCTTCAAATCCGTCGGCGACCAATGAGCGGTATTTCCAGTCTGAAAGGAGTATCCGGTTGTCGTTGTAAATCGGCATATAATAGCCGGAGGCCCAGCGAAAAGGTTTTTCAGGGCTTAAGCGAATAGAACCGATTGACAAGCCGGCCTCGGCCAAATCTGCAGCATAGGAGTTACTCATTTCCAAATCTCCTTAAAAGTGTGGGGTTTCTCACAGTATTTACACACAAAAATGTCCCCTGCAATTCTGTAGAACTCAGCGGGAATTGATTCTCCGTTGGAGGGGTGACTAATGCAGTCTTCATTTCTGCAACTGATAGTATCAAAATTATAGATACGGGGTGGAGTATGCAGCCGGATTTTTTTCACTACCCTGCGGTTTTTTATAATATTGAGGGTGCTGCCGGGGGCAATAGCTGCGAGCTGTTTCATCTGTTTTGCATCAAAACCGGTAAACTCAGGTCTGAAAATAATGCCTTTAATAGTATCCTCAGCCATATGACTGGTTGTGACCCACTCACCCCCCTTACCGTAGAGCTTTAACACTGAAATAATCCGGGCCATATGTTCACGTATTTCCCGTTCCGTGTCACCTCTGCAGATGTGATCGATCACTATACCGTCGGAAATTGGGTTTACTCCTTCAGCATACTGCTTTGGGGTTGCATTTTGGTCCATTTCCACTTCTTCTAAAAAGGTCTCATTATCATCTACCCCTTGCCGGGGGGGCTTTTTTGGAGAGAAATCATCTCCGATTTTTCCTGCAATTAAAGAAAGCAACACAATCCTGATAAGTTTTCCGTTGACAGATTGGTTCTCCCATCCGTTTAATTCCGTGTCATCGAGAAAGGTGGGAATGGTGGGGTGCAGCTTATGGCGGGGCAGGGGATGGTAAAACTTTGTGCCCCCTTCAATTTTTTGGAGGTATTTTCTTTGAAACACAATTTTCCCTCGCAGCTCATCCTGTCGCTTGAGAATATCATCACCCATGCGTTCAAGCTGAGGTCTGGTGAAGTACCACACCGGTGCGGTAGAACCGTTCTCCAGGTATTCTTCGATCGAGTTAAAAATACGAACACTGAAGCCGTTTTCCTTCATGCGTTTTATATAATATTCCGGGAGAGCTAATTCCGGTGGTGCCACAAGGTCGACAGAGACCGAATCGAATATCTGGAGCCCGTCTACCTTTGAATGGACCGTGCGGCCATGAAAGAGGTCACCCACCAGGGCGATATGCAGTTTCGAAGTGTCCCAGTTTAGCTGCTCAAGAAAACTGAACTCATCTAAAAGCTCTTGAGTGGGGTGTTCATGTTTTCCGTCACCGGCATTGACGAAAGCAGGAGGGACAGGTAAATCGTTCCGCCGGGCGAACTCTTTGCCGTTATCTTCAAGCCAGCGGCACACCCCTTCAATTTTGCTTCGCACAATAAAAACCTGGTTTTCATATCCTGTAAGAGTATTGAAGGTATCGGCATAACTCTCCTTCTTATTGATAGAGCTGTGCCCCACGTCGAGTCCGTTGAGCTTTGCCCGGTGAAACTGGGCGGCATTTTTAAAAGACTCCTTTGTTCGTGTACTGTCCTCTAAAAAGACTTCGTAAATTCCAAAATCGCTATCATCGATCCGATATCGATCAATTACCTCGCGGTCGTTATTCTGGAGCGCTTTCTTCAATTTCCTTGTGTGAGCAAACAAGTACTGTCGTTCTTCCTGACTAAAATCTCGAATAACCGCCAAAGTCCTTCCAAGAAAAGTGTTTTCCTTCATTTTTCCTCCTGCTTAATGTACTTCGGGAGATCCTTTCATGATCTTTCGGGAATCTCTCGGGTAAAAAAAAAGCCGGCATTACTGCCGACTAATTAATACAATTAAAACCGATGATACCGGAGAAAGCACCTCCCCCATAGGGGGTGCGCTTCGTTTTGTTTCTGTGCAACGATGCCTTCCAGCTCTTCATATTAAAACTTAGTATACCGCAAAAAATGTGGAAGTGCAAGTGTGCTGTGTGGAGCTATGTGGGGCGTACGCAGCTTATTCCAGTACTATCTCGGTTCCTTCTCGGGCGATTTCAATGCTCATATCTGTTTTTCCTTGGACCCGTTTCAAATACCCGTTGAGAAGCTCCTTCAGCTGATCATCAGTGCGGTTCGGATCGTGATGAAAAAGAAGGAGACGCTTTACATTGGCCTTGTGAGCGGAGTTAATGGCTGTCTCAAAGGTAGAATGGCCCCATCCGAGCTTCGAAGCAAGATATTCTTCATTTGTGTACTGAGAATCATGGATAAGCAGATCCGCATCCTGGAAAAAACGCAGAATTTTTTCGTTTTCTTCTTTGGCGGCCGCTTCTCCCTCTTCCGCAGCCTCTTTATCATAGCCCGGTGCTTCCGGGTCGGTGGGAAAGACATTCCGAAAAGGTTCGGTATCATAGGCTGTACAAAAGGCCCTTCCCTTATATTCAAAACGGTAGCCGAGACAGAGAATAGGATGGTTTAGGTATTTTGTAGTCACAAAAAGCCCGTCTCCAAGGTCCATTGTCCCCTCTTTAAGGGGATGGTAACGGAACTGTGCTGAAAGTTCGCTATGTTTTACCGGAAAATAACGGTACCGCAGTTGATCGCCGATGATTTTATCAAGTCCTTCATCCTCATAAGTAACGGGACCATACACATCAATCTCAGTACCGGGAATAAAATTAGGAATAAAAAAGGGAAAGCCCATAATGTGGTCCCAATGGGTGTGGGTTAAAAAGAGTTGAGTTTTTAACGGACCCTTTGGTAGATCGTGCTTCAGGATATGTTCACTAAGCTTTCGAATACCGGAACCGGCGTCAAGAATAATGAGGCGGTCCTCTTCTCCAACCCTAAGTTCAATACAGGCGGTATTTCCGCCGTACTCAACCGTTTCCGGCCCGGGACAAGGAATTGATCCGCGAACTCCCCACAGTGTAATTTTCATCATATACGTACTCCAATAGCAGGGGACCTATTCGGTGATTTTTAAAAAGACCTTGGCCTTTTCGATCTCCTGGCTTACCTGATCTTCAATTGACTCTAACCAGTCCAAAGAAACTCCGAGTTCATCAAACAACTCCTGGGGTACCGCCTCGGGATAGCGATTACCGGAGAACCCTATATCGTAACTATTGGCAAAATAGTTGGCGATAATAATACTCAGCAGCATGGTCCGGTGCGGTCCTTCATAATCCTGGCGCCGATGATGATATACAATAGCATCGTGGATCTCATCACCCAATTTCCATGCTTTGGAAATAATATTACCCACGTCGGCATGGGTAAACCCTATAATTTCTTTTTCACTCTTATAGAGAGGCTTGCGGGTGCGGTCCGAAAGGGCAAGGGCATCTAAATACTCCTGGGACAGTGTATTGTTTAAGGGAATTTTACCGATATCATGAAGCAGACCGGCGACAAAATAACTTTCCTGCTGATTTGCCGGGATTTTCTTTTCCTTTGCGATTAATTTTGCGGTTACCCCAACGCACAGGGAGTGTCGCCAGTACCCATTCATGTTTATTACTTGAAAATGTGAATCCGAACCTAGATTGCTCAAGATTGCCGTGGACAAGGCAAGATTCTTTACCGTATTGATTCCCAGCATGATAATTGCCCGTACCAGGGATGTTATTTTCTGATTAAGTCCGTAATAGGCTGAGTTGATAAGCTTCATGACCTTTCCCATTAGCACAGGATCAAGGCTAATAACCTGGTTTAAATCGGCGGGGGACACATTTGGGTCGTTTGCAAGTTCGAGCACCTTAGTGACGGAAGTAGGCAAACTCGGCATCTTGCGGATATAGAGTGCGACCTTCTTTAGATTTTTTTCATGTTCCATATGTTATGAACCCCGCAGCTTTTCTATAATATCATGCATTTTCTTTTTCAGGGCAACACCAATTTTTTTATTTGGATGCTCCTCGGTCAAACTCTCCAAATATCCGAAGGTTGATTCGATTTGCCCGGGATAGATACGATTCTTCTTATTAAACAGTCCCTGCTGTTCTTCAGCAGTTACATGGGAATCTGTGTTATGACTAGGTGAAGTATGTGTCGGCGCAGGCCGGGATGTCTCCTTGGGAGTGGACCGAGAGGGCTGTTGAGCAGGCTTCGGAGATGACCCCTGCGAGTCACCCTGCGAGTCACCATGCGAAGGCTCCTGAAAATGCCGGCGGGAAGTAGGCTGTTGAGCAGGTGTTTGAGAAGTTTCCTGAGAAGCAGCCCCCTGTGAAGCAGTTTGAGCTGCCTGAGAAGGGAAAGATGTCTGAGAAGGTTGGCGGGGGGCCTTTTTTTCATCGGGGGGCTGGGTACTGTGATTATCAGCCTGTGTAGTAGCTTGCTCTATAGAGTTCTGATTAAGACGCTCCCTCTTCATCCTTTCAGCGATAGCATGCAGTCCGCCTTCACCTTTAAGTTTGGATCGCAATGCCTCCATTCGTAAACTCATTTCGCTGTCTTCATAGGTGGTGCGCACATCATCCGGGAGAAATTCGGTTAACCCCGATAAATAGTCCAACAGCCCTTCAGCCGCATCTACCTTTACCTCTTCTTCTTCCTGTTCTTGCTCAGGTTCCAGCTCCGCCGGTTCTTCTGAAGAATCTATTTCCCCAGGCGAAGCGGTTTCTTCCGGCTCCTCATCTTCCTCCTGAGGAGGTTCCGGCTCAGGCTCCACCTCCTGCTCAGGCTGCTGTTGAGG
>CAZDFY010000016.1:20895-26573 GCA_964504785.1 uncultured Sediminispirochaeta sp. | reverse complement strand
GGCTGTGGCTGTGGCTGTGGCCACTGCGGGGGCGTTTGATACATCTGGGGCGGCGGTGCAGGCTGCATAACGGGATATGGAATATACTGGGGCGGTGGTGCTGGTTGTGTATATTCTTGTGGTTCCGGCGTATTTGGTGCCGCCTCCTGTTCGTGGTCCGGTTTTTTATCCTCCCGTTTGGGCCCCCCATCCTCTCCCGTGCCTTCTGTTTCTCCTGAATTGCCGGCTAATTCGGCCTTCAGAGGCTCTTCTTCTTCCTCTTCTTCCGGAAATTCCTCAGGAGGTTCTAAATCTTCCTCTTCTTCAGAGAGGCTGATGCTGTCGCCGTCTTCTTCGTTGACAGCTATAACCGGTTCTATTCCTCCGATATCGATAATCGGGACCATTTCGCCTTCCAGATCCTCCTCTATTTCAAATTCGAGTTCCTGTTCCGCCGGTTTGGCATCAGGCTCCAATTCAGCTTCATCCCGGTGGAGAAACTCGCGGAGGTTTTTCTCCCAGTCATTTTGGCTGTCCAAGGCGAAATCACTTACAATTTGATCATAAAGCGACAAGCCCTCCTCGAGTTTATCGAGGTCTTCGGACCCCTCGGGGTTTCCAAAAAGATGAACAATTTCTTCAGCTATTTCCAGGGCCTCCTCTTTTTTGCCCATTTTGCGATAAGTACGTAACAATCCCTCTAGAACATATTCATTATCGGGATATTTGTTCTTCAGAGCTAAAAATTGGTCCAGCGCCGCTTCGAGTTTGTCCGCCTGAAGATCTGTTTCCGCGAGCATCAATTCTATATGTACAGAATCGGGATGCTGTTTAAGAAAAGCTGATAAACGCTGTTTTGCTTCAGGATATCGGGCCATTTCCGTGAGAGTCCGTCCAAGTTCCAGAATTGCATCTTCAGAATGAGGATTCAGTCGGACCGCCTTCTCAAGGGGAGGAACAGCCTTTGCATGTGACCCAAGCCTCCTGCGGGCTTTTCCCAGAAGTAATAAGTAGTCCGGATTGTTTTGATCGATATGTAAAAGCTGATTGATATGATTAAGGGCAGCGGAGGCCTTTCCTTCTTTTAGGAGAAGGGATGAAACTTCCTGTCGAATTTCACTGTTTTCAGGGTCTTCCTTCAAAAGCTTTTGGAGTTCCTCAAGGGCCTGTTGATCTGCCCCATTTTCAACATGCATCCTTCCCAGGTTAAGTGCTGCATTCTTGTAGTCAGGATTATAGGTGAGGGCTTGTTGGAAAAAATGTTCTGCTTCGGAATATTTCTTTTGAGCAGTTAGAAGAACGCCGATATTGTTATGGGCTTGGTGGTTTTGGGGATTTATTTTCAGGAGGTTCTGGAAAGCCCGTTCAGCCTCTTCATATCGTTCCAGTTTTTGAAGTGCTACGCCTAAATTGTTTAACCCCCTTGTCCAACCCGGTTTACTCTTAAGGCTTCGCTGATATTCGTTGACCGCACTTTCATAGTCACCACGACTTTCGAGGGCAATCCCAAGGTTATAACGTAGTATCGGGTGATTTTCATCATGCTCTAAACCACGCTGAAACAGATCGATAGCATCTTGAGTTCTTCCTTGATGATGGTACAGGTTACCCAGATTATTATAGGCCATGAGAAACTCCGGGTCCCGACGAATCGTCTGTTGGTACAGCTTTTCAGCTTTTTCCGAATTTCCCATCTGCTTGATACAATTCGCATAGTTATAAGTAATGTCTGCACGGTCGGGAGATAGTTTATGGGCCTTCTTAAACGCCTCAAGTGCTTCTTTAATATTGTCTTGTTTACGGTATACAATTCCCAGATTGTTATAGGCCTCTACATTCTTAGGATCCAGCTCAATTGCTTGCAGATAAGAATTAATTGCTTCCTGATAGCGCTCGGTATTGTTATAAATATTGCCGAGCAGCAGGTAGACGGCGGGTAATTCAGGTTGGGTTTCTCTTATTTCCCACGCTAACTTTTCTGCTTGTTCATAATCATAAAAGGAGAGTGCTTTTTGAGCCCATTGAAATTTCTCATGTATGTCCATCGGCTAATCTCCATAGAAGGCTGAAGGTCGTGCGGACACTTCTTGTGAAAGGGTACTGCGGTGAGTTCTCCCTGCAGTATCATAAGCGGCTACAGCTATATAATACAGAGTTCCGTTTTCTACACCATCCAGTGTAATATTCGTACTGTTTCTCGCATCAATAGGTGATGCTCCTGCATTTGAAACAGTAGCCCGATACTCACCCGAGGAAGTTCCGTAATATACAATATATCCTTCTAAATCGGTTTGTTGAATTGGGTCCCATGATACTTCTATTTTTCCATTCCCCGGTGTGGCGGTAAGGCCGGTGGGTGACGGAGGCGGCAGATTAGGGCGATATCGGACCGTGGCACTTGATATCTGGGGAGAATGGCTTCCCGAGCCGTCGGGATAAAGATGAAATTTTAATTCAAGGTAACGTCCTGTCGGGGACGGCTGCAACTTCTCCCCTGGTTCAAAAGGGGTCCACCCATTCTGCTGATCTATCCGATAATAAAAAAAACTTTTACTAGTGTCCGGCTCTTTATACTCCACATTGATAGCATTCAGGTTGGATTTCTTCTGACCAAGGTCGATGGGGCCTGCAATCGCATATCCCCCTGTTGAGGCAAGACCATGCAACATGGGTTCGTCGATGTAGCTGCGGCTGATGCGCAGTTCATCAATTTTCCCTGTAAATTGAGGAGCAATATCTAATTCCGATGTAGAGCGCTCTCCTATATATGGGCGCATCACTGAACCCGAAGGGGTTCCGTCTTCTGTACAATAGGTGATTTCAGCCGGAATTCCATCTACAAGATATTCCAGAACTCCTGTATCAGAGTGGTAACGAAGCATATGGTGATGCCACTTCTCCGGAACCATCGCCTTTCGTCCCCTCAGGATAAACTCTGTTTCCCCTTGGTCCGGTGGTAAAAACAGGTTTTTTATACGCCATTCAAGTCGTCGATTCTGTACCGAGCAGGTGAGCGACTGTAATTGCACTACCTCTTGATGTTCCTTTTGTCCGTTCCATTGAAGGATAATTTCACCTTCCTCCAGATAGTAGGGAGAAAGCTGGAATTCTATAGAGAAGCTGTTGCCTAATGTACCGGGGGTAAAAAGCGGTTTTTCATCTGCCTGTTTTGCGCTGGAGACAGGAACAAGGCTTATTCCTCCCCTGAACCCCGAAAATTTGCCGGCAAAAAATCCTACACGCCCATCGGGAACGATTGAAAAATCTCCCTCGTGCTCCATTGAATAGTTGCCGGTAGCGTCAATAGTCTGAGAATTTTCAAAATGCATCAGCAAGTCGGTGTGAGGTGTGGAGTGATCGTATTGTCCCGGCTCAAGGGTAATATCAAGGAAACCGTGTCGTCCCTTTTGGAGTCTGGTACCTGAAAATTGTGAGATCTGTTGCCAACCATCTTCAAATCCCATTGAAATGTGCTGTTGTTGGCTATACACAC
Organism: uncultured Sediminispirochaeta sp.; assembly: GCA_964504785.1. GTDB lineage: Bacteria > Spirochaetota > Spirochaetia > DSM-16054 > Sediminispirochaetaceae > DSBN01. The sequence continues at coordinate 23,101 of CAZDFY010000016.1, read as the reverse complement.
TACTTATTCCGAACAGAATCAGCAGTGTAATTTCTGTGAGTGTGAGTATACGCCTTCTCATCATTCGTAGTATCGACAGAAAAGGGGTGTTTCAAAAGCAGGGAGCGCGGTAATTTTGTATCGAAATGCCTGGAGATCGGTAGATTTTGCCTTCAGCCTTGTCAACTATAGATTCTCACTGTATTTTAAAATGGTTATGTATGAAGACTTAAAGAACATGGTCCGCGATTTTCCCCAACAGCCCGGAGTCTACCTGATGAAAAACTCTCACGGGAAGATTATTTATATCGGCAAAGCAAAAAACCTAAAAAAACGGGTTGGTTCCTATTTCACCGGTACTCAGCCGGTGAAAACGCGGGTCCTGGTAAGTAAAATTAAGAATATTGAATACATAGTAACTCAAAATGAGTACGAGGCGCTTTTACTTGAAAATAATCTAATAAAAAAGAATGATCCCCGTTACAATATCGATCTTAAAGACGGAAAATCTTATCCCTCTATCAAAGTAACGAATGAAAAATTCCCCCGAATTTACCGAACACGAAGAATCCTTCGGGACGGTTCGACCTATTTTGGTCCGTTTACAAATGTGGAAAAGATCGATCTCTACCTTGAGCTGATTGAAAAGCTGTTTCCTCTTAGAAAATGCAGAGGACCTTTGAAGACGCGGGACCATCCTTGTCTTTATTATCACATTGGAAGATGCGCTTCGCCGTGCACAGGAAAAATAACCCAGGCTGAATACATGGAACATGTTGAAAATGCAAAAAAGTTGCTGTCCGGCCAGACGGCGGAACTCCTTCAAGACCTGGAAAATCAAATGAACGAAGCGGCAAAAAAAATGAATTACGAAAAAGCGGCGGAGCTTCGCGACACCATCGAAGCAGTGAAAACTGTGGGGGTATCCCAAGAAGTGGTCGATTTTAACTATGAAAAAAGAGATTATGTTGCCGCTGTTCAAAGGGACACCCTTTGCAGTTTTGTAGTTTTTCAGATGCGGGGAGGAAAAATGAGCGGCCGCGATCTCTTTCGTGCCGAGTCTTTCGGTGCAGAAGAAGATACCTTTTCGGAGTTTTTCTTTCGCTACTATGGCCGGTATGGGGATCCCTGGTATGGGGATCCTTCAGCAGAAATAATGCAGAAGGGGCCCGGAATAGACTCCACCAAAGAGAGCATCAATGGAAGTACCCGGGAAAGTGACCAGGAAAATTCCCGGCAAAGAGTACAGGGGAGTGTACAGAAAGGTGCCCAAGAAAATACCCCTGTGAATTCCCTGGGAAGTGTTTTTCCAGATGTTATTTACACCAGCACAAAGGCAGATGTTACGCTTCTCCAGCGTTTTTTCCGGGAGGAGTTGCAGGCCGAAGTGAAGGTTGAAGTTCCTAAGGAGGGACGACACTCTAAAATACTGAAGATGGCTTTACAGAATGCGCTGCAGGATGTAGAACGGCGTCTTAAGGCTGTTGCAAACATTCCCGGATTGGAGGAGTTGAAAAGCGTTCTCAGTTTGTCCAAGCTGCCCCGGCGAATAGAAGGTTTTGATATCGCACAGCTGGCGGGAACACATCCGGTAGCCTCCTTAGTCTCTTTTTACAATGGGAACCCCGATAAGAAGAACTATCGCCGTTTTCATATCAAAACATTAGACGGTAAAATAGATGACTACGAGGCAATCCGGGAAGCAGTTGCTCGTCGTTACACCCGTGTATTGAATGAGGACCTCGAACAGCCCGACCTGGTGGTGATTGATGGTGGAAAGGGGCAACTAAATGCCGCAAAGGGCATTCTTGATTCCCTCGGCCTTAACAGTATCCCGGTTATAGGACTGGCAAAACAGTTTGAGGAGATATTCACTGTAGGCCGTGAGGACCCTATCCGTCTGCCTGAAGGCGCAGAAGGCTTGCGAGTACTCCAGGCAGTGCGAGATGAGACCCATCGGTTTGCAACTACCTTTAACCGTTCCCTAAGACAAAAAGATCTGAGCCTCAATACTCTTGGTGCGATCCCCGGTGTAGGACCAAAGCGGGGAAAGCGCCTACTGGAGACTTTTGGTTCGGTATCTGCTATTAAAAGCGCCTCCGCTGAAGAGATTTCAAAAAAGGCTGCTCTGCCCCTAAGCATAGCTGAGGATATTGCAAAACATCTATCTCTTGAGGCTTGAGGCTTGAGGCTTGAGGCTTGAGGCTTGAGGCTTGAGGCTTGAGGC
>CAZDFY010000016.1:0-20795 GCA_964504785.1 uncultured Sediminispirochaeta sp. | reverse complement strand
TGAGGCTTGAGGCTTGAGGCTTGAGGCTTGAGGCTTGAGGCTTGAGGCTTGAGGCTTGAGGCCGCTGATATATTAACAATATTTTTTCAAAAAAATTTGACAGTTGCCTTGGCTTGGACTAAATTTACATCAGGAGGAACAAACAGCATCAATATCTTCTTTTTGGGAGGTTAGCTTATGACTCCACCTTACAGTGAGGGCCGGTATTAAACCGGCGCTTGGAAAAACACTTTTTAGTGTATACAGAGAAACGTGAGATGTGCATCAGTGCTCTTTATGGATAAATAAAAAGAGCCTGACACGTCCCTAAAAGCCGGCATTTAAGCCGGCTTTCTCTTTTAACACAGTTGTACGAACATTGGTGTTCTATACACTGTAATCCTTTTTTATACAACAGATTAAAAAGTACAAGTTCCACATTAAGCGTAAATTATTTTGAATCAATAAAATAATTAGTTTTTAGCACCAATGTTCGTACAACTGTGGTAGAGAAAAAATTCGAGTAGAATTTTTTCAGCTTCCCCCCGCTGACGCCGCACTTGGCCGTCGTAGTCGGCAATAAGGGCTATCACAGCCTCGATCTTCTCAGTTGAAAAATTGGAGCGGGCGGTCATATAGTTCTTTTGATTGCGCTTACCCCGAAGAGGAATCTGCCGGAAGGCCTCATCCGGAGAAAAGCGACGGTCGAGCATCCTTGAAAGCTTGAGAAGCCGTCGGAACTGCCACAAAAGACCGCCAAGCAGCTGGACCCCGTTATTCTGCCCTGAAAGCATTATCTTGTGCAGTACCTCGAGGGAACCCTCAAAATCCTTACGAATAATCTTTTGAAAAAGGGTAAAAACGTTCTCTTCCTTCGAGTGGTAGATGAACTCCTCTATATCGTCGGCGCCGAGGACCGTACCTTTACCGAAATAGAGGACCAGTTTATCCACGGCATTTTTCATCTCGAGGGTGTTATTCTCTACAAGCTCAAGGACCATCTCAATCGCATCCTCATCAACTGAAAGTTGTGCCCCCCGGAAGTAACGAACAAGCCATTCGCGTTTCTTATCTTCAAAAAGTTCAAAAAACGTTTTCTGCTGGGCCTTGGGGACCGCCTTTGAAAGCTGCGGGGGAGCCCGGTATTCATGGGTTACCAGAAAAAGCGTGGAAGATGGATCTGCGGTTTTTATGTAATCGCACAGCTGCTGTAGGTCGTTCTTTTTCAGCTCTTCGACCTGCAGGACCGTGACAAATTTGTAAGAAGAGAATAGAGAGCCGTTTTGCAGAATTGAAACTACCTCGCCCATCTCAGTTTGTCCGGAGTAAAATCGATATGTTTCAGCTTTTTCTCCGGAAGATTTTTCGTAGTTTTCCTTGATGCTTCGAAGGAATTCCTGTTTTTCACCCTCCTCGGGGCCTACAAGTAAATATACAGGAGCAGGTTGTGCCATTAAAAGTTGTCTCTCCTAATCGTATTTGCGGACTATGAACTCAAGTTTACCTAGAATTGTTACGTTCTGGGCATAAATAGGGGGGTATACGGGGTTCTCAGCCTTTAGTTTGATGCGGTTCTTCTCATGAAAAAACCTTTTAAGGGTAACAGCCTCCTCATTTACCCGGGCCACTACAATATCGCCGTTGTGTGCGGTGTTGCGTTGAATAAAAACCGCCGTATCGCCGTCCAGTATTCCCGCATCCTGCATACTGTCCCCCTTAATGTTAAGGGCAAAATAGTTTCCCCCTTTAAGTGAGGATGCCGGAAAGGTAAGCATTTTTTCGAGATTTTCTTCCGCGAAAAGTGGTTTCCCTGCCGCTACATTCCCGAGGAGGGGGATTTCTGCAAGCTCGTTCTTTTCTTCGCTTTGAGGGCGAGCAATTTCTATTGCACGGGAACGGTTAAAATCGCAGCGGATTTTTCCCTTCTTTTCTAATGCCTTTACGTGATCAAAGACCGCCTTTACGGAAATGTTGAAATGGCCGGCGGTTTCCCGCAGCGTGGGAGGATAGCTGTGATCTTCAATAAAGTGTGAAATAAAATTGAGGACTTCCTTTTGCCGTCTCGTCAACGCCTTCATTTTTTAGTTTCTATCCCGTATTTCTTTATCTTTCCATGCAAATTACTTGGGTAGACACCAAGCTCCTGGGCGGTTTGTGAAATATTGTAGTCGCACTGCTCCAAACGTTGTTCTATAAGCGTTCGTTCAAAGTCCGCTTTTGCCTCGTTGAGCTGCATATCGTAGTATTTCTGCATTCCCTTCGGTACTCTCCGGATCTTTTTTTCATTCAAAAAGTGGGTAACAAGGTCCGCGGAAATTTCCGGCTCATCAGTCATAATGTTAATACGTTCTATGAAATTTTTCAATTCTCTGATGTTTCCGGGCCAGCTGTATCTCTGAAGCGACTTCATCGCTTCAGGGGAAAACTTTCGGGGTTCTTGCTCGGGGAGGGGATTGTACTTACGCATAAAGTAGTCCACCAGCATGGGCATATCTTTAAGACGTTCCCGAAGGGGAGGAACCCGAATAGGAACTACATTCAGACGAAAGTAGAGGTCCTCCCGGAATCTTCCAGCTGCAATTTCTTCTTCGATATCTTTATTAGTGGCGGTAAGCAAACGAATATCGACGTTGATGGACTTTTCGCCTCCAACCCGTTCAAACTGCTGTTCCTGGATAGCCCGCAGGACCTTTGCCTGGGCACTAAGGGTCATATCGGCAATTTCATCTAAAAAAAGTGTCCCCCCGTGGGCCATTTCAAACTTTCCCATTCTACGAGAAACGGCGGAGGTAAAGGCTCCTTTTTCATGGCCGAAAAGTTCGCTTTCAAGCAGGGTGTCCGGAATAGCGGCACAGTTTACTTCGACAAAAGGGGCTTCTGCCCGGCTGCTGCGGCGGTGTATTTCACGGGCTACCAGCTCTTTTCCAGTCCCGTTTTCTCCGGTTATCAGGACTTTCGCATCCGAGGCGGCGCTTTGATGAATTCTCTCCCAGATAGTATCCATCAGTGGGCCTGAGCCGATCATTTCATCTTCCTGGAAAAGGGAGGTTTTCAGTTCCTTATTTTCCTGCTTAAGCTCCCGCATTTGAAGAGAATTGCCTACAAGGGTTATCACTTTATCGAGGGAGAGGGGCTTTTCTAAAAAATCGAAGGCGCCGTTTTTGACTGCCTTTACGGCCATATCGATGTTGGCGTGGCCGGAGATAACGATTACGCTCAGTTCCGGAAAGAGGGCTTTCATTTCTTTCAGCACATCGATTCCTCCCTTATGCGGGAGCCACACATCCAGAATCACCAGATCTACTGAATCGTTTTTGATGATGTCCATACCTTCAAGACCGTCGGCTGCACTTAGGACCTTGTAGTCTTCGTCCTCCAGGATATCTGTGAGGACTGTACGGATGCCGGGTTCATCATCAATTATTAAAATAGTGCTCATACTGTCTGCTCCAACGGGAGATCTATATAAAAGGTTGTACCGATATTTTCTTCTGTTTCAAACCAAATCCGGCCCTGATGATCAGATACAATTCGTTCTACAATTGGGAGCCCCAGACCGGTGCCGCTTTCTTTTGTTGTAAAATAGGGATGAAAAACCTTTTGCTCGAGATCACGGGGAATTCCCCGGCCTGAATCTTCTATCTTAATTCTACAGTAATGGGTATGCCCTTTTCTGACAAGGTCTGTGCTGATTGAAATATTCCCTTTTTCATCATCTATCGATTCAAAGGAGTTCTTAAGTAAATTAGAAAAGACCCGGGTCATCTGATGGGGGTCAAGACTCACAGTAATTTGTTCAAGGTAATCGGTGTGTACTTCTACATGGGGATAGGACGGCTGATAGGTGGAAAGAACTTTAGTAATCAAGTTACGGATGTCGGTTTCCTGGAAAAACGGAGTAGGGAGCTTTGCAAAATCACGAAATTCCCCAAGAAGCTGGTTTAGGTGCTCAATTTCCTGTGAAATTGATTCTACCGAGGAATGAATCACACGACCGAGCTTTGGAGATTCCTGAGTGTAGGCCCGCTGGATTCTTTGAGCGGAGAGTTTGATGGGGGTAAGCGGGTTTTTGATCTCATGGGCCATCCTCTGTGCAATCTCCTGCCATGCGGTAACCTTCTCTGTTTGCCGCAGTTTGGTGCGTGATTGTTCAAGCTCCGATATCATGGAGTTAAAACTGGAGACCAATAGCGCCAGTTCGTCCTCCGACCTGGTGAGAATGCGGAAGGAGTAGTCCCCGCTGATAACCCGCTGGATGGCATCCTCCAAATGCGCGATTGGGCGAATAATTTCATCGCTTAACAGAAATCCTATAAGGATTGAAAGCAGCAAAATTGGAAAGGAGAAAAGGGAGAAAAATATGAGTAAAGCCAGGAAAAAGGTGTTTTGAAACTCGTTGTATTGTCTAAAGGTTTCCAGCGAGGTGGTGATATTTTGGGCCTTTGTATCGAAACCACGGGGAAGAATTATACTGAAAATTACCGCCAGTTTCTTAGCATGTCCGGAAGCTTCAGGCGGGGGGAGAAAGGTTATTGTCCGCAGGATACTCAGGGAGCCTGCTTTTACCCGCGGGAGCACCCCTTCTACCGAGGTAGAAGGGAGGTGATCAAGATAGACGTCTGAATCGCCGTCAAAGGTAAGATGGGTGCCATCGGTGAGAAACAGCTGCATCCCGTCAAGCTGAGGGTAGAGTGATGTGAGGACACTCCAGGTTTCTTCAGTATCGGGGTAGTTTTCTTCTATAATTTGAACCGTAACTTCACTTTGTGAAAATTGTTCTAACTGCGTTAAAGCGGTGCGGTTGTACTGGAGGGCAATATCTAAACTCCCCTGCAGGGCACTTTCGATTCTGCTTGAGAACCATGAATCCATCGCTGTTTTTAGGAAGTTTATTGAGAGTATACCCTGGGGGATTGATGCGAGAATTGAAATAAAGGTAAAGAATATCACCAGTTTTACCTTAAAACGGCTTCCGGGATTGCCGGAATTTCGCTCTTTTATGAGTTTATGAATATTGTATCCTACAGAGAAAACCAGAAAGAGGGGTAACAAAAACGCCAGAGGTATGAATAAAAAGCGGGAAAGGATGGTGCCCCTTGAAATTTCCGACAGCAGCTGATTTGCAAAAAGAAGGAGGAGTATTATCAACGTAAGATAAATGAGCACAATACTAGTGAGTCCCAGGGTGCTGCTTTGGCTGGAAGATCGGTGCTGCATTATAGGCTATTCTCCTTCCTTGTAAGGGGTATGCGCACCCAGCCGGTTGATTCCTGGTTATCAATTAAAAATGGCTCAAGTACGTTTAGAGGCGGCATAAGCTTGCGTGGATTGAAGGTTATGCGGACCCGAAAATACAAGGGGTGATCTAAGGAGGGTTCCTTTTTTGCTGGATTATTGACAACGGTGAGGTTGGATTGAAATGCCCTGAAGAAGGATTCCTCTTCAATGTAGTGGGTAGTTTCTTCTTTGGTTTCGATTTGATATGCGTTATAGAAGGGATTGAAGCGGCCGTTGTAGGTGATACTCTGCTCTTCAATCAACTCATCCCCTAAAAAGCTTAAAATACCCTTTGTTTCACGGTACAATCTAATTTCATATTGAATCTCCGAGGTTTGTCCTTTTTGAAACACCTGTTTTACTTCATCAACAGGAAAGTCGCGAAGGGAAAGGAGAAGAGAAAGGGTGTTTTCATGTGAATAATAGCGGTGGTCAATACTTATCCCTGAGAGAAGGGCCGGCTGGAGGAAAAAAATGAGAATGGCGATAGTTGCTTTGTATACATTACTCTTCTTCAAACCGGTTTTCAAACAATTTTGCAATTGCTTCGACAGCATCGTTTTCATCGGATCCTTCAGCCATAATTGTAATTGAAGATTTATAGCTGGCTCCCAGTGTAATAATACCCATTATTGATTTGCTGTTTATTCGCATTGTGTCTTTTTCAAGAAAGACATCGGACTCATACTGATTGGCGGTATTTACTATGAGTGCGGCGGGTCTGGCATGGATACCAGCCCTGTTTTTTATCGTAACTGTTTTACTTGTCATCGATATTCCTAAAAAGTGTCTTTATCGTTGAAATATAGATTCCGGGCATTCTCGCTCTCAAGCCATTTTAACACATTTTGGTTGAAATCCCGTGCTGAAAAGTAGCCCATTTTTTTCAGCCGCTCGTTCATAGCTGCAGTTTCTATAATAATTGGTATATTTCTCCCCGGTTTTACGGGGATAATCAACGCGGGGATTTTAACGCCCAGCATTTCTTTGTTGGTATCACCGGAACCAAGCCGGTCGTATACTTTTTCAGCGTCCCATTCCTCAAGTTCAACTAGGAGTTGCACTTGTTTTTTGTCGCGTATTGCTCCCACACCGAAAAGGTGACTCACATTAATTATTCCGAGCCCCCTGATTTCCATATGATGACCGAGAGATTGGTTCTGTGAAGCGCCTATGAGCAAGTTGCCGTTCATCCGTTTTAGTTCGACTGAATCGTCGCTGATAAGCCGGTGGCCCCGTTCGATGAGCTCCAGAGCTGTTTCGCTTTTTCCTACTCCGCTCGATCCGCGTATAAGTACCCCAATACCGAATACTTCGACCAATACCCCGTGGATTACCTCTTTGGGGGCGAAAATATCGTTTAATGCCCGCATTAATCGTAGGGAAAACTCTCCTGAAGGAAGGTCGGTCTGGAGAATTGGGCATTCGGCCTCTTCAGCTATCTCCATGAGTTTTTCTCCGGGGGTATAGGAGTTTGCAAATACACAACACGGGATAGGGTATGAAAACATTTTTTGAATGGTATCAAGATTGTTTTCTTGTTCAAGTGTGTTGGTAAATGCTATTTCCCCTTTGCCGAAGAGTTGAATACGCTCATGGGCAAACTCATCGAAAAAACCGCTGAGGGTGAGCCCGGGCCGGTTTATCTCAGGTTCCTGAATTGTTCGGACAAGGCCCGGTCTTCCCCCGATACATTTCAGATTGAGGGCATTGTGCTCTTTTAAATCAAGATCTAACAGATCAAGAACGCTAAATGAATCCATAATTATTCAAACTATACCAAAAAGCTTGGATTGAGAAAAGATAGTAATTAGTGAAACAGCAATTCGCAATGTGAAAAATTTTGGATATTTTTCACATTGCGAATGCTCACATTTTTTTTAAGATAAGTAAATTATCTTAAAGCTTTTGAGGTTATTCTCATTTTGGAAGCCTTATGGCTTTCAAAATGAGAATAACTGTTAGTGAAAGCAGTGCGGAACTTTGGAACAAAGTCCGCACCGCCTAGGCAATGCTAATGTTCCTGTCTAATGTTCTCGGACCTTTTTTTTCTCCTTTCGTACGACATGTTCCAGCTTATCAATCATAAGTTCAATTGCTTCGTAGAGCTCATGGCTCTCGGCACCGACATGGGAGGAATGGCCCCAGCGAAAGTTTACATTGCTTTCAACTGAGTACCTTGGTTTGTTTTTCGTAATAGTGATGAGAAGATCAATTATATATTCATTGGCAAAACTTATTTTTTCAAGTTTTTTGTCAATAAACTCCTTAGTTGCTTCGCTCAGATCGTAGTGAACACCCTTAATTTCAAAGTTCATTCCAGTTCCTCCTCAAAATCTCTATACTAAAAACATATTGCGCCTTCGGTGAACTGTCAAATTTTTGTGGTACTTTTCAAAGGATTGTGGAGGTCGGTGGTGCAGGGCGGGGCCAACTGCACTGAGTGAGACTATAATAGGGTATGGGGCCTGATGGCTTTCTTAGCGGTTGTAAGAGGAGTCTATCGCCAGTTCTTTTCGATATTTAGCAACGGTACGCCGGGCAATGGAGATTCCCCTCTTCTTAAGGATGTCGGAGATTTTCTGATCGGAGAGCTGTTTCTGTTCGTCTGCATGTTCTTCCAGAATTTCCTTAATGATCTCTTTGACCGCCCCCTTTGAGTAACGGCCGCTTCCAGTACTGGAAACCTGGTTCGAAAAGAAGTATTTAAGTGGAAAAATACCCCATTCAGTTTGGATATACTTGGAGTTTACAATTCTTGATACGGTGGTTTCATGGACCTGTACTTCCGCCGCTACATCCTTAAGAGTAAGGGGGGCCAGTTGTTTTGGCCCGTAGAGAAAAAACTTGCGCTGAAACTCAAGGATCGTACGGGAAATTTTGACAAGGGTTTGATTTCTTTGATTGATGCTGTAAATAAACCAGCGCGCATCACGGACACTCTGTTTTACAAACTTTTTTGTCTGTTTTTCTTCTTTATTTCCCTTTTCTTCAATTTCTTCGTAGAACGGGCTTATCCCGAGCTCGGGGATCTCTTCGTCGTTCAGGTAGAGTTTAAACTCCCCCTCTTCGTGCCTGACCACTACATCGGGAATGACGTAGGTGGTGGAAGAGTTTGAGTAAAGACGTCCCGGGTAAGGGGTAAGGGTTTTTATGAATGCGATAATGGATTCAATCTCAGTTTCAGGTATGCCGGTTTTTTTTGCTATTTCCTTCGTGCTGTTACGTTCGAGCAGCTCCATATGTTTTTCTATTAGTTCTTCTGTATGGGGAGGTGCATCAGGAGAAAGTTCTGCCTGCACAAGGAGTGATTCGCGATAGTCGGCAGTACACACCCCCGCCGGGTCGAATTGCTGGATGAGGGAAATAACTTCTTTCAGGGTATGGTATTTTTCTTCGCTCACCAGTTTCTTCGGTTTTTCAAGGTGAAAGCCGTTTTCATCCAGGTTCCAGATAAGCAGCTCACCGATTTCGAACCATTCCCGGGGGATCGGTTGGACCCGCAGCTGCCACATCAGATGTTCCTGCAATGATTCCGGTCGGGACAACGCACCTTCCATGAATTTCTGTTTTGAATCGGAGGCTTCCTGATTATAGCTGCCTGTATAGCCCGGATCGGAGCTGTTTTCAAAGAAATCGTGGTCTTCGCTGGTTTTTGAGTGTATTTCATCCAGGGAAACATCGCTTTTTTCGCGTACCATTTCAAGGGCCGGGTTATTCTCAAGTTCCTCCTGAATTTTAAGTTTGAGGTCCTGCAGGGGCATGGCCATCAGCTGAATAGATTGATAGAGCTGGGGGCTCATCTTGAGTTTCTGCTCTTGTATTAATACCGGTTTCTGATACTGCACTCTTTTCTGTCCATTCTGCTGGTCTTTCTATAAAATAATGTACCTGTTGCGACTATTTGTCAATTGGAAGCGGCGTTGCAGAAGCGGCTTTGCAGAAGCGGCGTTGTCTATTCAAGGGGCATATCGAAGTCGCGTCCAAGATAAATATCACGGGCGACGGGGTTTGCAAGTATTTCATTTCTGGTGCCGTGGGTAAGAATTTCTCCTAGGTGGATGATAAAGGAGCGATGGGTTATTGAAAGGGTGTGCTGCACGTTATGATCGGTTATCAACACTCCGACACCCCGATTGGAAAGATCGGTCACAAGCTGTTTGATTTCCGACACGGCTATAGGATCGATGCCGGCGAAGGGTTCATCGAGAAGGAGGAACTTCGGATCTATCGCTAAACTGCGGGCTATTTCTGTTCTGCGACGCTCTCCGCCGGAGAGGGGATGTGCCTGCTGATGACGGATTGACTGAATGTTGAACTCATCCAGCAGCTCTTCCAGGCGCGCCCTTTTTTCTTCATGGGTGAGGTCGTTACGGGTTTCAAGGATTGCCCAGATATTGTTTTCTACGCTTAGTTTTCGAAAGACCGAGGGTTCCTGGGGAAGGTAAGATATGCCCTCCCGGGCCCGGCGGAACATGGCTTGGTGGGTGATATCTGTTTCATTCAGGTAGATTCGCCCGGAGGAGGCTTTAATGAAGCCGACTATCATGTAAAAAACAGTGGTCTTTCCCGCCCCGTTGGGTCCGAGGAGCCCGACTACTTCCCCCGTGTTCATTGAAAAAGAGACATCCTTTACCGCTTCCTTTTTACCGAAGCGCTTTTTCAGCCCCTCCACCCGCAGGGTTACTTTTTCCTTATTCTTCTCTGGGCTCTGCAGCTCCATCGGCCTGCTCCTCTTGTGTGGGCGTATCGCTTTCGGAGGTAAACTCTCCTTCGACGTTTCCCTCCATTTCTATTTCATCTGTTTCCAAATCAATTGTAATTTTAACGGCACTGTAGCGGTCCCCCTTCCAGTACACTACGGGACTGCCGCTCAGTTCAAGGATGTCCGAATTACGGTCGTAGAGGGCATAATCAGAACGGCATACCATTCTCCCTTCCTCCGATGCTTTGAGAATACGGACCCCGATTTGAAAGATTGAATAGTTTTCTTCGTCGTAATGCTCCATATAACCGCATTTGATTACAATTTCGTTTTTTAGGTCCACCATTTCGGTATAAGAGCGGATGCGCATTTTGCTTAGTTCGCGATCAAGAAAAAGTGAATCCGTGGTGAGAGAGATTTGCTGTGTACTGCTCTTTGCACGAACAGAGCCGTTGCAGCGGGCGTAGCGAAAATCGGGGCCGTACAATTCAATTTCCTCGGCGTTGATGGTAAGATCTTTACTGCTTATATAGGCATCTCCGCTAAGAATGGTACGACGACGGCCCTCCGCTAGGGAGATAGAGGTGCTGTTCCCGGAGAAGGTGAATGTTTCAGATTCGGCCCACGCCTGCTGAAGCACGGGGATAAAAGGGGTAATGAGAAAAAGCTGCAAAAAAATAGTTATAGATACAATACGATGGCTATTCATCATTATCTTCTTCGGTTTGGACATACACTCCCTCAACCGGTTCGGTAAAATTGACTTCGTCGGCCGCGGTGTCGGCGGAAAAGCCTTTACCGTGAATGCGGGTGCCGTCCTCTTTCAAGATTGTGACCTCCCGGTTTGGTTTGCCCTTTAAGCTGCGCTCTTCGTTGTTCCAAAAAAGGTAGTCGGTAATGATTGTAGCTTCCTGTTTTGAACCTGAAAAGCGGATCTCTCCCCGCATCTCCACATTGTCGGTTTGAGTGAAGAGGGTAGCACTGCCGGCTTCTCCCTCGGTTACTACGTTGCCCTGGGGGTCTATTTCCTGAAAAAAGAGGTCTGTAAGCCGGGTCTGATGGGCTTTGTGATACATCCGCGCTTCCGCTGCATACACTCGAAATGAGCTTTGGCCGGTACGGACATCCACGAAGCGGTAGTGCCGGATAATGCTGTTCGGTACCTCCTTCGAAAGGTCCTCAGCCATGTCGGCTTCGCTGTAATTAAAGGAACAGCCGGCACTTATCAGGAGGGCGGAGAGAAGGGTAAGCATTTGTACTGTTACAGGTCGTCGGTTACGTTTCATTCCTCTTTTGAAAATCCAATCCGGCTTTTACAAATCCGGCAAATAGGGGATGGGGGCTTATGGGGGTTGAAGTAAATTCGGGGTGAAATTGTACTCCCACTCCCCAAGGATGGTCCGGCCATTCGATTGATTCGACCAGCGCGCCCTCCGGGGTTACTCCGCTGATTAGTAAGCCTGCCTGGTTGAACTCTTCACGGAAGGTGTTTGATACCTCATAACGGTGGCGGTGGCGTTCATAGATCACATTTTTTCCATAGCTCCGGCGGATCTGAGTGTTTTCCTGTAGCACGGTTTCACTACGGCCGAGGCGCATGGTCCCCCCGTATATTTTTACGTCAACCTGTTCCTCGAGCAGGCTAATGACCGGATGACGGGTGGAGGGGCTGAATTCGGTACTGTCCGCATCTTCAAATCCGAGTATAGTGCGGGCATATTCAATGACCATTATTTGCATCCCCAGGCAGATGCCGAAAGTGGGAATTCTGTGTTCCCGGGCATAGCGGGCGGCGTTGATCATCCCCTCTATTCCCCTTTGGCCGAAGCCCCCGGGGATCAGGATTGCATCAAGTGTATCAAGTTGCTGCGACAGCGTTTCTTCAGAATCGAGCTGTTCCGAGTCAATTTTTTCCAGGGTGACTCGAGTTTTATGGGCAATGCCTCCGTGACAGAGGGCCTCGTTGATTGATTTATATGAATCGCTTAATTCGATGTACTTGCCGACAAGTCCAATTTTAACTTCCCGGGAGGCGCTTTTTATGGTTTCAACCATTTTACTCCAGCGTTTTAGGTCGGCTTTTCCGCTTTGAAGGTCCAGTTTTTCAAGTACGATTTCATCCAGTTTTTGCTCGTGAAAAATCAGCGGAATTTCGTAGATGGTGCTTTTTACTTCGTAGGCGGATATTACCGCCCGTTTTTCCACATTGGTAAAGAGGGAGACTTTACGTATAATGTCCGGCTCCAGGGGGTAGGGGGCCCTGCAGACCAGAATGTCCGGCTGGATACCGATTGCCCGCAGCTCTTTTACCGAGTGCTGGGTAGGTTTTGTTTTGAGCTCACCATTGGCGACCTCGGGTAAGAGGGTCAGGTGGATAAATAGCACCTGTTCTTTCCCAAGTTCCTGAATTAAATGTCGGGCGGCCTCTAAAAAGGGGAAGGATTCTATATCTCCTACGGTCCCCCCTACTTCGATAATAGTTACATCAACTTCCGGATCATGGCCGGCCAGAAAAATCCGGCGTTTGATTTCGTCGGTAATATGGGGAATAACCTGAACAGTACGGCCGAGGTACCGGCCCTCCCGCTCCCGCTTGATGACCTCCTGATATACCTGACCGGTGGTGATCGAGTTTACCTGTCCCAAGGGGGCGGTGGTAAAGCGGGCGTAGTTTCCCAGATCAAGGTCCGTTTCAGACCCGTCGTCGGTAACATACACTTCCCCATGCTGATAGGGGCTCATGGTCCCGGCGTCAACATTGATGTATGGATCGATTTTTACCATGCGGATGTGTAACCCGCGGCTTTCCAAAAGATTGCCGATTGATGTGGCGGCAACACCCTTACCGAGGCTGGAACATACCCCCCCGGTCACGAATATATACTTCTTCATGTAGCTGGATTATAGAACAGCAGGCAAAATTGCGCAATTCCTGTGTACTGGTACAAATCTTGTGGGATGATAAATTCCACCCTCTTTCAGCGAGAAAATGAATAAAAACGCTCTAACCAGTGTCGGTTTTATGCTCTGAGAGTAGGGTCTGAGGGAGAAAAAAAAGAATTCTTGTAAATCCCACAAGGTTCATACCACTACACACAGGTGTTGATCCTCCGATGTTGACCTTCCGAGTGCGGTGCGTGTCTATTTGCAGCCAATGTAGAGAAAGGACTGCTGCGGGTCCTGTGCAACAAGTGGAAGGGGGTTGCTCACTGTGCCTGTTATTATGGCTTCCGGGGTAAGATAAATAGGGATGTTCAGCCGTACGGCTAATGCAATTCCGTCGGCGGGTTGCAGGGTCATTCTGTGACGCCGCAAGAGCCCCCGGTAATGGAGTATAGCCCGGGCATCAGCGGAACCGAGGTGGTTTATCTCAAGGTATAAAGGATGGAGTGAATGTCGGTTCAGGAAGTGGGCAATAGCATCCTGGGATGTGGGCAGAGGTGATTCAGAGCCGCTTATCTGCAAGAGCAGGGCGTCCGCTTCGTTAGCTGCCACTTGAATTGTGATAGTGTCGTTTTCGCTTCGGTTTTCTAAGATAAGAAAGGGAATTCGGCTTTCTTCATGCAAGGCCATACCCTTTACATGGTATTGGTGCATTTCGTGTTTCATACTGTTTTTTAATATATCACAACAGGTTTTAAAAAGCTTGGTATTTTAGAAGTTTTCTTTGTAAAACCTTAAAAATATACTAAATACGCAATAGATGTATTTTATTAAAAAAAATCTAAAACAGGGGTAAGAGAAGAACTAAAAGAAGAACACAGACAGGTGCAAGGGAGGGTCTAAAGTGGTAAAGAGAGGGGCATAAGGGGGGCGGGCCTTTTCTTTAGAAATCATGTTTAATCATGTTTAATTTTATTTTTGTGTTGACAGTGCATAAAGCAGTTCATAGACTTTAACTTAGCGTCACAAGGTAGAAACCGACAAATGGATAGATTTTTAGACGAGCAGGATTTTAAACAATTTCGCGACCTCATTTACAACGAAAGTGGTATCCATTTTTCGGATTCCAACCGTTCGATTCTTGAAAGCAGGCTGAAAGAGAGGTTGCGGAAGACAAAAATCGAGACAACCAAAGAGTATTACCGGCTTATTACCAGCGATAAGGGTGAGATGAAGACCCTCCTTGATACGGTAACTACCAACTTGACCCGGTTCTTTCGTAACACTATGCACTTTAATACTCTTGAGAATTATGTTATTCCGGAGCTGATAAAGTGGAAGCAGGAAAAGCGACAGAACATTTTGAGGGTGTGGAGCGCCGGCTGTTCAACGGGGGAAGAGCCTTATTCGATCGCAATGGTCATGAAGGACAAACTGCCCTCTTCGATTAACCTAGAGGTGACCGCCTCTGATCTTAGCCTTAAATCACTGATGACTGCGAAGGAGGGGTTTTATCCGGAAAACAAGGTAAACGGAGTACCGGAGAAATACCTGCAACGCTACTTTGAGAAAAAGAACAACGGATTTCAGGTCAAAGACGAAATAAAAAAGCTGGTTACATTTGACTATCACAATTTGAAAAACGACAGTGGACAGCGGAACCTGGATATTATTTTTTGTCGCAATGTGATTATATATTTTGATGAAGCAGCCCAGAAAAATGTAATTGAAAAGTTCTATGAAGCAATGAATAATCACTCATATCTTTTTATTGGGCATTCCGAATCTTTGTTCGGAATGAAGACAAAATTTGAGTTTTTCAAAACCGACTGGGCGGTTATTTATAGAAAGTTTTTAGATTAGGCATGTGATGTGAAAGGAAGGATGAGGGGAAAGGCCTGTGGGTGAAGAATCTATTTCTGTAGTGGTATGTGATGACTCGGCGTTAATGCGTAATCTTGTCGGTAAAATGGTGGAGAATGCCGATGGGTTGGAGCTGGCCGGGAAAGCTATGAATGGACGATTTCTGCTTCAGAAAATACCGCGTTTGAAACCTGATGTAATTGTGCTGGACCTGGAAATGCCTGATATGAACGGCATTGAGTTTCTAAAAGAAAGAAAAGCCCAGGGCATAAAAATACCGGTTATCATTCTCTCATCCATAGCCCGTAGGGGCGCGGAGATTACCATGGAAGCTCTGTCTTTGGGGGCTTCAGATTTTATTCCAAAGCCTTCAGGATCAGTTTCTGAAGATATTCATGTTGTTGAGAAACAGCTGGTCGAAATGATGCGGGCTTACGGAGAACAGTACAGGGAGATGCTCGGTCCGGAAGGCAAGGTTGAGGGGAAACCCCCGAAAGCCGGGGGATCCGGCGGGGCTGGACTGGTCGGAGGTAAGGCCGGGAAAGGGCCTTCAGTGGGTCGGCCGGAGGGGAAAAGCGACCGGACCGGAGGGACAAAAGGGACCGAAGGTTCTGGCGTAGCGGAAAAACCGGCTGCGGTCCCGAGAGAAGCGCCTCCTTTTAAGAGAGAAAAAATAAAAGTTGAACCGACGCCGTCGCCGGTATCACGGGCGGATGCAGGGCCGGTTGAGATTTTAGCAATTGGAATTTCGACGGGGGGGCCGAATGCGCTTCGGCGGGTGTTTGCGGATATTGCCGCCGACCTTCCTGTACCGGTAGTAGTGGTCCAACATATGCCGGCGGGGTTTACTACTGAATTTGCCAAGAGTTTGGATAGAATTTGTGCCCTTGAGGTAAAAGAGGCGGCGGATGGAGATATCTTGAAAGCGGGGCGTATCCTCATTTGTCCTGGGAGTTATCATATACGAGTTGAAAAACGACGTCTGGCGGGTATGGTGCGGCTTTCTCAGGATGATCTGGTAAACGGGCATCGTCCATCGGCGGATGTACTGTTTTCATCAGTTGCGAAACAGTATGGCGGCCGTTCTATGGCTGTAATAATGACCGGTATGGGTCGGGATGGGGCCAGGGAGATTGGATCTATCCACAACAAAGGTGGTATTACCGTCGGTCAGGATGAAGAGAGCAGTATTGTCTACGGTATGCCGAAGGTTGCAGCTGAAATGGGGCATGTGCAATATATAGTTGATTTAAGAGAAATGGCGGAGACTATTAACCGGCTGGTAAAAGAAAACCAGTAAAAAAAACAGTAAAAATGAACAAAAGTACCGTGTAGGGAGCCGGAATGCCGGGGGTTTTTTGGCTAATGCAGCTATTTTGGCTATGGGGGCGTGCTTAACCGTCGTTCGTTCAATCAAGCTTTCGTGTGACTTCGGGAAAATTGCGGTTTTTTGCAATCCTGTTATAGAGCATGCTGATTCCGAAGCCGGCGGCCAATCCGATGACTCCAAACAGTGCACGGGTCCCTTCATCACTGCCGGGAAATACTGTTCCGGCAATTACAAACGCGGCAATAAATGTAAGTAGGGGAAAAAAAAGCACAATAAAACCGGAGAATATGGTTCTGCCCGGGGGAAGATAGATTTCAATTTTGTCCCCTGAATGGAGAGGAATATTAAGACGGTTTACCGCTACTATTTCGCGGTCCTTGGTTTTACAAAAGGCGCCTGCTGAACAGCCTTTACATGCGGCGGTATCTCCGCATTCAAGGTAAACCTTATCACCCTCAAGCTTGTTGATTTTACCCGTTTCTTTCACTCTCTGCTCCTTCAACGGGGTATTTAAGGTGTTCTATATGTTCTGTTATACCCTGTTCGTTTATGTCCAGGATGACCCCCTGCAGTTCCAGGGCTTCCCAGTACTCTTTTGAACGTTCCGGTATTTGGGTAAGAAACTTCTGTATCTCGATTTCAGGATCCAGGCCTCCGACACTCATAAAGCTGCCGGTCCTTCCACTGTCGCAGATAACACCGGTACCCTTTTCTTTGATATGCTCGTCGCCGGAGAGCACCTTGGTATGGCTGCCGATGATTGCCGATACCAGCCCGTCGGCGTGGTGAAACATAGAGTATTTTTCGGCGGTGGTGGATGCGTGAAAATCTACTATGACAATGGGTGTTTCTTCCTTTACCCGGGAGACCAGTTCCGGCAAAAATGTAAAGGGATTGCTGAGGTGCACACGGGTAAACCCTGATTGACCGAGCAGCGAAATAACACCGATTTTCGTGTCGCCGGCCTGATACACCCGCCAGCCGCGCCCCGGGTTTGACGGCGGGTAATTAGCCGGGCGTAAAATGTAGGGACTTTTAGCGATATGGGGCACCATATCTTTTTTGTAGTAGATTTTTTCTCCGGAAGTGATTACATCAATTCCAAGCTTGTGCAGGTAAATCGAATGGTTTTTACCGATTCCAAAACCGCCGGTAGCTCCCTCCCCGTTGGCTATCACAAAGTTGATGCCGAGCTCCTGCGTGACCTTCGGAAGTGCCTGCTTTATACAGTACACTCCGGCTTTTCCGACAATTTCACCGATATATAGAACGCGAATGCCCATAATTATCCTTCTAATTGGTTCAAGGAGGATAGCAGATTAAGGGGTTTTATTAAAGGAGCAATTCACAGTTTGCCGTGTTTTTTCAAAGAACCTCGATCGCATTTGATTAAGTGTTATAATCAGGGTTATAGTAAAGTTATAGCGAAATGAGGGATGGAAAAATGCGGTATGCTTTTTATATAGTTGGTATATGGGCCGGGCTGGGGTTGTTTCTACCACAGGCAGTGTGTGCCCAGCGGATGGACCGGCAGGGTGGGCAACAAATAGTTCAGCAGGGTGGACAGCAGGTGGGCCGCTCTGTGGACCACTATGTGGGCCAACAGGTAAGCTCTACTGCCGGGCCACTCCTCCCTCTAGGGGTTGAGTGGAAAATGATCAACACCCCACACCACCGGCTTATTTTTCCGGCTGAACATGAAGCTGAGGCACGCAGGGTTGCTGCTTTAACCGGTGCCGCGTGGGGACCGCTTCAGCGTGATTTTAAGACGGAAGTACCGCCGCTGCCCCTGATACTCAACACGAGCCGGCAGGTTTCCAACGGCTATGTTACCCTGGGGCCGCGTCACTCCGAATGGTACGCCTATAATTCCCAGATGCAGTTTGCAGGGCCCCTTGACTGGTATACCCTTTTGGCTCTTCATGAGGGCCGCCATGCGGCCCAGTTTACCGCCTTGAAGCGGGGATTTACTCGTTTTGCGAGCTGGGCGGCCGGCGAATACGGCTGGGCGGCTTTGGCCATGTACTCTATGCCCTTATGGTATTTTGAGGGAGATGCAATTCTCAGTGAAACCGCCTTTTCCTCAGGGGGGCGGGGCCGCAGCGCTGCGTTCCACCGTCAGGTCCGGGCCATAGTGGGGGAAGAGCGGCCGGTCTCCTATAGCCAGGCCTATCTCGGTTCCTACCGCACACATTTTCCAAACCACTACTACCTCGGGTTTCCCTTGGTTACTTACATCCGGCTTAGTTATGGAGAGGATGCCTGGAACTCAATTATAAGAAAAACAGCCCGATTTTCCTTTTGGCCCCTGCGGTTTCATTCGGCGGTAAAGCAGGTGACCGGCCGTTCGATGCGACGGGTGTACCAGGATGCGCTGGATTATTTTGCAGAGTATTTTGAAGAGTTTGGCCCACAGATGGGAAGCACTGACGGGGATTATACTCCGGCCGAACAGGTGCGGAGGGCTGAGGATTCTGAAGGGGTCTGGACCAACTACGTGCCGGTGGCTGTGGAGGAGGGCGGGTTGTTTGTGGTGCGATATGGTGATCGGGATGCCGCTGCGCTTGTGCGGCTGGACCTCCAATCTTCGGAAGAGCAGCTTGTGTCGAAGCTTGGTGCTGAGAGACAGGTGTCGCTTCGAAAGGGGGTGGCGGTGTGGACGGAGGAGGTCCCCCACCCGCTGTGGTCAAAGGTTTCCACCAGCGAGATAATCAGGTATGAAATAGCCGAAGGCCGGCGCAGCCGGATCACCTTCGGCGGGGCGTATCAAGCCCCGGCCCTGTCGCCTGGGGGAAAGAGGATTGCTGCTGTCCGTGCGCTTCCAGGTGGAGGCGGGCGGCTCGATTTGCTGGACGCGGATACGGGGCGGGTGTTGCGTTCTGTGGATACTGCGGAGGTCGACTCGGCAGGGGACAACGAGAATGGCCGTGAGCTAGGTACTAAGGCAGGCACTGAGATGGGTATGGGTGGGCCGCTTTATCTTCGGCAGCCGGCGTGGTCGCCGGAGGGCAATAAAATTGCGGTGGTGGCGGTGCACAAGGGACGGAGTCGTCTGCTTGAATATTCGGTGAGCGAGGGGGTGTGGCGAAACCTGACGAATTCGGTTGAGTACAGTATTTCGATGCCGGTGTATTCTGAAGAGTTTGTGCTGTTTGTCTCCGAGCGGAGTGGTACGGAAGTTGTGGAGGCGGTGGACCGCCGGAGCGGGGAGCTGTTTCAGGTGGTAAAAAGGCCCTATGCCGCCGGTTTTCCGGTGGTGAGTTCAGGGGAGGCAGGCAGCGACCGACGGGGACGGCTCTATTTTGCCGATTATAGGGTAGACGGATTTAAGCCGGCGGTGCTTGATCTGGATCCCGAGCGTTTTATGAGGGCGGACAAGGTTGAGCGAAGGCCGATTGACTATGTGGGGCCGATCGCCGATCGCTGGGGTGGTCCGATAGTTGTGGACAACGGAGAGGAGGACTACGAGGTGGAGGAGTACCCTCCGACGACGGGACTTATGAACTTTCACAGCTGGGGGGCGCTGCCGGATACCGACGGGCGGGTTCAGTTGTTTGCTCAGTCGGATGATGTGCTGGGGCGGCTCTCGTTGATGAGTTTTGCCGGATTTAATATTCGCAGGGAAAGATATGACCTGGGGGTACAGGGGACTTACCGGGGGATATTTCCGATGGTCCGGTTCGGAGTTTCCGGTGCAACAGACTCTCCGGCTGATCCGAATACACGGGGGAACGGAATTACCGTCTTGCTGGGCTTTGATGCTCCGCTGGATTTTTCCCGGGGATTGTGGACTCGGCAACTCAATGTGAGTACCACTGGTTTTCTGCGCTATGAGCAGGCTGAACCACCGGCTGGTGAGACGGATAAGTATGAGTTGCCGGTGAGGCATTCTCTGTCCCTGTACAACGCCTCCAGGGCGGTGGCCCCGGCGGATTTTGCACCGCCCTATGAGCAGTACCTTGAGGGCCGATGGCAGTATCTGCCGGCGCCGCGGGATACCTGGGGGAGCAGAGTCGAATTGAACGGCGGGTTTACCTTTCCTGGTCTTTGGAAGCAGCACCGCCTGCAGCTGAACTGGAGGAGTGAGCTGAAGTCCGGGGAGGAGGTGCCCCTGACTTCGACGGCGGTGAGGCCCCGGGGGTATCCCTTTGACTGGAACGATGAGTACGAGGCGGATGCGGTACTGAAGCTGCAGTACAGTCTGCCCCTGTTGTATCCCGATATGGAGATAGGAAATGTGTATTATCTGAAGCGGCTCCGCGGGACGCTTTTTGCCGATGTGGGAATGGGGCTGCCGGCGGGAACTGGTGCGCCGGAGTGGTTGAGGGACCTGGAATCGGGGCTCGGAGCTGACCTGCACCCGGTGGGCGGTGCAGAGCTGTTGTTTGAGCAGCACCTCTTTAACTGGCCGGTTGCTCTGGAGGCGGGGCTCAGGCTTGTGTACCGCCTGCGGGATGAGCGCGTGCGGGTTGAGGAGACCCTCTTGCTCCTGGGTCTGGAATGGTAACGGGTTGGAATGACCCACCGGCGCTATTACATTAGAGAAAGCGGGTAAAACTGATACAGCTGTGGTACGAAAATTGGGGCAGGGCGGATGTCTTATTCCGGGCGACACTTGTGTGGGTTTGAGAGAACGCTTAATAATTGCATTTTGCGTAAATAGTTATAAAATTTATCAAAATAATTTGGTATGGACCATTCTCTTGGCATGTAAGTTGCAATATTAATACTAGAGGCGAAATGCCTCGCCGGCGGCCG
>CAZDFY010000015.1:0-51208 GCA_964504785.1 uncultured Sediminispirochaeta sp. | reverse complement strand
GTACCGCAGGGGCAGCAAGAATATACAGCAATTCGCAATGTGAAAAATTTGGTGTAAGATAGGTAGTTTATCTTAAAGATGGTGTGGGCATTCTCAATTTGGAAGTCATAAGAGTTCCAAATTGAGAATACCTGAAGAATATAAAAAAAGGTTGAGAAATATGGGGCTTCCCGCTTACAATGAAGGATAGAGGGGGGCAGAAATCATGATAAAAACAATCTTAGCACCAATCGACGGTTCGCCCGCAGCTTTTTCAGCATTTCAATACTCTTTAAAAGTCGCGAAATTGCTGGATGCCGACGTAGAGGTGCTTTTTGTTGTTGATCAGCGAAAAACTCAGGTGCCGTTTATGTATGCCGGCGGAGCATATGACATTACCTATGAAAGAATATATATACCGCCGGACCAGGAATTGCGGGATTTTTACGATCGCATAAAAAATGATCTTCATGAATTTGCAAAACGATGCATAAAAGAATGCCTGGAAATGGCGCAGAATCAGAATATTGAGATGAGTTCAGAAGTGGTTGAGGGGTATCCCGCTGATGCCATACAAAAACAGGCTTTAGGTGTTGATCTTGTAGTAATGGGGCAGCATGGTGAAAATGCCGGTACAAAACAGGAAACTATAGGTTCAACAACAGAGGAGCTGGTGCGAAAATCGCCAAGACCGGTAATCGTATGCCCGGAAAAGTTTTCATCACCTGAAAAGGTACTATTTCCATATGATGGGAGTAGAAGCGCTGAGAGTTGCCTTCAGTTCTACACAGGTCATTTGAGTCATAAAATACCAAATCTGTTGTTCCTATGTGCAGAATGCAAAGAAGACAGCGAACCCTATCAAAACGAAATAGAGTATCTAAATCAACATAGCGTGCAGGTAAAATTACTCCAGCAGGCGGATGAACCGATCCAAGCCATTGATCGAATAGTGGAACAGGAAAAGCCCGATCTTATTATGATGGGATCCCATGGCCGCAATAAGTTTGTGGCCTATCTTCTCGGGTCAACCACTATACATGTAATACGTAAGAGCAATCTTCCGGTATTGATAGTGTATTGAATGAATAGAGTGATAAATACTTAGTATTGCAAATTTAAAGTAACTCCATTATTCTATTCATGTTACGAGGAGGTGACATGGCCGACGGCGAAGAAAAGCAAATGCAGCTGGTAACGTTTCAACTAGGTGATGAACTCTATGGAATCGATATTATGTCGGTTGACGGTATTGTGAGGGTTGAAGATGTCCGGGCTATTCCCAATGCTCCTGCCTATGTTGAGGGAATATTTAACCTTCGTGGTGATATTATCCCAATAATTAATTTACATAAGCGTTTTCATCTAAAACGTGCGGCTCTCAGTGAAGAAGACAAATTGTTAAGCGGCTTCATTATTATAGATATAAACGGTATGAAACTTGGAGTTGTTATTGACAAGGTGTCCCGAGTTCTCACGGTGGATATGAACAAGATGCAAAAACCTCCTCAGATGATATCCGGTATTGGAGCTGAATATATACAAGGGGTTTTTAATCGGGATGATGGATATCTTATTGTGCTTGATATTCAGCGTCTTTTTGATCCTAAAGAGCTTCAGCAACTCGGAGATATCACACCATAAAGCTTATTGGAGCAGCAAATGATCCCTGTATTTCGACCTTCAATCCGGCGGAAAGAGATGGATGCCGTTTTGTCATGTCTTGTGTCGGATTCTATTGGTAATGGTCCGGTCTCTAAACAGTTTATTCGGGAATTGTCCTCTTATTTTGATGCGGACGGAGGAATTCTGGTGCGAGAGTATGAAAGGGCGATAGATAGTGCTATAGAGGCCCTTGAACTGGACGAAGGGGCCGGTATCATAGTTTCTCCCCTCAGTTCCTATTTATACAAGCAAAGAATAGAGGCCCACGGATATATAGTACTTTTAGCTGACATAGATCCCGATACCCTCACCCTTGATATTGCCAAGGTGCAGGAATGTGCAGAAGAGGCTTCGGCTATAATTGTGGATTCACCCTTTGGCTTTGTTCACGATATGGAAGGTTTGGCTGAGCTTGATATACCGATTATTGAAGACATAAGTATGTCCCTAGGCGCAAATACCGGTAATAAGCGGTGCGGTTCATACGGAGAAATTCTTATCCTCAGGATGGAACCCTATGACCTGTTGAATGCCGCTGGAGGGACGGCGCTTATAGGTTCACGTAAAAAGTATACTACTAAAATAAAGAAAATTAGTGAGGAATGGCCTGATCAGCGGTTTTTACAGGACCTTAACAGCAGTCTCGGGGCGATACAGTTTAAAGATCAAGAGAATTTTTTTTTGAAGCGTAGAGAGATCTATAGCCTCTATATTAATGGGGTCCGAAAAGGGCGTCACACTACACCGGTACAAAAGGGTGAGGCAGAGAATGTGCCCTGTACATTTCCCGTATTTGTAAAGGGTGGAGTAAGGGAGGTTCAAGCCTACGCTCGTAAAAAAGGAGTTTCTACATTGCAGGCATTTTCCGACAGTATCATCGCCTTAAGTGATGTAGATAGCGCTTCGTGTGAAGGAGCTCGACAGGTATATCGTCGTTGCGTTTTATTTCCCTTGTATCCGATGCTGTCGAAAACTGAAATCGAGACGGTCGGCAAGGTGTTATCTACTTTGCCCTAGGCATAGGAAAAGCAATGGTGCGTATGATAAAAAGAGTTTTAATAATCGCTAATCTTCAAAAAACAGAAGCCCTTGATCTAATTGAAGAAATCAAGGGCTATATGGATGAACGCGGTATTGAAACAGAGGTTTTCGGTTTTAAAGGGAAGCCTGAGATTCCTTCGGTTGAAAATATAGATTTTGTTTTTTCTCTTGGGGGAGACGGGACCGTTCTCTTTAGTTCCCGCATTGTTGAAAGCTATGGAATTCCCATTCTGGCGGTAAATTTGGGTGCCTTTGGCTTTATTACGGAGATTTCCCAGCATGAATGGCGTTCGGCCTTTGAAAAGTATGTCTCGGGAGAACTGGGAATTTCCCGCCGAATCATGGTAAAGGTGATGGTTGAACGCCGGGGCAAAAGAATTGCTACTTTTCGGGGCTTAAATGATGCGGTGATTAGCGGCGTAGGAATTTCAAAAATTGTAAGACTCAATTTAGTACTCAACAAAACCTCCCTGGGACAGTACCGTGCGGATGGTATCATTGTCTCTACTCCCACGGGTTCCACCGCGTACAGTGTTGCCGCCGGCGGTCCTATATTGGATCCTGAAATTGAGGCTTTTATTCTGAATCCAATTTGTCCCTTTACACTCAGTAATCGCCCGATAGTAGTGTCGGGTAATGATGTCATTTTTGCCAATATTGAACCAGACCAGCGGGGGGAAGTCCTGTTGTCCATAGACGGGCAGGAAGAGTTTCCCCTTGAAAAGGGTGATAATATTATATTTGAAAAATCCCACAGTAAATCATTGCTGGTTCGTTCGGATAAGCGAAATTTTTATGAAGTGCTCCGTTCTAAACTTAATTGGTCCGGGGGGTCGAATGCTTGAGGAGCTTACTATACGTAATTATGCCCTCATTGATGAGCTTGACGTTGAATTTGAAACGGGCTTAAACATACTCTCCGGTGAAACGGGTGCGGGTAAATCAATAGTAGTAGGAGCACTGGGGCTTCTGTTGGGGGATAAGGGAGAAGTTGGGGCCATCCGTAGCGGTAGTGAAGAAGCGGAGGTTGCCGGACTCCTTCGAGTAAAGGACCACCGTGAAGCGCTGGAGTGGCTGAAAGAAAGGGACTTGGAGCCTGAAGAGGGAACGGTACTGCTTCGCAGGGTAGTGCGAAGTTCGGGAAAGGGTTCAAGTTTCATTCAGAACTCCAAGGTTACCCGTAAGGACCTTCAGGAGTTTACCTCTTTTCTTATAGATATGCACGGTCAACATGAGCATCAGTCACTCCTCTCTGTTGATAACCATAGGCGCCTGCTTGATCAGTATGCGGGGAATGTGGAGCTTGCAGCTTCTCTCTATTCCGATTTTTATCAGCTGAGCCGGCTGAAACAGGAACTTGATAAACTGAAACAGTCGGAAAGAGAATTGTTACGTGAAAAGGATCTTCTTGAGTTTTCTATTCAGGAGATCGATGAGGCGCAGCTGAAGCCGGGGGAGGAGGAGGAGCTGTCCCAAGAGCGTAGTATGCTCAATCAATATGAAAAGCTCTTCGATCTGTTTCAAGCATGCCGCTCCGATCTATCCGAGGCAGGAGGGGGCGGACTTGCCGGGCTGCGTGAGGGGATGCGCGCTGTGCGGCAGATAGCCGAAATTCTTCCTGACATGGCTGAGCAAAGTTCTCGCTTAGAAAACGCTTTTTATGAAGTAGAAGATATTCTGCAATTAATAAAGGGACGTCAGGAGGAAATTTCTTTTTCCCCCGTCCGGCTTGAAGAGTGTGAAGAGCGCCTGCAGCAAATCCACCGGCTTGAGAAAAAGTATGGAGACAGCATTGAATCGGTGTTGGCCTACCGTGAAAATTCCCGCGCACGCCTCGATTCTATGGAGCACCAGGAGGAAGAACAGGCGGAATTAGCTGCAAAAATTGAACAACTCGAAGCAAAAGTAGTAAGCCGGGCGAAGGAGCTTTCGGCGAAGCGAAGATCGGCGGCGGATGAATTGGAAAAGCGGATTGAGGACAAGCTTCAATCTTTGGGAATGGAGAACTCCCGCTTCATAATTGAAACTACTTATCGGGAAAGTAAAAAGGGCGGACACTCCTGTGGTCCCTACGGATATGACCGTATTGAGTTTAGAATCTCCCCAAACCGGGGAGAAGAGATGCGGCCCTTAAGAGAGATCGCCTCGGGCGGAGAAATTTCTAGAATAATGCTGGCAATAAAGAGTGTTTTTGCTGAAACGGACCATATCTCCGCTCTGATTTTTGATGAAATTGATACTGGTATAGGCGGGGAGGTTGCCAATGCGGTGGGAGAACACCTTGCTCGTCTTGGGGCCCACAAACAAATTCTCTGCATTACGCACCTTGCTTCTATCGCGGTTCGTGCCGATAATCATTTAAAAGTGGTGAAATACGAGCAGCAGGAACGGACCCTTACAAAAGTCGAGCCTGTACAGGATTCACAGAGGGTAGAAGAGATCGCTCGAATGCTTTCTGGAGATCGGTATGATGAAACGTCCAGACGCCATGCATTAGAGATGCTTGAACGTTATCATCCGGAGGAGTAAAAGTGGCAAAAGTAAGTAACGAAGCAAAACGACGCTACTATGACAAAATTAAAGAGTATAAGAGCCTTGTCGATAAACTCGCTCAGCATGAGAACAGTCTGCAGCAGACAATGGATAAGCAAGAGCAGGGCCGGTCGTATAAACGATTAACCCTTGCTGATGAGGGCCTTAACATGGTTTCGTACTACCTGTTAATGAATCATCTTTCCGTTTCGCTTCTTGGAATAAAAAATGAAGGCTTTCTCAATAACGCCAGAAAGGCATGTTATAAAAGCATAATATATCTTGAAGATGTAGTAACAAGCTACATTGATGTTCCCTATTCAGAATATGAAGAATACCTTGATGAAATCGTGGAGTTTGACTTTCAGCAAAGATGGAATTTACTTTCGAAGCTCGGCTTTGCTATTGATGCTTTGATCGACAGTTACGGCACAAATTCGAAGTGGAAATGGTCTTTTGTAGAACTGGAAGGGCGATTTGCCACTATCAGCAAGAATATGTTGAACCTAAAACAGGTAGTTGCCCAGCTGGACCCCAGGGCAGAAGGCTATAAGGTATACAAGAAACATCTTACCATGGTAAAAAGTCTTTTAGAGGAATCGGCGAATAACTACCGTCAAAAATACGAGCTTTCTACACTTCGGATAGACGATTTCAAATTGGCAATTAGATATCTATCGGCACTTCGGCGCATACATATTTTACTTGGAGAAGCGGAGGAGAGTGAGGTCATTAAGAAAAAAATCGATGTGTGGAAAAGTAAGATGGAAGCAGACAGCAAAAGCAAAGAAAAAACAAACAAGCGTGGTTAAATAGTCTATGGGAATAGGCAGAGGAATTTTCTTTAAATTTTTAGTCATCCTTGCGGTGGTGGTATATGTATTGCTTGGAAGCTATAAAATTGAGCCGGGCACAGCTTACCTCAAGGACTGGTCGGTAGATCTGGAATCAGCTAAAGTAGAATCTTCAAGTAGTGAAAAGGTGCCCGTGGAGCAATGGATTCCCTACCGTGTTGAGGATTATTTCGGGTATGTGCAGGCCGACGGGACATTGCTTCTCCGCTCTCCAATAATGTGGAACGTCGCTTTCTCCGATATTTCGTATTGCAATTACTCCTCCAGGGGGAACAACCTCGTGGTTCGTGATCCTGTAAAGGGCTATTTATATCCATTGATGTTAAAGGGGTATCCAATCGGGAGAAACGGACGTTACTATATATTGAACTCCGATTCAACCGGTGTTTCAGCTGTTAGTTCAAAGGGAGAACATGTTTTCAGTAAAGAATTTTCAAGTATGATCTCTTCAATTGATTCTAATGAATCCTTTGTCGGGATAGGTTTGCTCAGCGGCGGGGTAGAAGTTTTTACTGATGACGGCAGTTACTATGGAGAGATCAAGCCGGAGACGAGCCGAATCGACATAATCTACGGTACAGCCTTATCTTCACGTACCGACAATATTGCTCTTGTCCATGGAATAGATCCTCAGTTTTTATCAATTTATCAAATGGAGGAATCTTCCTTCCAATTGATTCATCAGATCGAGATATCCCGACCAAAGAGGTCCCACACACTACTTAATTTTTCACCGGACGGCCGGTTCCTTTTATGTGAAACAGGCTCTGATTTGATGGTGGTGTCGATAGAAGATTTTGAAAGGTTCTCACTCCCCATTGAGGGGAGGGTAACGGATTTTGAGTGTGTCTCTGAACTTGAATCGATCTATGTGATGGTGGAAGAGGAGGAAGAGACTGTATTGTATATGTATTCAGAGAAGGGCCGGCTGTATAGCGAAGAGAGGTTTTCCGGAGGTCCACAGTGGCTGCGGTACGTTGATGAAGCGATCTATCTTGGAGTCGGCTCAAGGTTGGAAAAGATATCGGTAAAGAGGCCCGGGGTATGAGAGGTGTTACATCTCTGTTTCTAGCGATTACCCTTGGCCTAGGGTGTATGGTCTGGATATCTGTGCCGGTGTTTTCCTTTGAGTGGCCTGTTGAAGAGCCGAGGGTTATCTCATCCTTTGGAACACCGGAAGGAAATAACTATAAAAAGGGAATTGAGATTATTTCTTCAACTGAAAAAATCTCTCCTATTGAAGGGGGAGAGGTTATTTTTCACTCCAGGGAATATAAGAAGGGAATCCACGATATTCCTTCTCCGATAGGAAATTCAGTGGTCCTTCAGCATGAGAGAGGTATTCGATCGGTGTATGGACATCTGAGAGAACCTGTTGATGAGAATATAGAATATTTCGGTTTAAATGAAGAGTTCGGAAATATGGGAAGTACCGGCATCAGTGATGGTACGTACTTGTCACTACTTATAATCGACAGTGAAGTAAACCGCTTTGTAAACCCGCTTTTATCTCTGCCCTCCCTTGCAGATACATTTGAGCCTCAACTGAATAGAGTGAGCCTCCTGGGGGATGAAAAAGATTTTGTCTTGGGAGATGATAATACTGTTCCCCAGGGGAAGTACACACTTCTGATCGATACCTTTGATCTTGCTTCAGCCACTGATTCACTTCATCCTATGGCTCCTTATTCAATAAAGGTCTATATGAATGGAGAGGAGCAGGTCTCGCTGAGTTTTGAATCCATCACAACTGACCAGTGGACGGCGGTACCTACTACCCCCTTGAGGGTTGATGCCTCCACGCTGTATTCCGGAGAGTGGGAATATCAGCTAGGCCTGGTTACTTTACAGCCGGGAGAAGCGGTAATAGAGGTGTTTGTGAATGATTTTGCCGGAAATGAGAGTTCCGCTACACATCGCCTTCAGGTTTTATCCCGATGAAAACCTTCTCTAAAACCCCCCGGGAGACCTCATACATTGAAAGAGAGTGTCCAATGTGCGGGGATGTTCCCGCTGTACCCGTGTGGCATCTTGACGGTTTTGTGTTCTCCCGTTGTACCGGATGCGGCTTGCTGTATCAAAATCCCCAGCCTTTACAGAGTGAGCTCTTAGAACGATACGATGAGGAGTATTTTGAATACGAGATAGATAATCAGGAAGCCTTTCTACAGCTTAATCTGTTGGGTGTAAGGGATGTCGGGTTTTACGATGATATTCAAAAGGATTCTTTCAGTGAACAAAAAGCTCCCACCTTTCTAGATGTGGGCTGTGCGACGGGACGTTTGATTCAACATCTACACACAGAGGGATGGAAGACCCAGGGGGTTGAGGTGTGCTCCCCCGCCGCTGAATACGGTCGAAGGGCCCGTGGTGTTTCAATATTCACCGGAACCCTTGAAGAGGCGAAGTTCCCCTCTTCACATTTTGATGTGGTACATGCCAGTCATGTCATTGAGCACCTTCAGGAACCCGATGAGTTTATCAGAGAAGCCCGGCGAGTGTTAAAACCGGAGGGGTATCTACTTCTCATCACTCCCAACAGCGGCGGCTTTCAAGCAAAGTTGATGCGGGGGAAATGGAGATCCGCTATTGCGGACCATATGGTACTGTTTTCGCGCAAAACCCTCACGCTCCTGCTTGAAAAAGAGGGCTTTCTTGTAGAACGAAGTAAAACCTGGGGAGGTATCCCCCGGGGTATGGCCCCGACGTGGATAAAAACTATCGCGGACCGGCTTGCAAAGCGTGCGGGGTGGGGTGATGTTATGGTGGTCCGTGCCCGCAAGAATCTTCATTGAAATCTGACATTCAAAATGAGAATAGCTGGTATCTGTCCGGCAGGGTTGACACAAGTACAAATATTTTTCTAGTATAACATACCTCATAAGTGGAGGGCGTATGACAAGGGAAAAGCTTCAGTCTCTTACTAAAGAGCAGTTAAAAAGTATTGCAAAGCGTGAGGGAATACACAATCACGAGGATGCCACCCGTGAGATAATGATTGATCTCATTCTGGAAGCATTAGAGGAAGATCGCAATGAGCGGGAACTTTACAATAATTCTGCTATGCGACTTGAGCATAAAAAATATGATATCTTAAGGGACGAAGAGGTGTTCCTGCTCACTAAGGATGAGTTTCCACTTCCGGAGTTTTATACCGACACAAGGATTGTATTATTGTTGCGAGACCCCTTATGGGTATATGTATATTGGGATATAAATAAAACTCAGCTGGAAGAATTTAAGGAAGAGCCTTTCTTTGAAGGATTTTTCTTGAGGGTGTACGAGTTTCATGGGGACATGCCCGAAAAAAGCAATATTAAAGATTTCTTCGACATACCCATCGAAGAGGATGATCGAAGTTGGTATATCAATCTTAACCGTCCCGGCAGTGATTATTGTGTAGATTTACGTTGTAGGGTGATGCATAAAGAACGCCTGATGGCTTCATCAAATGCGGTCCACAGCCCCCTGGGGTATTTTGCCCGTAATCAGGAGGAATTCTATAAAGATCCCAACACTATGATGCTCATGTTTTCAGGTCTATGGAACTATGAGAAAGGGGCTACTGGAGCAAAAGAGGTCCCTCAGCGTATTATTTCTATCTTAGATACCCACAATATTGAACTCGAAACGTATAAAGAGTAGTAGAAGGAATTTTAATGAATGCTTATTTAGGTTTTGTACTCCATGCTCACTTGCCATATGTGCGTCATCCCGAATACGACAAGTTTTTAGAAGAAAACTGGTTGTACGAAGCTATTTCCGAAACATATTTACCCTTTCTGCGGATGTGCAACCGTTTGAAGAAGGACGACATCCCCTTTCGTTTAACAGTTTCTGTGAGTCCTACTTTATCAGCCATGCTTTCCGATGAACTTCTCCAGGAGCGGTATATTCGCCATCTTGAGTTGTTGATTGAGCTTGGAGAAAAAGAGATCATTCGTACCCAGAATAGTCCCGAGTTCCATCCCCTTGCAAAAATGTATAAACAGTTTTTTGAGCAAAATCTCAAAGATTTTGTAGAATTGTATCGTAAAAATATCTTGTGGGGCTTTAAGAACCTGGAAAAAGAGGGCTTTCTTGAAATTATCACCACCGCTGCAACTCACCCGTTTTTACCCCTGTATCAGGCGTATCCCGAGGCTCTAGAGGCCCAAATTCAAACGGCAGTACTAGACCATAGCCGGAAGTTCGGTAAAAAGCCCCAGGGTTTTTGGCTTCCGGAGTTTGGGTACTACCCGGGAATTGAAGAATTCCTTCGGAAGAACAATATTGAGTATTTTTTTACCGCCGCCCACGGTATCCTTTTCGCGAATCAGAAGACTCCCTACGGGGTGTATGCCCCTTTAACTCTACCCAACGGGGTGCACGCTTTCGGGCGTGATTATCCCTCATCTGATGCAGTGTGGTCTGAAGACAGGGGATATCCAAGTGACGGTGACTATCGTGAATTCTACAGAGATGTAGGATATGATGAGTCCTTGGAATATGTACGCCCCTATATCCATGAACCTGAGGTTCGGGTGTGTACCGGTTATAAATACTATGCGGTTACCGGGGCTACCGACCAAAAACGTCCCTATGATCCGGAAAAAGCCCATATCAAGGTAAAGGAACACGCCGAAAACTTTGTATATAACCGAAAAAAGCAGCTCAAGAAGTTTGAAGGCTTACTCGATCGCCCCCCTTATATAATTGCCCCGTTTGATGCGGAACTTTTCGGGCACTGGTGGTTTGAAGGGAACCAGTGGCTTGAGCAGGTAATTCGCCATATCGCCTCCTGTGATCAGTTGAGCCTAAAGACGCCCTCGGATTACCTTAAAGATTATAAGGTCTGTCAAAGCGGGAGACCCTCTTTCTCAAGTTGGGGAAATGAGGGGTACGCGGATGTGTGGCTGGATGGTAAAAATGACTGGATCTACCGGCATATTCACAAGGCCATAGAGCGGATGTCTGAACTGGTAAGCCGCTACCCCGATGTAAACGGTCTTAAACATAGAACTCTTAATCAGGCTGCCCGTGAAGTGATGCTTGCGATGGCCTCCGATTGGCCGTTTATTATGAAAACAGGTACTACCGTGCCGTATGCCGAGCGGCGGGTGAAGGAACATCTGTACAATTTCAATTATATCTATGAGCGGCTTTGCCGTAATACGGTAGATACGGAATGGCTTACTTCAATTGAAAAGAAGAACAATCTGTTTCCAGACATCGATTATAAAATATTTACTAAAAAAAATTAATAAGAGAGGTTCTTTCAAAATTACCATTATGAAAGAACCTCAAGAATATGCCCCAAAAATAGTAAAATAGTTTTGGGACTTGGAAGTTTTCTGTCCTGATGACCTGGAGCGAGTGCTGTGTAGGGGCAGCGCGCCCCCGTACGTGGCAGGGGTTCAGCGTAGGGTAAGTGAAAAGAGCTCCTCCCCCCGTACAAGTTCAAGATGATAATAGTGAGACATTTCTCCCCGGGACTCTTTATTCTGCATTTTTGAGACCCTGTATACAATCATTTTATGGGTAGGAAGAGGTAATGAAACCGGACGGCCGTTCATGTCGACAATTTGATTGAATTGCAGTTGGTGTTCTATCTCCTGGACCTCCCCCTCCGGAAACACTAGAAAATTACTCTCTATAAACATCCATTACCTCCAGTCTACTTAACGTATGTAAAGTACATAGTATCGGCAGGTTTTACTTTTTACTTTAATATAAAAAATCTACGTTGACATCATTTTCTTATGCGGTAGTATGTAGTATAAAGGTGGGTGAAAGTGGGAAAATTTAGGAGAAAGTGGTAAAAAATGTTGATGGGGGAATACCACAACTCTATAGATGAAAAAAGCAGACTCTTATTGCCTTCACGACTGAGGAGTGAAATTGCCGGTAATTCGCTGGTCCTTACCCGTGGGGTGGATAAGTGTCTGTGGCTCTTTCCCCCTGATGAATGGCGGAAGATTTCCGAGAGCATCATGGGCTCCTCATCAATGTTCAAATCAAAGACCCGCCTTCTGCAGCGGCGTATTATTGCCCCCGCCCAGGAGTGTGAAGTTGATAAAAGCGGTAGAATTTCGATACCCCCTACGCTGCGCGAATCTGCCGAGATGAAACTCAAGGGAGAGGCGGTTATTCTGGGAATCGATAGTTATATGGAACTTTGGGATATTGAAGCATATGGAGAATATCTGCAGCAAAGCGAGAATGAGTTTCAGGAAGCGGCGGAAGAATTAGGGGAACTGCTGTCTCTGCAGTAAGCAGTGGCGGCTGGAAATAGTAATGTGTAAAGAATCTTGATAAAGAAAGGGAGAAACATCAGGTTGCTCATGGATACTGTGCATTATTCCGTACTTCAAAAGGAAGTCTTACAGTATGTAGTTCCGCCACAGGAAGAGGGTCTGTTTATTGACTGCACCCTCGGCGAAGGTGGCCATTCCGAACTCATTTTGCAGGAACATCCCGGCATCAAGTTAGTGGGACTGGATGCTGATGCGAAGATTATGGAAGTAGCACAAAAGCGTTTAAGCCCCTTCAAAGAAAGGGTGAGGCTGTACAACACGTGGTTTAACACCTTTTTTCGCGAGTATCCACTGGGAGGTGAGCGGCCTGATGCCATCCTTTTCGATCTAGGAATTTCGATTTTTCATTATGAGCGGGCGGGGCGGGGCTTCTCTTTTCAAAAAGAAGAACCCCTTGATATGCGCTTAGATACTTCCCTCGAAATTTCCGGCTATGACATCATCAACACTTATCCGGAGAAGGAGCTTGCAAGAATCTTTTTTGAATACGGTGAAGAACGGTATTCCAGGATGATCGCAGCGGCTATTGTAGGGCATCGGACTGAGAAACCGATTAAGACAAGTGCTGAACTGGCGGAGCTAATTAAATCGTCGGTGCCGGGCAAGTACCGCCATGGTCGTATTCATCCGGCCACACGCTGTTTTCAGGCGCTACGGATTATGGTGAACGGAGAATTGGCCCGTCTGGAATCGGTGTTGGAGGATGCTTTACGGGTGTTGAAGGTTGGAGGAAGGATCGGGGTTATCTCCTTTCATTCTCTAGAGGATAGAATTGTTAAACAGTTCCTACAAAGAAAAAGTCAACCCTGCACTTGTCCCCCGGAATGGCCGATATGTAAATGTGGGGGGAATCAGGCGATTGTTAAGCTGGTCCGTAAAAAGCCCTTTCAACCATCGGAAGATGAAATAGACCTGAACGCCCCTTCAAGAAGCGCCAAACTGAGGGTAGCTGAAAAAATACAGGATGAGGAGCTCTGAAATGAAAAAACTTATATTGATCCTGTTGGCTGTGAGTGTTCCGGTAATGTTCTTTCTATCGGTACACCAAGTGTATCGTTATCAGCAGCTTGAGCAGGAGATAGCTCAACTGAAGGAAACCCAGATTGAACTGTTTGAGAGTAATAAGCGTAAGATTGCGAATATCGCCATATTGAGCTCACCGAAGCGAATTGCCGAGCTCGCCCGGGAAGAGCTCAATTTAGAAGAACAAAATACGGTCTCCAAGGTGCTGAGGATAGTATTGGGGGAAAAGGAGAAGCCTGATGGATAGGCTCTTCTCTGTGCAGGATGCTGCTAAAATGGGCCGGTGTACACTGGTGTATGAAGGCGGCCCGATACACAACACTTTTATTTCAGGTGTTGCAACCGACTCGCGTAAGGTGGGGCGGGGCTTTTTGTTTGTAGCTCTGAAGGGAGAACGAACCGACGGCCATCACTATATCC
Source organism: uncultured Sediminispirochaeta sp. (assembly GCA_964504785.1). Classification (GTDB taxonomy): domain Bacteria; phylum Spirochaetota; class Spirochaetia; order DSM-16054; family Sediminispirochaetaceae; genus DSBN01. Next base: position 37,398 of record CAZDFY010000015.1, on the reverse strand, counting down.
GTCAGGTTGTGGAAAAAGGTGCCTCCGCGGTTCTGATTTCCCAGGGTTTTACAAAAACTGAAGAGTATCGGCAGGAGCTGGAGGATATACAGGTCCCGGTTCTGACCCATGAAAATCCTCTCAAGGCGTTACAATTGATGGCCGCCGAGTATTTGAAACTGTTTCCTCAGCTTTTAACGATAGGAATAACCGGAAGTAACGGGAAAACGACCACCAAGGAGCTGTTGGCTTCAATACTATCGGAGGTTGCATCAACAGTTAAGAATGAAGGAAACCTAAACTCCGATATTGGTTTACCCTTATCGGTTTTTCAGGTAAGAGATAAAAATCGCTTTGGTGTGTTTGAAATGGGAATAAACCACATCGGTGAAATGCAAACTATGGTTGATATTCTCAAACCCCATTACGGGGTAGTTACAAATATAGGAACAGCCCACATAGGACTGCTTGGAAGCCGGGAGGGTATTGCCCGGGAGAAGGGGAGCCTTTTTTCTTCTTTACCCGCCGATGGAATCGGGTTTTACCCCGAGACATTTGAATGGAAGGAGTATTTTACTCGGTTAAGCCGTGCGCCCCTTGTTCCCTTTGGACCGGAATCTACTGTAGGTGTAGGGAAGACGGTGAATCATCATCTTAAAGGATGGACTATTGGATATGAGTCTGAACAGATTCAGTTCAAACTGCCGGGGATACACAATTTGAGCAATGCCTTAGCCGCTATTCAGGTGGCCCGGACCCTTGGGGCCCGTCCGGAGCAGGTGCGTGCCGGATTAGAAAAGTATGAAGCCCTTCAGGGGAGAAGCCAGATTATTGAGGGCCCTGTCACTATTGTGCAGGATTCCTACAATGCAAATGCCGAATCGGTACACGCCATTCTAAGTACCCTGCAGGATGGCGCCTCCGGACGACTGGTTGTTATTTTAGGCGCCATGAAGGAACTAGGCGAAAAGACGGAGGCTTCCCACAGAAAGGTCGGCAGTGCTATTGCCAACATCAATGCGGCTGCGGTTTTCCTTTTTGGGGAAGAGATGCAGTTTGCGTTTCAGGAGGCGCAAAAGCAGGGGTTTCAAAACGCGTTAAGATTTACAGAGGAGTATTCCGAGTTGTCCCGTTGGGTATCAGAGTTTGTGGAATTCGGTGATACCGTGTTGCTGAAGGGGTCCCGTTCCACGGAGCTGGAGCGACTGGTACCGGAATTAGAGAAGAAATTTAAGAAACAGGGAAATTATTAGGAGGACGTGTGTTTCCAGATATTTTTTTACCGCTGGTAAAATATTTTAGCGGCTTTAACATTTTTCAGTATATCACCTTTCGCGCCGCATATGCCGCGGTCACTGCACTTATAGTGTCCTTTGTATTTGGACGTCCTCTTATTAGAAAGCTGTATCTCCTCAAGGCCGGGCAGGAGGTCCGGGAAGACGGGCCTGAAACCCACCTGGTGAAATCCGGGACTCCAACTATGGGCGGCTTGCTTATTCTTATCTCAGTTACTATAGCAACTCTTTTGTGGCAGGACCTTAACAACTCCTACACATGGCTGCTTCTGTTTGCAATGATTTCCTTTGGTGGAATCGGTTTTGTGGATGACTATCTAAAAATTTTTAGAAAAAGCTCCGACGGTATGCATGCCAGGGTCAAATTTATTGGACAAACATTGATTGCCTTAATAATTGTTGTGTTTTTATTTATAAATGGACATGAACATACCACCCTGCTGTATGTCCCGTTTTTCAAACATGCAGTAGTTGATTTGTCCTATTTTTATATTCCCTTTGGAGTTGTCTTGTTAGTTGGGACCTCCAACGCGGTAAACCTTACCGACGGCTTAGATGGACTTGCTATCGGGCTGGTCATTTTAGTGGGTATAACCTTTGCCATTCTCACGTATATTACCGGACGTATGGATTATTCAGAGTATCTGCAAATTCCGTATTTGGAGGGTACGGGTGAGTTGACCGTTATGACCCTGGCACTGGTAGGAGCGGGTATCGGGTTTTTGTGGTTTAACTCTCATCCGGCGGAAGTTTTTATGGGAGATACCGGAAGTTTGTCCCTGGGAGGGGTGATAGGAGTCTTGGCACTGGTATTAAAAAAGGAAATTCTGCTGGTGGTAGTCGGTGGTGTTTTTGTTCTGGAAGCCCTGTCGGTAATAATTCAGGTGGTGTCATACAAGCTTCGTAAAAAACGGGTTTTTAAGATGGCACCGTTACATCATCATTTTGAAATGAAAGGATGGGATGAGAGCAAAATAGTAATCAGGTTTTGGATATTAGGCACCCTGTTTACTATTTTGAGTCTTTCAACCCTTAAGATACAATGATGAGTGATCGATTTTATATTGAAAGAGTAAAAACTGAGCGAAACGACACTACTCTGTTGGTTTTGCTGATTCTCATTATCGGTATAGGCTTGGGGACTCTTTTTTCTGCTTCCTATTATTACGGCGGAAAACGCTTCGATGATCCCTTTCACTTTTTCTTCCGCCAGCTGGCATTTGTAGGCCTAGGAGCGGTTCTTGCTTTTATAGCCTCCCGGATCTCCCTGGAGGGGGTGATAAAGAAAATTCCTTTGTTGCTGGTGCTTACCCTCCTTTTGATGCTTGCCACCTTTGTGCCGGGGTTAAAACACAGTATTATGGGTGCGAACCGCTGGTTCAGTATTGCCGGATATACCTTTCAGCCTTCGGAGGTGGTAAAACTGACACTGGTAATCTACCTCAGTGCGATTCTTTCGAAGAAAAGCGACCGTCTCGATGACGTGGTAAATTCAATCATACCTCCGCTTCTCGTAGTAATTGTATTTTCCGCCTTAACCTATTTGCAGAACGATTTTTCAACTGCCTTTTTTATAATAATTTTATCTCTGTTGCTCTTTTTTGTAGCCGGTATAAAATTTCGCTATTTTCTTTTTCTTTTTTCAATTGTCCTGCCGATGGCGTCCCTGTTGGTTTTTACCAAAGAGTATCGGGTTCGTCGGGTTATTGCTTTTCTGGATCCGAACAGCGACCCGATTGGTACGGGGTATCAGGTGATCGCGGCCCAAAATGCCTTGGCCTCCGGCGATTTTTGGGGACAGGGTTTCGGTATGGGAACTGAAAAGCTCGGGGGGTTACCTGAGGCCCATTCGGATTTTATTTTTGCAGTGTTTGCTGAGGAGATGGGCTTTATTGGAGTAGTATTTGCGGTTGCGCTATTTCTGGCTTTGGGGGTGAGGGGTTACACCCTGGCTTTACAGTATGAGCCTAATGATCGCTTCAGTTTCTTACTTGCCCTGGGCTTGACGAGTTGTCTTGTATTTCAGGCTCTGGTAAATATGGCCGTTGTTGCCGGCATGCTCCCTGCTACCGGTTTGCCCCTGCCCTTCTTTTCGCACGGAGGGTCTTCAATGGTGGTAAGCCTTATCATGGGCGGGCTGCTTATAAATCTCTCCCGGAATGCTCACGGTGAGTTTTCAAAGGGGAATGTATGAGTAGTATAGCACTATTTAGAAACACGAATAGAAATTACAAGCCCGGGCACAGTTCAATAGAAGCTCAACGTGTAAAGCGTCGTGTGGAGCATGACCAGCGTGATCTGCGTCGCCTTTTTTCGGCGATTATTGCAGTTCTGGTGTTTCTCCTGCTTGTTGAGATTGTGTATCACATGTTCATTGCCCCGTATCTGGTGGTAAATCAGATCACAATCCAGGCTGAAAGTGATTTCCCTTATACAAATGAAGAGCTCCTTTCAATAGCAGGAGTAGAGGGGGACGCCTACTTCTTTGATGTAAAGCCAAAACTCATTTCAGCTCGTCTGGAACAGGTCCCTATAATTAAAAGCGTCGAGGTCGGTAAAGAGTTCCCCCATGGGCTTACTATATCAATAACCGAACGGAATCCCTTGGCCGCCCTCACTGTATTGGATGCCCATGGAATGGTCCCTGCGTATGTTGACTCCTCGGGGGTTATTTTTCGTTCAAAGGGCGTTGAATTTTTGGATTTACCAATTATTTCGGGAATTGATGTGCCTTCCTACAAAGACGGAATGCAGTTGCCCCAGGTGCTTATCGGTTTTTTGAAGGATCTAAACAAGCTGCAGATTGACAACCCCGTACTCTATCGGTTGATTTCTGAAGTAAAATTCGTTAAAAAGAATGCAGCCGATTATGAAGTAGTGTTATTCCCGTCGCAATACCAGGTAAAGGTGCGAATCGGCCCCGCCCTTACAGAGGAATTAATGAAATATATAGTGCTGGTGTTGGATGTTGTGGCGGGCAGAGGTATGGAATCGAGTATTGATGAGATTGATTTTAGGACCGATGAGGTTGTGTATCGTGTGGGGGAGGAATAGGTGCCTGCAAAAGATATGATTGTCGGATTGGATATTGGAACAAACAAGGTCTGCGCAGTTATTGGCGAGTGGAATGAAAACGGTGTAATACAGATCACCGGAGTAGGGACAAGTCCATCCGAAGGGCTGCGGCGAGGGGTCGTGGTAAATATTGAATCTACTCTGCGTTCCGTCCATGCGGCTATTGAAGCGGCGGAAATGATGTCCGGTCGCGAAGTCCAGGAGGTTGTCACCGGAATGGGCGGAGCACATATTGAAGGTATCAATTCGCGAGGTGTGGTGGCGGTTACCGGCAAGGGCCGGGAGATCAATAGAAATGATATCGGACGGGTCATTGATGCGGCCAAGGCTATTGTTATTCCAATGGACCGGGAGGTAATTCACGTAATTCCCCAGGAGTTCGTTGTGGATGATCAGGGCGGCATTAAGGATCCCTTGGATATGATCGGCATTCGCCTTGAAGCAGAGGTGCACATTATTACCGGAGCGGTAACCAGTGCCCAAAATCTGTTAAAATGCGTAAATAGGGCCGGCTACAGAGTCCAGGATATAGTTTTGCAGTCCCTCGCTTCGGGAAAAGCGGTGCTTTCCAGGGAAGAAAAGGAGCTGGGGGTCTTGCTTATAGATTTAGGTGGGGGAACTACCGATATCCTGGTATATTCTGAAGGGGCGCCGTATTACACCGATGTACTTTCTATCGGTGGGGGGCAAGTAACAAACGACGTGTCGATTATGCTGAAAACCCCCTATGATGCGGCGGAAAAAATCAAGTGTGAAGCGGGATGTTCCTTTATGCCGATGATCGATTCGGATGAAGAGGTCATTATACCCGGAGTCGGGGGATGGCCGTCGGCTTCGATACCCCGTAAGGAAATTTGTAAAATAATTCAGCCCCGGATGGAGGAAATCTTTTCTATGATCCGTAACCGGCTGGAAAAAAAGGGGCTTGATAAGCACCTCGGCGGGGGAGTTGTGATTACCGGCGGCGGGGCGCAGTTGCCCGGTACTGCTGAATTAGCCCGGGAAGTGTTTGAAATACCGGCCCGTATAGGGTTCCCCGTAAAGGTAGGGGGATTGTCCGATGTGTTTCAAAGTCCTGTTTATTCTACAGGGGTTGGACTTGTCTTGTACGCCGCTGAAATTGTAGAGGCGGAGAGCGGGCACAGTCTGCCGACTAAGCGAAGCGGGGACGGAATGATGGGCAAGCTAAAGAACTGGTTTAAGGAGTTTCTATGAGATAATAGAAACCGGAAGAGAAAATGAAAGCTGGGTGGTACAGAGTGCTCAAGGGTTAGGGTAGTCTGCACTTTCCCACTATAAAATATATTTTCAAAACTATGCTCGGGAGGGGGCAATGCAAATCGAAATAATTGACGATCACACACAAGAGCAAGTAGAACCTACAATTATCAAGGTAATCGGAGTAGGTGGCGGCGGAAGCAACGCTGTGAATCGCATGATAACATCCGGCTTAAAAAAGGTTGATTTTATTGCGGTAAACACCGACATGCAGGCCCTGCAGCGTGCAAGTGCACGGGCGAAGCTTCCGATCGGTTCTCAGTTAACAGGAGGCCTCGGTGCCGGAGGGGTCCCGGATGTAGGCGAAAAGGCTGCGGAGGAATCCAAAGAGGAGATAAAAAACGCACTACAGGGTGCGGATATGGTTTTTATCACCGCTGGTATGGGGGGCGGAACCGGGACCGGAGCTGCACCGATTGTAGCACAAATTGCCCGCGAGTTGGAGGCCTTAACGGTTGCTGTAGTAACAAAGCCCTTTGATTTTGAGGGCCGGCAGAAGATGAAGCTGGCTGAGAAGGGGATTGAGAAACTGCGGAATGAGGTCGATACGCTGATTACAATTCCGAATCAGTATTTACTTAAGATAGTAGAGCGAAAAACTCCGATTCGTGAAGCCTTCCTTATGGCGGACGATGTATTGCGTCAGGGGGTGCAGGGTATTTCTGAGCTCATTACCGAACCTGGTGAAATAAACATCGACTTTGCCGACGTACGCACGATTATGAAGGGCCGCGGGGATGCACTTATGGGAATCGGTGTCGGACATGGGGACAACCGGGCTGTTGATGCCGCTACAAATGCTATCAATAATCCCCTTCTGGAGGATGCCCATATCGAGGGCGCCAAGGGAATTTTGGTAAATGTAAGTGGTGGAGAAGATCTGTCGCTCTCTGAATACGAAGAGGTGGTTAAAATCATTACCGCAAATGCGGATGACGATGCTCTTATAATTCCGGGCCAGTCAATTAAAGCGGATTTGGAAGATGAGGTAAAAGTTACCGTAGTGGCAACCGGTTTTCATAGCGAAGTGGTCGCCGTTGATGAAGATGTTACACAGGAGCCCCAGGATGAGATCATTAAATACAAAGAGTGGCTCAATCTTCAGAAGGGCCTGAATCGCACTACCTCCGGAGGCTTTCTCAGTGGACGAAACTCCGGAGACAGCGATCTTGGCATACCCACTGTGTTACGCGGCCGCAAGGCTTCGGGAGAAAACGAGCAGTAAAAATGGATGCTCAGGTGCTCTTAAGAGATTATGAAGATTTCCTCAACTCCTCGGCCCAGATAGCCCCCTTGAGTCGGGAAACCTATATGCGGGAAATTCGTTTTCTCTATAAGTGGTGTACCGAAGAAGAATATGAGCTTCAAAGCATAAAAACTCTTGAATTGTTGGACTACATAAGTTTTCGACAGAAGGGAGGGGCTGATCACCGAACTCTTGCAAAGGGAATAAGTTCGTTGCGGTCCTTTTTCAGGTTCTTGATACAAGAAGAATACCGCACTGATAACCCGGCAGGTAGGATAGATTCTCCCCGCCCGTCGGCGCCTCTGCCTGAAGTGATGACCCGTGAGGAAATTGAAGCATTTTTCGATGCTATCCCCCTGGATACTCATTACGGGATGCGGGACAGAGCACTGTTTGAATTGATTTATTCCTGTGGTTTGAGAATTTCCGAGGCCGCAGGGTTGAAGGTCGGCAATGTTTTTCTGTCGGAGAGAGTCGCACGGATACATGGAAAGGGGAACCGGGAAAGGATAGTACCAATTGGAGATCACGGTATTTATTGGGTGCGGCAATATGTGCAGCTGGCCCGACCGCATCTGCTTAAAAGCGGGAAAATAGAGGAAAGCCTTTTTTTAAGTATGCGGGGAACAGCGCTCTCCCGGAAGGGAATCTGGAAGCGTTTTAAGCAAATTTGCGACCGGGCGGATATTGATGCAAAGGTCCATACATTGCGCCACTCCTTTGCAACCCATTTGCTTCAGGGGGGTGCAGACCTGCGCTCCGTGCAGGCGCTTCTCGGCCATGCGGACATCGGTACTACCCAGATTTATACTCATGTAGAGAATGAAGAGCTGCGACAAATACATTCTGCTTTACATCCCCGTGGTTCTGAAGCCACGGAGCATACTACTCCCTCTATTAATACTAGGAGGAAGAGAACATGAGACGGATAAAGGTGTTAATTACAGTTTTGTGCGTGATGTCCCTGGTATTAGTAGGATGTAATGAAGAGCAGAAAAGAATCCTAAATAGATTGATGGCTACAGAGTCGGGACAGTACAGTGGAGAAGAGGTAAGTAAAGAGCGTATCGCGGAGCTCAAAGATCATATCACACGTTTTTCTGATGAGGTGGAGACCTTAGTGGAAGATACGGGGCAGCTGGGCATCTACTACAAGATGCTGGCACTGGAGTATATGGACGGGGAAATGTTCGGCCCGGCCCGGGACTATTTTCTTAAATCCCTGGAGATATATCCCAATAACGAGGTTGTTCAGTATTATACAGGCTTGGCTACCGCTCAAACCGCGGGGGCCCAGAAAGACCGTGCTCAGAGAGAGGCCCGGTTGGAGGAAGCTGTGTACCATTATCAGAGGGCCGCCGAACTGAAAAGCAACTACTTTGAAGCCTTGTACGCCCTTTCAGTCTTGTACATTTTTGAGCTTGACCGGCCCTTTGAAGCCGAGGAGTATGTACAGCGGGCACTTGAAGTGCGTTCCGGCAGCGAAAAAGCAATGTTTTTACTGGCTGCAGTGAGGGCTCGACAGAACCGGTACGAAGAGGCGGTAGAAATTTATGATGAGATTATCGAAGAGGCTGAAGATGAAACAATGAAGGAGCGGGCACGGGAAAACCGGGAGCAGCTTCTTGGAGGAGGTTATCGTGGCTGATATCCTCTCAATTGCCATAAGTTTATACAAAGGTCTTAAGAAAAAACAGCGAATAGCCTTGGGTTTACATTTCTCGACGGTTGAGCAATTTGAACATACATCCCCTAAAGAAATGGTAGCACTAGTACCGGAGAAAAGCGTGTATGGAAATCCTCCGAATTCGGATTTGGTCGAAGGAGCACGAAAAATCGCAAGGGATGTTGAGCACTCCGGCGCACGGGTCGTGAGCTATTGGGATAAGGAATATCCTGTTTTGCTGCGTGAGATTTCTTCGTCCCCCTATGTGTTGTATGTACGCGGCACACTGCCCTCCCAGGAAATTCCAATGGCGGCAATCGTCGGCACCCGTCATCCCACAGCAGCTGGTCGAAGGGCCGCCTTCTCTTTAGCGGCCGAATTCGGTTTAGCGGGCATCCCGGTGGTCTCCGGTTTAGCTTCAGGTATTGATGCCGCTGCTCACTGGGGCTCTCTTAAAAGCCAGCAACAGACCCTTGCGGTAATGGGAAATGGAATAGATACGATATATCCCCTGGGAAATCGTGAACTTGCCGGGCGGATCCTAAGAAACGGAGGGGCCCTCGTCAGCGAATATCCACCTTATACTCCGGCAAATCGTTACCGGTTTCCCCAGCGGAACCGTTTAATCAGCGGGATAGCAAGGGCCGTGGTAATTGTCCAGGCCCCGGAAAAATCCGGTGCCCTGATTACCGCCGATCATGCCCTTAGTCAGGACAAAGATGTGTATGTCCATTCGGCGGGTACCTTCGGCAGCACCGGAGCCGGGGGCTTACGGCTTTCCCAGGATGGGGCTGAGCTAATTGTCAACGCGAAAACGATCCTGGAATCCTGGCGAATAGAAAGTGAAAGCCGTCTTGAGCTTGTAGAGAATACCAGTTTGACCCCCGGACAGAGGCTTGAGGAAGAGCTGGAGGGGCGTTTGTTGAGGTTTGATGGTTTGTGGTATCGGAGGGTCGGATGATGTTGCACGAAGTAATTAGCGACTATATCAACTATCTTGAATCTGTTCGCGGTCTCTCCGCCCATAGCATACGTGCGTATCGCACCGACCTTGCCCGTTTTGAAGGATTTATCACCGAAGGCGCTTCGAACTGGCGGCAGTTGAAACCTGCCGATGTACGGGCCTTTGTCGGTGGCCTTCATCGGGAAAATTTAAGTGGAAGCTCAATCAACCGCGCATTGTCCGCTGTAAAGGGCTTGTACCACTATGCAGTACAATTTGAGATTACTGGGGCAGATCCCTTTGAACACATAAAAAGTCGCTCCTCAGGACGAAACCTTCCCCAGGTGCTTAGCGGTTCGGAGGTCGAGACACTCTTGAGTTTGCCCGACGACACATTCAATGGGGCCCGTGATCGGGCGCTGCTGGAATTGCTCTATTCTACCGGATGCCGGGTGGCTGAAATTTCTGCAATGGACATCCAGGATGTACAGCAGGGCAAGAAGTCTATTCGGGTCCTCGGGAAGGGAAATAAGGAACGCTATGTGTATATCGGAAGGCCTGCACGGGCTGCCCTTTCTTATTACCTTGATATGAGAGGGCACTATCTTAAAGAGAATTCACTTGCTGAGATAACAGCTTTATTTATAAATTTGAAGGGAACTCGCTTAACATCCCGCGGCATAGCTCTGATCATCAATAAATATATGCAGCGCAGCGGAATTTCCAAGAAGGTTTCACCCCACACCTTCCGACACAGTTTTGCTACACACCTCCTCGATAAGGGGGCGGATATTCGCATGGTACAGGAGATGCTCGGACATTCCAGTGTCTCGACCACGCAGATATATACACATGTGGGGTTAGAGAAGTTGAAAAAGGTATACAGGGAGGCCCATCCGCATGGAAAACGATAAAAACTATAATAACTTTCATGGAACAACAATACTCGCAGTACGAAGGGGAGAGGACGTCGCAATGGCCGGGGACGGTCAGGTTACCCTCGGCGAGACAGTAATGAAGGGTAATGCACGAAAAGTTCGCAGAATGTACGATGGAAAAATTCTGGCCGGATTTGCCGGTGCGACTGCCGATGCATTTACTCTTTTCGAACGCTTTGAAGGAAAGGTAAAGGAATACAACGGTGATATTACCCGTGCAGCGGTAGAATTGGCAAAAGAGTGGCGTACCGACAGGATGCTGAGAAAACTGGAAGCGATGCTTTTGGTTGCCGATAAGAAGAAGACCCTTTTAATATCTGGGACCGGCGATGTTGTTGAGCCGGAAAGAGGGGTTATTGCAATCGGTTCCGGGGGAAACTACGCGTACGCGGGGGCGCTTGCATATCTGGATACCGCCGAGTTAAGTGCCCGGGAGATAGCTGAAAGAGCCATGAAAATTGCGGCCCATATTTGTATTTATACCAATGATCAATTTACCGTGGAGGAGTTGTAATGAATCAGGAATTATTCTCGCTTACACCTAAAGAGATAGTGCAGGCGTTAGATAAATATATTATCGGACAGGAAAAGGCAAAAAAGTCCGTAGCGATAGCACTGAGAAACCGGTTGCGACGGAGAAATTTGCCGGAGGATTTACGCGATGAGGTTGCACCTAAAAATATTATCATGATCGGTTCTACCGGTGTTGGAAAAACCGAAATAGCCCGTCGTCTCTCAAAATTAAGCGGTGCGCCCTTTATAAAAGTTGAGGCCACAAAATACACCGAAGTCGGCTACGTTGGCCGTGATGTCGAATCAATGGTCCGCGATCTTATGAGCGTATCCTTATCCTTGGTGAAGAGCGAAATGGCTGAAGAGGTACGTGAGGAGGCGGAGAAACGGGCTGAGGAAGCACTTCTCGATTTACTTCTTCCCGGTGTAAAGAAGGGCGGAGGCAGCGCTGACCAGGGAAGCCCCGGCAGCTTCGGGGCAGGAGCCGCCCCGGCGGCGGAAGGTAAAAGCAAAGACCCTGCTACCTCTAATACCGACGTTATATATGCCGGTGACGGCAGTGAAAAAAGCTCCGGCGCGGTGGCTGAAACCGGTTCTGATTCCAAGGGGGGGACCCGTGAAAAATTCAGGAAAATGCTGAAAGAGGGAAAACTGGATGAAAAAATGGTTGAAGTTGAAACTTCCCAATCCAATTCACCCTCCATTGAAGTATTTTCAGGACAAAGTTTTGAAGAAATGAATATGAACTTTGGAAATCTTGGTAATATTTTCGGGGGTAAGAAGAAAAAACGGAGGGTCTCCGTTAAAAATGCCCATGAAATACTGCTCGACCAGGAGATGGATAAATTAATAGATGATGAAAATGCTGCCGACCTTGCCCGAGAACGGGTTGAGCAAATGGGAATCATTTTCATAGATGAGATTGATAAAGTGGCTGTAAAAGAAGGCCGCGGCGGTGTTGATGTGTCCCGGGAGGGTGTTCAGAGGGATATTCTTCCAATAGTCGAGGGCAGTAAAATAAATACAAAGTACGGATTAATCGATACAAGCCACATTCTTTTTATCGCCGCCGGTGCTTTTCACATGAGCAAACCCTCTGATCTGATACCGGAGTTGCAAGGACGGTTTCCCTTGAGGGTAGAGCTTGAAGACCTTTCGGATGAGGACTTTTACCGTATTCTTACCGAACCGGAAAATGCTTTGACCAAACAGTACGTCGAATTGCTAAAGACTGAAGGGGTTGAGCTGGAGTTCTCCGATGAGGCCCTGAAACGGATCAGCGAGATAGCCGCTGATGTGAACCATAAAACTGAAAATATAGGGGCCCGACGGCTGCAGACAATTATGGAGCTGTTGCTGGAGGATGTTTCATTTACAGCTCCGGAGCTTGAGGGGCAGAAGATTCCTATAACGCCGGATTATGTGAATGAACGGCTGCAGGATATTGTGCAGGACCAGGACCTTTCACGGTATATCCTGTAGGGCTGAAAAGAGAATACTAAGTGAGAGGGGTGAATGTGTCGACAATAGAACTGAGAAAACCTTCTGAAAGGAGAGCACAGGGTGTTTTTAAATAACAGTTTCGGAAAAACCCTCGATGTTTTGCACAGGACCATGGATGCTTCAATGCTGCGTCACCAGGTAAGTGCGAATAATATCGCCAACGCCGACACGCCGAATTTTAAGCGAAGTACCGTTAATTTTGAATCCGAATTGAAGCGGGCGCTTGATTCCGAGAAGGAAGAGAAGCCGAAGGCGTATCTGACTCACCCAAAACATATACCCTTCGATAAAACGCAAAATTATCGGGATGTCCGTCCGCGGAGGGTCCTGGATTACCTGTCCCAGAGTGATAACAATGGAAACAATGTGAACTTGGAAGAGGAGAGCATGCTGCTCCTGCAAAATCAGCTGCGTTACAACCTATTGACCCGATCAATATCGAACCAGTTCGACCGGGTTAATATAGTACTGCGGTAGAGGAGGTAAAAAGTGGGTTTATTCAGTAGTATCAATGTAGCCGCATCGGGATTGACCGCCCAGCGAACTCGCCTGGATGTGGTGTCCAATAACATCGCAAATGCCGACACTACCCGTACCCCCGAGGGCGGGCCATTTCGCCGCAGTCGTGTTATTTTCAGGCCGCGGGTGCAGCAGCCGTACTGGCGAAGTCCTTTTTTGCCTAAGACTCTGGATAACGGAGTCGGACAGGGCGTAAGAATTTCTGAAATAGAAAAGGACACCGACGCCAAACCGAGACTGGTATATGATCCGACCCATCCCGACGCAATTAAAACCGGCCCACAGAAGGGTTATGTGGAGATGCCGAATGTGAATGTTGTTGAAGAGATGGTCGATATGATATCAGCCTCAAGATCCTATGAGGCAAACGTGGCAGTAGTCAACGGGGCAAAAAGCATGTTCCAGGGCGCACTGAATATTGGACGATAAAGCTTGAAGATGTAAGGGAGGGCGAGCAGAATGATATCTAACCTATTTTCAAATCAGGTAAGCGGTCATATTGTTCCGCTGCAGCGTACAAACGACAGTCATATGGCGGGTAAACTTACCAAGCCCCAGCAGCAGAACAACGGCAATCTCGATTTTGGACAAATGGTCTTTGATAAGCTGCAGGAAGCAAACGGGACTGCCCAACAAAGCGCGCAGCTTACTCAACAATTTATTACCGACCCTGATAGTGTAGATGCACATGATGTGACGATTGCAATGAGCAAGGCAAACTTTGCCGTATCATTGACGAAATCCGTCGTAGACGGAGCATTGAAAGCTTACAGGGAGATTTCAAACTTGCGATAGAGTGATATGAGGGACATCTAAAGTATAAGCTTATAGATGTACTCGTTGTAATCGTTCCTTTTGGGAGGGGAAATGAACGAGTTTTTTCAAAAAGCAATTACGCAGATTAAGACTTTATTGGGCAAGCTTTCGCTTGTACAAAAAATTATCCTATCCGGAGTAGTAGTTGTCTCTATCCTTGGGATTGTACTGTTGGTCAACTTCAGTGCAAGCCCCAGTATGGTGCCGCTCATCACCGCTCCGATAACCGATCAGGATAAATTGAATCGAATTTCCGCGAGACTCGACGAAGAGGGGGTGGATCACACCATCACCGAAGAAGGCCGGGTGTTTGTGGAAGATAAGCACACTGCCCAGCGGATGGTGTCGATTTTAATGCGGGAGGATTTGATTCCCCAGGAAGCTAGTCCATGGGATGTGTTTAAGATGGACCGCTGGAGTGTCACCGACTTCGAGCGGAATGTAAATCTACGTCAGGCCATTACAAAGAACATGGAACAGCACATTGAGTCTCTTAAGGACGTAGATTCAGCACAGGTGACCCTGGTGCTTCCGGAGGATTCTCTTTTTCAGGAAGATCAGAATCCTGTGACCGCATCAGTTATCATTACCCCCACACCGGGGAGTGATATCACCGAAAACCGCAACAAGGTCGAAGGAATAGAAAAACTGGTTATGTTTGCTGTTGAGGGCTTGCAAAAGGACAATATTGTAATCTCCAACCAGGACGGTGTGGTCCTGAACGATTTTGCCAATATGGCGGAATTTGACCGGCTTGAGCTTTCAAAGCGGCAGCTGGACCAGAAGGCAAAACTTGAAAACAAGTATAAGGCCCAGATTTTTAAAGAGTTGTCCCAGATTTTCGGTGCAAAACGGGTAAGTGTATTAAAAGTTGATATCGACCTTGATTTTCGTAAGGAAACCGTAGAAACCCAGGAACATTTTCCCATTACCACGGTACCGGATAATCCTAATACACCCTTTAGTGAGCGGGAATATGTACTTTCTATACCCCGCTCTAAGGAGACCGTAAATGAAGAGTTCAAGGGGACCGGTTTTAACCCCGAGGGACCTCCCGGGCAGGAGGGGCAAACCCCTCCGGCTTATAAAGATCTTGACAATCTCGTTGGTGAATACAAAAACAACTCCGAGATCGTGAATGAAGAGGTTAATACCCGAAATATCTATGAGGAGAAAAGCCCCTGGGTGATTGAGCGGGTAACCGTTGGTGTTGCCCTCGATGGAGTGTGGGAAAAGAAGTACAATAAAAACGGGACTGTTAAGATCGATGATGAAGGCAGGATTGTTCGGGAATATAAACCCCTAGAAGAGGAATCCCTGCAAAAAGCCGAAACATTGGTTGAACATGCCGTCGGCTATAAACGGGAGCGGGGAGATTCGGTTACCGTTCAGCATATGCAGTTCGACCGTACAAGCCAGTTTGAAGAAGAGGATGAGAAGTATCGCCGACAGAAACGGATACAGCAGATTCTCCTTTATTCAATTCTCGGTATCGCAGTTATCATTGTTGCTTTTGTAGTATTCAGGCTGGTCTCCCGTGAGATCGAACGTCGTCGACGTTTGCGGGAAGAAGAGCTTGCACGGCAGCATCAGATGGCCCGTGAAGCGGCCCTGCGCAGTGCTGAAGAGGAAGAAGAGGGCATGGAAGTCGGTATGTCCGTTGAGGAACGGGCCCGCATGGAAATGCAGGAGAACGCCATCAATATGGCCAGGGAACATCCGGAAGATGTTGCCCAGCTTATTAGAACCTGGCTGGCGGAGGAGTAGATTATGGCTAAAGCAGCTGGACAGCAAAAGGGAGGAGGCGCCGCCGCAGGTGCATCTCAGAAACGGGGTGGAAAGCGGGAATTAAACGGCCGACAGAAAGCTGCCATCTTTCTCGTTACCCTTGGTTCTGAAATTTCATCCGAAATTTTTAAACATTTGCGTGAGGACGAAATTGAAACCCTCACCTTTGAGATAGCACGCCTCGATAATGTTGAATCTGAAGATCGCGATAAGGTATTGCAGGAGTTTAAAGAGCTGATGATGGCTCAGGATTTCATTACCTCCGGCGGTATCGATTATGCACGGGAGTTATTGGAGAAGTCATTGGGCAGTCAAAAGGCGGTCGACATAATCAACCGTCTTACCAGCAGCCTTCAGGTACGCCCCTTTGATTTTGTCCGGCGTACTGATCCTGCACATTTGCTGAACTTTATTCAGCAGGAGCATCCTCAGACAATTGCCTTGATTTTGGCGTATCTTGAGCCTCAAAAGGCCTCAAACATACTGGGCAGTCTGCCCCATGAGGTTCAATCGGACGTTGCCAAGCGGATCGCAACCATGGACCGCACCAGCCCTGAAGTATTACGTGAGGTGGAACGGGTGCTTGAGAAGAAACTCTCGACCCTCTCCAACGAAGATTTCACAGCTGCAGGTGGTGTCGAGAATATCGTTGAAATCCTCAACTTGGTCGATAGAACAACGGAAAAAACCATTATCGAGTCGCTGGAAGAGGAAGACGCCGAGCTGGCTGAAGAGATCAAGAAGCGCATGTTCGTATTCGAGGATATCGTGCTGCTTGATAATCAGGCAATTCAAAAAGTCTTGCGTGAAGTAGATACCGCGGACCTGGCCAAAGCCCTGAGGGGTGTTGAGGCCGAAGTTCAGGATAAGATATTTCGCAATATGTCGAAGCGCGCCGCAGCATTGCTGAAGGAGGAGATGGAATACATGGGACCCATCCGCCTGAAGGATGTAGAAGAGGTTCAGCAGAAGATTGTCGCCTCTATCCGCAAACTGGAAGAGCAGGGTGAAATTGTTGTTGCCCGCGGCGGTGAAGATGAGATGGTTATATAGAGGTGTGTAATCTAGGGGAGGTCGCCTATGGCTAAAAATGTATTTCGTGCCCAGGAAGTAACGCAGACCGGTAAGTGGGTGGAACTGGAAACGCCCTTTGAGGAAGAGGCGGATGAAGTAGAAATTGAATCTGTTGAGGAATATACCGGACCCACTGCCGACGATTTACGTCGGGAGGCGGAGGCCTTTAAGCGAAACTGGGAAACGGAAAAGCAGCAGATGATTGATGAGGCGAAGGGCGAAGCCGACCGAATTGTGAAAGAGGCGGAACAGCGGGCATTTGAGGAAGTGCAGAAAAAGACCGAAGATTCCCGCCGGGAGAAACAGGAGGCCGAGCAGGAGGCCGAGAGGGTCAAACAACAGGCGCAGCAGGAAGCAGACCACATGCGACAGGAGGCGGAAAACGAAGTTTCGAAGATTCGACAGGATGCCTATGACGAGGGGTATAAAGCCGGTCATGAAGAAGGCTTTAACACCGGTAAGCCGGAGGTAGAACGGCTGGTTGAGCAGTTGCACCATATTATCGACAGGACCCTTGAAAAACGGGCGGAAATAATTGAGGAGTCGGAAACCCAGTTAATCAATTTGGTGTTGATGATTACTAAGAAAGTTGTGAAGGTTATCTCTGAGAATCAGAAGAACGTAGTTATTAACAATGTGATTCAGGCCCTGCGCAAGCTGAAGAGCCGTGGAGAGGTGCTGATAAAAGTGAATCTCGATGATGTCGAGCTGACCACCGACCATGTGAAAGACTTTATGCGTATGGTTGATAATGTGCAGTCTGTAACGGTAGTGGAAGATTCTACAGTAGATAAGGGCGGATGTATTATAGAAACTGATTTCGGAGAAATTGATGCCCGCATATCATCACAGTTGCAGGAAATTGAAGAAAAAATAATTGAGCTCGCGCCGATTCGGTCTAAAGGAGAGTAACGGGCACTTAGGGACGAACATACCTTGGGAGGGGAATATGTTTGAAAAATACAGCGACATAATTGAACAGATGGATCCCATCAAGTACACCGGAACTGTCCGCCGCGTAAAGGGGCTGCTCATAGAGAGCTACGGTCCTCAAGTGGTGGTTGGCGAGAGTTGTCAGATTGTCCTTCCCCAGGAAGAGCGCACGGTATGGGCCGAGGTAATAGGTTTCAACGATACGAGTGTTCAGCTGATGGCCTTTGATCAAATGGAAGGAATAGAACCCGGATGCAAGGTAATTGCAATGGGTGAAGCCCTTACTGTTCCTGTGTCCGATCAGCTAAAGGGGCGGGTTTTAAACGCTATGGGCAAACCGATTGACGGAAAAGGTTCTATCGGTTCGGCGGTAGGTGCATCTACTTCAAACACTCCTCCTAATGTCCTGTTTCGAAAGACTATTGATGAGAGAATGGTAACGGGAGTCCGGGCAATCGACGGTATGACTCCGATCGGCAAGGGGCAACGGATCGGCATATTTTCCGGCAGCGGAGTAGGTAAGTCAACTCTGCTTGGGATGACGGCCCGCAACACCGCAGCGGATGTAAACGTAATCGCCCTTATTGGTGAACGTGGTCGAGAGGTCCGTGAATTTATTGAGCAGGACCTTGGTGAAGAGGGCTTGAAGCGATCGGTACTGGTGGTCTCCACCAGCGACACCAGTCCCTTGGCCCGCGTGCGTGGGGCCTTTGTCGCAACAGCAATTGCCGAGTATTTTCGCGACCAGGGAAAGGACGTAATGCTGCTCTTTGATTCAATCACCCGCTTTGCCAGGGCCCAGCGAGAAATCGGCCTTACCCTTGGAGAACCCCCGGCAACCCGGGGCTATACTCCTTCTGTCTTCTCTATTCTGCCGAAGCTGCTGGAGCGATGCGGTAACTCTGAAAAAGGAACCATCACCGGATTTTATACAATTCTGGTGGAAGGTGATGATATGGATGAGCCGGTCTCGGATACGGTCCGAGGTATTTTGGATGGACATATCGTGTTGAGTCGAAAACTGGCCCAGGCATATCATTATCCGGCAATCGATATATTAGCATCACTATCCCGCTTAGGTAAAAAGGTCACGGGTAATGAGGAACAGCAGGCCGCGGGAAGGGTCCGAAGGCTGTTGGCAACATATACCGACTCTGAAGATCTTATAAACGTCGGTGCATATGCCGAAGGTAGTAATAGTGAAATAGATGAGGCTATTGAAAAGATCAATGATATCCGGGGCTTTCTTGGTCAGGAGATAGAAGAGAAAGCCCGACTGGGTGATACTATACAGCGCATGGCCCAGATTGCGGAAGTCGAAGTGCCTATACCGGAGGAAATAGATGCGGAAGTTTCAGTTTAATTTAGAAAAAATTCTTGAGCTTAGAAAGTACGATGAGCAACAGTGGGAATTAAAACTCGGTCAGGCAACTGGTCGGTGTATTGCCCTCCAACGAAAAATTGAGGAAAAACGCGCAAGCCGGAGGGAGATTTTTTCCCGGAGGCATTTTGATACCGGTGATATGAGGATGTTTTTATATGTAGAAAACTACACCCATAGGATGGATCAGGAAATAACAGAGTTAAAGGAAAGTTTGAGGAAGGCAGAAGCGGAGCGGAAGGAGATTCAAACAAAATTTCTGGAAGTGTCAAAGAAGCGGAAGATTCTGGATAAACTAAAAGAGCGCAAGCAGCAGGCATATTACAAGAACCAGGAAAAGCAGGAACAAAAATCTTTGGATGAGATCAGCTCTGCACGATACGCACGCGAGCTGGAGGATGCAGGATGATGATCAAACAACACAAGCTTAGGAGGCGGTTGTGGCGGAAGGAATGAAATTATTTTCAAGTATCCTTATGTTGCTCTTGCTCATACTCGTTCTCTTGGTGGGCGGGCTCTTGTGGTTCGACTACCTGGGTTTGATGAACATAAAACAGTTTTTTGCCCCGGCGACTCAACTTGTAGGAATTTCCGCTCCTGAAAAGCTTGAAAATGATGAGGATGAACTCTTACTGGAACGGGAGCGTCTTCTAAAAAGAGAAGAGGCGCTTAAGTTGCAGCAGGAAGCCATCGATTCGCGCTCTGAAGAAATCGCCCAAATGGAGGCTGAAGTCCAGCAAAAGCTCGAAATGCTGGAAGAAAAAGAAAAAGCCTTGGCTGAAAGAGAAAAATCTTTTAACGAAAGAGTAAAACAGTACGAAAATAAGAGTGCGAACCTCAGACAGTCATCTGAGTATTTTACCGGAATGCCGCCGCAAAAAGCGGTGGATCGACTGCTTGAGATGGATGATCAGGATATCATTGATATTCTGAGAATGACGGAAAGGATAGCCCAGGAGACTGGGGAGGGATCGGTGGTTGCATACTGGCTCTCTCTGATGCCTTCGGAACGGGCTGCACAGCTCAGCAGAAAAATGCTGAAAAAACCTGAAGGATAGGTAAAACCTAGTGATTGATGTGTTAAGTACCAACATGCAAGCTCACGGTTCGGAAAAGGCCGGTCCCCCCGCCTCTTTACAGAAAGCGGAGTTCATGCCCTCCTCATCTTCTAATTCCTTTGCAGCGTACTTGGATCGAATTTCACATTCGGCAGATGGCAATAACCGGGAACCCAATGTGAAGGAAGTATCATATTCCGAAAAAAATTCGCCGGCTCACTACGCGGGTAGAGCTTCAGAAGGTTCCTCAGAGAAAACCTCCCCGGAGGTCAAATCAAATGAAACTGCCCGCGAGAGTACTGCCGCTCAGAGGCCAAGAAAAACTGGTGAAAGTGTTGATCAAGCTGACAGAGCCGACCAAGCGAACAAAACTGACCAAGCCGACCAAGCCGACAAAAAGAGGGCCGATGCTGAAAACCGTGAACACAGCGATAAAGAGGCCCGGAAGAACAAAAATAGCAGTGAAGCAGAGAAGGGCGAACAAGAGGATAAACTGCAACAGGAAAATCTTCAGATCAAAGAGGCGGCTGCTCAAAAAGGCTCTGAAAAAGCTTCTGAAAGGGTAAGTGTTTCGGAAGATAAAAACAGTCGAGAAAACGAAGAGACGAAAAAAGGCGACGTTGCAAATACCCTCTCCGACCAGTTGAAAAATGCTGAAAAAGCCGTTCAGGATACCTCAAGGAATACTTCACCGGGTGCGGAAGAAAATGCAAAAGCAAAGAGGGCAAAGGTAGTAGAGACAAAAACAGGAAACACGAGGGAAGCGAAGGCGGCGGAGGAATCGGCAAAAATGTCTGCTGAGACATTGGAAGCCCTGGAGGACTCTTCAAGAAACGGTAAAACAGCTGCTGCTGCGGATGAGGTAGGATTAGCTAAGGACCTCCGGGCAAGGGATCTTAAAATTGCCGGGGAGGGAAATTCAAAGGAAGCGTCCCTTCGGAGGAGCGGCGATGGGCAGCACGATTCCAGTTCTGGGCGCGATGCCCGTAGCCGACATGTGAATGAAAATGAAGGGCGTCCAAAGCTCACCATTATTGATAAGCGAGGAGCTTCCGCCCATAACAGTAATAACGAGTCCGGTGCCGGGAGCGGTCGTCGGAACTCCGGTTTTCAGCTCTTGTCCTCCTCAGGGAACACTGCACACGGAGCGAACAGTGAAAACGGCGATTCCCTTCAGGTAATACAGGTGCAACTGAGAGGAGAGGGGGCACAGGCACCTTCTTCAGCACAAACCGGCAGCCGCAGTGCAGAAAGCGGCCTTCGGGGACAGCTGCAGCAGCAACTGCAAGACCATTTGAACAAAGATATCGTAAAGCGTAGTTCTATTATGATCCGGGAAAACGGATCTGGGGAAATTAAGCTTGATTTGAAGCCGGATACCCTCGGTCAGGTGAGAATCCGGATCACAATGGAGAATAATCATATAGCCGGCAAGATTTTTGTCGAAAATAGTAGTGTAAAGGAAGCGTTCGATCAGAATATGCAGCAGTTGTACCGTGCCTTTAAAGAGCACGGTTTTGAAAACGCTGCACTAAACGTTTCAGTTGGAGACCAGGGCCGTGAGCAGCGGGAACGCGAAAGGTCCCAGGGAGTACAGCCGAAGGTTTCGTTGCAACAGGCACTTGCCCTTGATGAGCAGAGTTCATCAACAAGTGCAAGCAGCGGTGAACTTAGACTGGTCGACGTGATGGCGTAGGTGAAGGAGCTATAGATGGATTTTACAGCAATGTTATCCGGTGCGGAAAAAAGCAAGGTTGAGATGCAGGTAAGTGCGTCCAACAAAAGTCTACAACAGGGCGAAGGGCTCAATCAGCAGCTTGGTAAGGATGATTTCTTGCAGCTTTTAATTACCCAGCTGCAGCATCAGGATCCAACCAAGCCGATGGATGACAAGCAATTTATTGCCCAGATGGCACAATTTTCCTCATTAGAGCAGATGACTAATTTAGGTCAGGAGTTCTCAAAGATAAGCGGAATAGTGAGTCGCGGTAATGCACTCAATTTACTTGGAAAGCAGGTTGAAATTTTAGATGGCGAACAGCGGATCTACGGAGAAGTTGAAGCTGTGTCGGGCACCGAAAACCCCCAAGTGAAAGTGAACGGCCGTTATTATGATTATTCGGTAGTTGAAACAGTGAACATAAAGGAGGCAGCAGAATGATGCGTTCTCTCTATGCCGGTGTATCCGGTCTACAGAATCACCAAACACGTATGGATGTGATTGGTAATAATATTTCCAACGTTAATACCACCGGTTTTAAGAAGGGTAGGGTAGAGTTTCAGGATATGCTGTCTCAAACAATGGCCGGTGCGGCCAGACCAACCGATGAGGTCGGGGGTGTAAACCCGAAACAGGTCGGACTGGGAATGAATATAGCCTCCATAGATACTATCCATACCCAGGGCTCAATGAAGACTACCGGAGTTATGAGCGATGTGGCAATTCAGGGCGACGGTTTTTTCATACTTCGTGCCGGAAACAAGCAATTCCATACCCGGGCAGGATCCTTCGGCCTTGATGAAAACGGCACTCTCGTAAATCCGGCCAACGGTATGCGGGTACAGGGCTGGAATGCTCAAACCGATGAGGCCGGTACCTTTATTAACACCGCCGCAGATGTGGAGGATTTAGTAATTCCCGTCGGTAGTAAGGACCCGGCTTCGGCAACTACCGAAGTAGAGTTGGCATGTAACTTGGACAAGCGTACTCCCCTTATTCCCGCCGGAGCAACTGCCGCCGAAACGCGGGAGGGGACCTGGAGCATCGACAAGACCATCTATGACAACTTTGGAAATACCCATACGTTGCGTGTAAATTACACCAGGGTAGCGGGTACCCAAAACCAATGGCAGGGAGAAGTAATTGTGGATCCCGATTCGGAAACACCGACTAACACTCTGACCAATGTCGGTGCAGAGGGCAATGCAGACAATACCTTCATTGCTACTTTCAGTAACCTCGGGACCCTGGAATCAGTTACAGATCCCCAGGGCGATCTGGTCAATGAGGGGCAGCTGCAGGTAAACGTTGGTTTTGATGTGCTGGAGGCTGCTCCGGAAGAGGGTGAACAGGTACGTCAGAACTTTCAGCTTACCCTCGGTGAGGTCGGGAGTGTAGTGGACACTATGACCCAGTTTGCCGAAAAGAGCTCTACAAAAGCATTTCGCCAAGACGGATATCCCATGGGATATCTGGAAAATTATAAAGTCGATCAGTCAGGAATCATTACCGGGGTATATTCCAACGGAACCAACAGGGTCTTAGGACAGATTGCCCTCTCGAGTTTTACCAACCCCGGCGGGCTTGAAAAAGCCGGTGAAAACACCTACGTTGTATCGAACAACTCCGGCGAAGCGCGAATAGGGGAATCGGGGGTAGCAGGCAAGGGAAAAGTAATTGCCGGGGCCCTCGAGATGAGTAATGTTGATTTGGCCGAACAGTTTACCGACATGATTGTCACCCAGAGAGGTTTTCAGGCCAACTCAAAGAGCATCACCACCTCAGATCAGATGCTCCAAGAACTACTTACATTGAAAAGGTAGTTAAGATAAGATGAGGGGAGAGCAGGATAGTAGTTGAATGATTAAGGTAACCCAGCTAAACGGGCGCGAGTATTATGTAAACCCGCACCAAATTGAGCACATTGAATTAAATCCCGATACCACCCTTGTGATGCTCTCCGGCAAACGGCTGATAGTTAAGGAGGACTATCAGTCGATTTTTGATAGTATAATTGAATACAGACGGCTGATCGGTGCCTTTAAAAACGAGGAGTAATGAATGGATATTTCCACCTTAGCAGGAATTGGACTCGGAGCCGCGATGATTCTCATGTCGATGATACTCGGTGGAAGCGGTCTTGGTGTGTATATCAATGTGCCCTCAGTGCTTATGGTTATCGGCGGCTCCTTCGGTGCGATAATGGTAGCAAATCCTCTGGCGAGGGTACTGGGGATTGTACGGTATATCAATATCGTCATACGGGTGCCGAATTATGAACTTGAGCGGACAATCACCACTCTGGTGAACTTTTCCGAGCGGGCCCGCCGTGAAGGTCTTTTGGCGCTGGAAGATGATGTTGAAGAGGTACAGGATGATTTCCTTAAAAACGGCATTCAGCTGGTGGTTGACGGGACTGATCCCGAAATAATAAAAACGGTCCTTTTTAATGACCTTGATCAACTGACCGGTCGCCATGAAACGGGAATTAAAGTGTTTGACGACTGGGGGAAGTTTGCGCCGGCCTTTGGTATGATTGGAACGCTGGCCGGTCTGATTGCCATGTTGGCTAACCTTGATGATCCGGACGCTATTGGTTCAGGTATGGCCCTGGCACTTATTACAACCATGTACGGTTCGATTTTTGCCAACCTTGTGTTGATCCCGATAAAGAGTAAACTTGAGGACCGGCATAAAGAGGAGCAGCTGCTTCGGGAGATTATGATTGAAGGGATATTATCTATCCAGGCGGGGGACAACCCGAATATCCTGAAGTACAAGCTGGTTTCGTTCCTCGATCCGAACCGCAGACGGGAAATGCTCGAAGTACTAATGGGTGAATAAAACAGGTAAGAAGGTAAGCATAAATGGCTGAGCGACGAAGAAAGAAGAAATGTCCCCCTGAAGGTGCTCCTGAGTGGATGACAACCTACGGGGACATGGTAACTCTGCTGCTTACATTCTTTGTTATGATGTATACTACCGCCACAGTGGACGGTGCTAAAATAAAGCTTATTTTAGCGGCCTTTAACGGTTTGGGTCTTCGTTCCGGCGGTACTACGCTTCAGGCAACGGGTCAGCTTGCCGACATGGGCAATACTGTTATGTCCTTGCCTTCAAGCCAGGCTGGACGCGCATTAGATGAGGCCCGCAAAAAAGCGGTAAGTATGTTTCAGCCTGAGATCAAGGCCAAAAAGGTCAGGGTAAAGGAGGATGAACGCGGACTGGTTATCAGTCTTGCGGCGGATGCCTTTTTTGAACCGGCCAGTGCGGAGGTAAATATCGAGGAGAGCCGGGATGTTCTTGAGCGGGTCTCTAATTTGCTTATATCCTTGGAGGAGCATAAGTTCCGCATCGAGGGACATACCGATCCAAATCCGACGGACCCCCAGGGGCCGTGGCGAACAAACTGGGAATTGTCCTCCGCTCGGGCCACCAACGTACTCCACTATTTAGTGGATTTTGGTGTATCTGAAGAGAATTTCCAGGTGGCCGGTTTTGCAGATACCGTGCCTATTGCTTCTAATGAGACTGAAGAAGGACGGTCCTATAATAGACGAGTTGATATTATAGTGCTGTCGGAGGGGCATTTATAGTTTGCAATAAACTGATTCTTTTGGTAGAATTTTACTGATACTACAGGAGCTGAGTATGGGAGACGAAGAGGTCTTTTCGGAAGAAGAAGTTGCCGGGGGGGCAGCAGCAGAAGAAGAAGCGGGGGGGAAGCGGCGTTTAATACCCGCGTTTGTACTAAAAATTCTCAAATGGGTAGCCCTCGGGTTGGCGGCGATTATCTTTATCGTAACGGTGGTGGTAATCACTGTAAGCCTCATGAATAAGGGTCCCCAAAGTGCAGCGTATCCCTCTGCTTCTGAAGAATATCAGGGATCAATGGAGATTCTTTCCTGGTACGATATACCGGAAATTCGGACCCGTACCGCAGACGAAAATCCAAATACGGTAATTGTTGATCCAAAGTTAGGGTATGAAAGTGAAAACAAGAAAGTTCAGTCAGAATTAATTGCACGGCGTGAACAAATCATCGATATGATGCGCCGGTATTTTTCCAGAAGGACTGCTTCTGAACTTACTCCGCAATACGAGGATGAAATAAAAGCGGAGCTGGAGGAACAAATCAACAGAATGATGACCAGCAAGGGTATTGAAGATATCGTGTTTCTGCAGTTCAACGTGGTAGAGTTTTAAAATGAGGGTGAGGATGAGAAGGGTATGAACGAGGTTCTTTCGCAGGATGAAATAGATCAACTACTCACAGCAATATCGACCGGTGAAATAGAGAGCGAATCCTCGGCCCCGGCTGCCCAGGATCAGCGTAAAATAAAAATCTATGATTTCAAACGGCCCGATAAGTTTTCAAAAGAGCAGATCCGTACCGTTTCTATCATGCATGAGACCTTTGCACGTCTTACTACTACCGCGTTGTCCGCACAGTTGCGCAGTATGGTGCATGTGCATGTGGCTTCGGTAGATCAGTTGACCTATGAAGAGTTCATCCGTTCGATACCAAATCCGACAACCCTTGGAATAATAAATATGGATCCCCTGAAGGGATCTGCGATTCTTGAAATAGATCCTGCGATTACCTTTTCCGTAATCGATCGCCTGTTTGGCGGCCAGGGAGAAGGGACCAAGGTAAACCGTGATCTCACCGATATCGAGCAATCGGTAATGGAGGGGATTATTGTACGAATCCTGGGTAATCTGCGGGAGGCCTGGAGCCAGGTAATCGATTTGAGACCCCGTTTAGGCCAGATCGAAACAAATCCTCAGTTTGCCCAGATTGTACCGCCCACCGAAATGGTTGTCTTGGTTACCCTGGAGACGAAGGTCGGAGAGGTCGAGGGGATGATGAACTTTTGTATTCCCTATTTGACAATTGAGCCGATTATTTCAAAACTTTCCGCCCAGTATATGTACTCCTCAGTGCGAAGCGGTGCTACTACTGAAAACCTCAATATTCTAAAGGATAGACTTTCGAATATTGAGGTTTCCGTGGTGGCGGAAGTCGGCAGTATGCAGCTTACAGTGCGGGATGTACTTTCTCTTCGACAAGGGGATGTAATACGCTTCCCCAATGTACAAACAAAGGATGCTATGACTATGAAAATCGGAAATAGAAAAAAATTCCTCTGTCGGCCTGGAATTGTAGCAAATAAAGTAGCGGTGCAGATAACCGAAAAACTGGAAGATATTACGAAGGACGAGTTTGAAGAGCTCGTTGCGGAAGAAGGAGAAGAGTAATGAGTGATGGTTCTCTCTCTCAAGATGAAATTGATGCATTATTACAGGGAAGCAGCATGGATCTTGGCGGCCAGGACTCTTCCTCCTCCGGCGGGGGTGGGGATGCCGGTTTGTCGGATCAGGAGAAACAGCAGTTCGCCCAGATATTAGGTCAGATAGTTCAGTCCCAGGGCTCGAATTTATCCGGTATGATCGGAGAAACGGTCACACTGCAGGCCCCTTCGATAGAAGTAGTTGCCGGTGAAAATGCCGGACAGGGTCTGCCGGAGAGTCTGGTTGAGGTAAAGATAGATTATTCGGAAGGTCTAAGCGGCTTTCATTCATATTTAATTCCGAATGATGCGGCCACTACTATAGCCGGTAAAATGATGGGGCAGGCGGATGTCGAGTTAAACGAGGCGGCATTGTCCGCACTAGAGGAGGCGGGGAATACCCTCGCAGGCTCCGCGGCAACAAGTATTGGTGATGTGATCGGTACAACTATTATGAACTCCCCGGGGAGTACAAATAGTGTCTCAAGCGGAGAAATCCAGGCCCCCGGAGGCCAGGCTGTAAAGGCAACTTATTCGCTTAAAATTGACGATGAAGCCGAGACCAGCCTGATCGAGTTTTTTGATCTCTCGGTAGTTAAATCGATTTTACAGGCGGCCTTAGGCGGAGGTCAGCAGCAAGCCCCGCAGAACCAACCCCAGCAGCAGATGGGGGGCGGTCAAATGCAGGGCGGTCAAATGCAGCAGCCCGCCATGGGAAACCAGCAGATGGGGGGCGGCCAAATGTGGGGCGGCGGCCAAGCACCCTTCGGCGGCCAGTCGGCTGCCGGTACCCAGGGAATGGGTGGAGGCGGTGCAAACGTACAGGCAGTTCAGTTTCCGAATCTGAACCCCCAATCGGCGGGATCAGAACAGGGAAATATCGGCCTGCTGATGGATGTATATATGGAGATGACGGTAGAACTGGGACGGACCCGTCGTCTTATCAAAGATATTTTAGGAATGGGCGAGGGTACCATCATTGAGCTGGATAAACTGGCCGGCGAACCTGTTGATATCCTTGTAAACCATAAACTCATTGCCCGGGGAGAGGTAGTGGTAATTGATGAAAACTTCGGAGTGCGGGTTACTGAAATCGTATCTCCGATGGACAGGGTTGAAGGTATGACGTAAACTTCAGCCTGTTTATATAACTTACATCAACGGCGAGCGATGTAGATAATTGGGAGGGGACGTGAAACACGTACTTATTATCATCGCCTTGGTCGGAGTGTTGTTTCTAAGTGGGTTGCCTGTGTGGAGTCAAAGTAGCGCAGGTTCGGAAACAGATACATCGGCCCAGAGCGCCGCAGAAGGGCAGAGTGCAAAACAAAGCACCGACGCTGAAACTGCGGAAACGACAAATACCGGGACGCCACAACCGTCTGCGGTAAATGAAGAAGAACTTGCTATTCGCGACACTGAATCACCGCAAGTGGAGCTGGAGGAAGGTCTTACAACCTTCACCGTGTGGGACTTTTTGCGCATGGTGCTGGTATTGGGCGGCGTTATTGCCGCTATCTACGGGATATTCTTTTTGCTCAAGCGGGTAGGCAATCCCCGTACTCAACCGGATAGTCTCATCAACGTACTTTCAACTCAGAATTTACAGGGTAATCGGTCTCTACACTTGATAGAAGTGGGAAATGAAGTGTTCCTAGTCGGCTCGGCCGACGGAAGTGTTCAGCTGATTTCCCGAATAGAAGAGGGGGAAACCCTGGATGCCATCCACCTGTATCGGTCACAACTTAGTGCCGGAACAACTACTTTTCAAAACACTTTGAAGGGAATTTTTTCGAAGGGTGGAAATGTAGATACCCAAGGGAAGGGTGCCCAAGGGTTTGGCTCTCAAGGACAGAGTTCTCAAGGGAGCGGCATGGCAAATGGGGTTGCCCCTTCCGCCGCAGCCGGCGACGTTGCAGGAAATTCCGGAAACTCCGGACCTCAAGACAGGGCGAGTGGCGGTATGGGTGAAAATACTCTTTTTCTGCAGCGTCAAAGAGAACGATTGAAGAATATGTGATGGTTTTTAGACTGGGGGGGGAATGAACAAGCGCATACTATTCTTAATAATTATCTTAGTGATACATATAGGTGCCGCAGCAACTGTGTTCGGGCAGGAGGCTGTGGCGGAAACCGATCAAGGGCTCAATATTCCTTTTATAGATATTACCGTTCAAGATCCGGAAAACAATCAGGAGGTTGCCCTGAGCTTGCAAATACTGCTCCTCCTGGCGGTAATCACCTTGTCTCCGTCGATACTCATCTTAATGACCAGCTTTCTGAGGATTGCGATTGTATTGGACTTTATAAGACGGGCACTTTCACTTCAGCAGGTACCTCCCACCCAAGTCATGATGGGAATAGCCCTGTTTTTAACACTTTTTATCATGTGGCCGACCCTCGACACTGTGTATCAGGAAGGCTTCAGGCCCTTTGCGGAGGGAGAAATTGGGATTGAAGAGATGTATGATGAGGCGATTTCTCCAATGCGGATCTTCATGTATCGTCAGATGAACGATGATCACGAAATGATACAACTCTTTATGCGGATGCGCGGATTATCCAAACCGGCAAACTTTTCAGAGGTCCCTACTTATGTGTTGATTCCGGCGTATGTACTGCATGAACTGACGGTCGCTTTTAAAATCGGGATATTGTTATTTATTCCATTTATAGTGATCGACATGGTGGTAGCATCAACCCTGATGTCGATGGGTATGATTATGTTGCCGCCGATTATGATCTCGTTGCCCTTTAAAATAATACTTTTTGTACTGGTTGACGGCTGGGGCTTAATAACCCAGCAGCTCATTCAGAGTTTTAGCTGAGGGATATAAGCAATGAGAGACAGGAGGATGATATGAGTATAGGAATGGCGGCACATATTATGCAGAGCGGAGTATTACAGGTGTTGCTTATTGCCGCTCCCATGTTGATCATTGGAGTGGCGGTAGGTTTAGTAATCTCCATATTTCAGGCGACCACCAGTATTCAAGAGCAAACACTGACCTTTGTGCCGAAAATCGCCGCAATATTAGGAAGTGTTGCGTTTTTCGGACCGTGGATGCTGCAATCAATGCAGCAGTTTACAATTAAAATAATGATGCTGATTTCTCAAATGGGAGGATAAACCGGGGTGGATATAGACCTCATTGCCCAAAATACACAGCTTTTTCTCATCATTTTTACCCGCATTTTTGCGATGCTGAGTGTTGCTCCCCTATTTTCTTCACGGGCAATCCCCGGTGTAGCTCGGGTAGCTCTTGGGCTATTTACCGCATTGATGGTCTTTCCCTGGGTCTTGGATGCCGGGTACCCGATGCCGGGGACGGGGGTGCAGTATATGTTTCTCTTAATCGGGGAGGCACTAATAGGAATCAGTATCGGCTTTATTCTGACCGTAATTTTTGCCGCTTTTCTGGTTGCGGGGCAGTACTTTTCTTTTCAGATGGGCTTTGGAGCGTCCCAGGTATACGATCCGATGGCCCAGGTGCAGATACCCCTCATGGGACAGTTTCTGAATATTATCGCTATGTTTGTTTTTATTATTACCGGTGGTTTTCAAAAGCTGTTCCTGGTAGGCGTGCTGCGCTCGTTTCAGGTAATGCGGGCTGTCGACATTATTACAAGTCGCCATAGTTTGCTCAATTTAATTCTCGGAAGCCTTTCTGAACTTTTCCGGCAGGCCCTTATTATCTCCTTTCCTATATTGGGTACCCTGTTGTTAGTGTCCGTTTCAATGGGCTTGCTTGCCAAGGCGGCCCCCCAGATGAATCTGCTCATGCTCGGTTTCCCGATAAAAATTGGAATCGCCTTTATCATGATCATGGTGACCATGCCCTTTCTTATGGAGGCCTTTTCCAGGGTCATCGATGCAAGTTTGTTAGAGATAATGCGCTACCTTGCTGATGTGGAGCGGGGGGGGACGCTATGAACAGGTGGACTTTTTTTGAGGAATCCTCTTTTGAGGAGTACTATCGCTCGCTCACAGTTTCCCAGCCTTCCGCATATACTATACACCTCCAGTGGTTTGCCGCTGAAGATGAGGGCCGTACAGAAGAACCTACCGAACATAAAATCAGAAAGGCCAGGGAAGACGGTAAGGTGGCTAAGAGTTCGGAGTTCACCTCTGCGCTGGTGCTGCTGTTTCCCATCATCGGGATTGGATTGATGGCACCGCGAATGCTGGCCACCATGGAGGAGATGCTGGCCTACTTTTTGAAGCTTTCCACTGAGCTTGATGTTGCACGGGAAGCACAAATTGTGCCGGCCTTTTTCAATTATTTTATCCGTTTATTTGCACCGCCGGCCCTCATCGCATTCGCTGCGGCCCTGCTGGCAAACCTCCTGCAGGTGGGCTTCTTGTTCAGTACAAAACCAATTACTCCGGATTTTAGTAAAATAGCTCCTAATTTCTCCCGCTTTCTGCAGAAGGCCTTTTTTTCCGGAGAGGCGCTCTTTAATTTTTCTAAGTCGATATTTAAGGTAATTATCATAGGAATTATCGCCTACATAAATATTCGGATGGAAATGGATATGATAATTCAGTTTATCAATGCCCCCTACAAATACTCCTTTGTAAATTTGTCGGCAATAGCCTTTAGGATTTTGATAGAAGCAGCCCTGGCGATGCTGCTTCTATCGCTGCCGGATTACATTTTTCAGAGAAAGCAGCATCGAGACTCATTGAAGATGACGAAACAGGAAGTAAAGGAAGAGCGAAAAACTATGGAGGGGGACCCCCTGATCCAAAGCAGACTGCGGGAGCGGATGCGGGATATGTTGAATCAGAATATGATGCAGAATGTACCGGAAGCCGACGTGGTTGTTACCAACCCGACCCACTTTGCCGTTGGATTGGAGTGGAAGCAGGAAAAAATGAATGCGCCGATGGTTATCGCGAAGGGGCAGGACCATATTGCTCAGCGCATTAAAGAGATAGCCCGAGAAAACGAGGTGCCGGTTATTGAAAATAAGCCTTTGGCCCGTGCGCTTTTCAGCGAAGTGGAGATTGGTGATGAAATTCCGGAGCAATACTACGAAGTTATGGCGATTGTACTCTCCGAGGTGTACCGAATGAAAGATCAGGAAAGGGTATCATAAATGAAATACAGTACGATTAATCAAGGAGTCAATTATGGCTGATCTTTCCGGCACATTGCGGGGATCTCTGCTCAACGGGCGAAGCGACATAATGGTAGCAGTTGGTGTGATTGCGGTAATTGCCATGATGATTATTCCTTTACCGGCTTTTATGCTGGATTTGCTTATGGCCTCCAACCTGGTTTTTAGCCTTTTGGTTATCTTGATAGTGCTGTATACAAAACGTGCATTGGAGTTTTCGGTATTCCCGACGCTGCTGTTGATATCTACGGTATTCGGGCTGGCCTTGAACGTGAGCTCAACCCGACTGATTCTCTCTCAGGGAAGTGATTTTGAAGGTAAAATTGTACGGGCCTTTGCTACTTTTGTAGTAGGTACTTCGGGTACCGAAGGCCTGGTAATCGGTTTTATTATATTTATCATTTTGATATCGGTGCAGTTTATTGTAATTACCAAGGGTGCCACAAGAGTAGCTGAGGTAGCCGCTCGGTTTACCCTCGATGCTTTGCCCGGTAAGCAGATGGCCATCGAAGCTGCCTATAACTCCGGTTCTTTAACTGAAGAAGAAGCAACGCGACAGAAAAATGATCTCCAGAAGGAGGTTGATTTTTACGGAGCTATGGATGGTGCCTCAAAGTTTGTATCGGGAAATGTAAAGGTCGGTATTTTAATTACGGCTATCAATATCATCGGCGGCTTGATTGTCGGTACTACGATTCATGGAGAAACTCTAGGTTTGGCCGCAAATACCTATGTATCATTGACCGTTGGTGACGGTCTGGTTACCCAGTTTCCGGCCCTCTTTATCTCTACCGCCACCGGTTTGATTGTCACACGAGCAATATCCGACGGGACCTTCGGCTCCGATGTATCCCAGCAGTTCAGCCGTCATTCCCGGGTATACTGGATCGCCTCGATCTTCCTGCTCTTTCTTGCCTTGCTTCCCGGGTTTCCCACGCTGGTGCTTATTCCGCTTTCATTGTTAATAGGGTTCCTGGCGTACAGGCTCACCCGTAAGCAGATGGTGGAAGATAGAACGGCACGGGAGAGTGAAGAGGCCGCCCCTCAGGAGGAGGAACCCCAGGATGTATCTCCGGTAGTGCCCCTTGACCCCCTTTCCCTCGAACTCGGGTACGGGCTTATTCCCTTGGTGGATAAAGACCAGGGGGCGGAACTTCTCGATCGAATTACCCGAATACGTCGAGAGTCGGCATTGGAATTAGGTTTGGTGGTTCCCAGGATCAGAATAATTGATAATATGCGCCTGGAACCCAGCGAGTACAGCGTAAAGATAAAGGGTGTTGAGGTAGGAAGGGGGAAGCTGAAAACCGGATTCTATTTAGCTATAAATCCTGGTGATGTAAGCGAAGAAATTGAAGGTGAGGCTACTACCGATCCTGCCTTTGGGCTACCGGCCCTGTGGATTGACGAGGGGCACCGGGAAGTTGCCGAACGGGCAGGCTATACGGTGGTAGACAGTCCCTCGATTATAGCTACCCATTTGACGGAAATTATCAAACGCCACGCCCATGAAATGCTCGGACGCCAGGAAGTCAAATCCATTCTCGATACATTGCGTGAAAATTACCCGGCGGTTGTAGATGATGTAAACAAATCTCTTTCCCTGGGAGAAATACAGAAAGTGTTACAAAGCTTATTGCAGGAACGGGTCTCAATCCGTAATATGGTGCCGATACTCGAGACTTTGGCAGATTATGCTCCGGTGTCCAACAGCGTACCCTTTTTAGTAGAGAAGGCCCGGCAGGCTCTGGGTAGACAGATCTGTTTGCAATATGCCGACGAGGAAAGGGTCCTGAGGGTTCTCACTATCCACCCGTCCCTTGAGCAGGAGATTATAGACTCCCGGGTTGATACGGCAAAGGGACCTGTAGCCTCCCTTGAACCGGAAAAACACCGTGCATGGATCACCTCAGCTACAAACGCTGTGCACCAAATTCAGCAACTAGGCTATATGCCGGTACTGCTCTGTTCAGAGGCGGCCCGTAAACTGGTACGACAAAGCCTTGAGCGGGATATTCCGGATGTTGCGGTTTTGTCTGTGCCTGAAGTAGTATCGGATATCACAACCGAAGGCTTGGGAGAAATTGTACTGGATAGGCAGGTACAACAGTCATGAAAAGGATAGAATATGCAGTATTTTACTGAACAAGCACCAACCCATCAGGAAGTGTTGGAAAAAATTCGCCAAAAGTATGGAGATCGAGCAAAAATCCTTACTCATAGAACAGTACGTCTTGGCGGGTTTTTAGGTATGTTTTCCAAGGAAGGAGTAGAGATGACCGGTTACATTGCCCAGGAAACACCTTCCAAGCAGAAAGCCCGGGTACAGGAGGAGAAGCAAAAAATCCTCGATAGCGTCCGCGGGGACAAAACCCTGCAAAAAGTACTTGAAGAAGTCCAGTCACTAAAACAACAGTTTGAAACCTACACCCCTCCAAAGGAACAGGAGGAGCATCCCGTCTTTTCTCAGATCACTGAAGTTCTGTCGGCAAACGAATTCTCCTTTCATTTTATTCAAAGCCTGCTGGATCGTGCGCGGCAGGAACTCAGCTATGAACAGTTAAACGACTCGGAATTTGTCTTGTCCCAGCTTCTGGAGTGGATTGGAGAAAATATTCCGATAAGCGACTCCTCCCGGGAAGCGAAACCCCGCATACTCATCCTTATCGGGCCCACAGGGGTGGGAAAAACAACCACAATTGCCAAATTGGCCGCTATTCATAGCCTTGGGAGCAAGGGGGAGCGCTCAAAGGACGTGCGGATCATTACTATAGATAACTACCGGATAGGTGCGAAACAACAGATTAGTACCTATGCGGAAATACTACAGGTCCCTTTTACCAGTGTGGAGTCCTTCCAGGACTTACAAAATCAGATCGTTCTGGATCAGGAGGCCGATTTGGTACTGATTGATACTATTGGGAAGAGTCCCAAGGACTACATGAACCTGGCTAAAATGCGAGAAATATTAGACGGATGTGGTGGTAAGGCTGAAATTCATTTAGCTGTAAGTGCAACTACAAAAGTTTCAGATTTGAAAGAAATCATGCAGCAATTTGAGCCCTTCAACTATGAGGCAATCGTACTTACAAAATTGGATGAAACCATGCGAATAGGGAATCTCATCAGTGTTTTAAACGAAAGGGGAAAGAAGCTCTCCTACGTTACTGATGGGCAGAGAGTTCCGGAGGATATACAGCGGGCTACACGGATTCGGATCCTGAAGACATTAGAGGGGTTTCCCGTGCATCTAGGGCGACTGAAGAAGAAGTTTGGTGAAATGGACCACTCGGAAGAGGGGCATAATAGGGATGGAAACGATGCTGTTACGCCGGCGGAGCAGGAGCAGCTGTATAGTGTAGGGAAGGGAATGACAAAAACAAAGTGGGGTGAAAAATGACGGATCAGGCTGAACAGCTGCGTGAACTTATGAAAAACCGCAATTCGGGTGACGGCAGCTCCGAAAAAAAGACCAGGATTATTGCAATTTCAAGCGGTAAAGGCGGAGTTGGAAAGACAAATATCTCCATTAATCTGGCAATGGCATATGCTCAACTGGGAAAAAAAGTTATTGTTATGGATGCTGATCTTGGGCTTGCCAATGTGAATGTAGTCTTGGGAATTATTCCGAAGTATAATTTGTACCACCTTATCCGTAAGCAAAAACGGATGAGTGAGATACTGATGAATACGGATTACGGAATCCAGATTGTTGCCGGAGCTTCCGGTTTTTCCAAAATTGCCAATTTAACCGACGAGGAACGTGAGAACTTCATTGATGAATTATCCACGCTGTCCAATGCGGATATTATTATCATTGATACCAGTGCAGGGGTTTCCAGCAATGTGTTGGGCTTTATTGCCGCCGCAGATGATGCTATTATTGTTACTACCCCGGAACCTACCGCTATTACCGATGCGTATGGTATAATAAAAATTATTGCAACTGAAATAGAAAATATGGATTTGGGGCTTAAATTAATTGTGAATAGAGTGAAAAGTGTTACGGAAGGGCGTAAAATAGCAGAGAGGGTCATTAACATTGCCGGGCAGTTTCTCAATTTGAAGCTGGATTATTTGGGGTATGTGTATGAAGACCAGGGGGTAGGTGCGGCGGTTGTTCATCAGAAGCCCTTTATGGCCTCCGACCCAAACGGAAAAGCTGCCATCTGTGTACGGCATATAGTAAGCCGGTTGGAAAATGTTGAATATAAGGAAGGAAGCGGGGTCGGCAGTTTCTTGAAGCGTTTGATAGGGAAGTTGTAAAGAAAAAATGCAGAGAGTGGGTAAAAGGGATATGGAAAAGAGAACAGGGGTGATACATAATCTTGACGGTTATAGAATATTCTCATAATCTTTTACTAGGGGGAATAGGCACATATGCCTAATATTAAAGTTGTTCTTTGGAGTGCGGGAAGTGGTGCCGTAATAGCTTTTATTGCGGCACTGTTCGGGAGAGTCGGGTTTTTTGATCTCCTTCTCCGCAGCTTAATCGGCGGTGCTGCGTTTGCCCTACTTGGGGCCGGAATGAGTATACTGTTAATGCGGTTTATTCCGGAACTTTTTGAGTTAGGGGAAGCGGAAGAAGAAGATTTTGCGGTTTCTTCCTCCGGTACCGATGCCGGCACCGAAGCAGAAGGGAATGCCGCGAGCCGGGGGAACAACTTGAATATTGTATTGGACGGGGACGAATATAACTACGCTTCCGAGGAAGGGAGCGAGGATAGGGGTGAGGAGACAGCCCTTTCAGACAGCGATGTATCCGGAGCAGAACTTTCCGACGCTGAGGAGGTAGGTGAGTCTGAAGATGGTGAAGATGAGTTTGTCGAGGAGATTGAGGATCCCGGCCAGGGGGAAGGTGCGGGCGATGGTTCTGAACTTCAGTCCTCCACACACGCTCAAGCATCAGCACCGCAGTCAAATCCCCAGTCTCAGGATTCGCCTCAGG
The DNA here is from genome assembly GCA_964504785.1 of uncultured Sediminispirochaeta sp. GTDB lineage: Bacteria > Spirochaetota > Spirochaetia > DSM-16054 > Sediminispirochaetaceae > DSBN01. The sequence continues at coordinate 307 of CAZDFY010000015.1, read as the reverse complement.
CAAAGAGCGGCGATAGTCTATCTTCTGGAAAAACATCTTCTGAGTATCAGGAGATTGAAGATTTGTCGGATGTAGATACGCTGCCCGACCTTGAAGAGTTTTCCGACTCATTTGAAAGTGTTGCCGCTTCACAGGAGTCGGAAAATGGAAATAATAACGGGGGGGGGTACTCCTCTAACGATTCGGTAGATATAATGGGGGATCAACAGGATCCGGCGACTGTAGCGAAAGCGGTTCGTACAATTATAGGAAAAGACCAGGAAGGATAAAGTATGGGGGAAAAGCTGTTAGAGGAGAAGACAGAAGA
>CAZDFY010000014.1:0-51231 GCA_964504785.1 uncultured Sediminispirochaeta sp. | reverse complement strand
GGCAGTAGTTGCCGGTAGAGGGCCATACCGCCTTTTGGCGGGTGGAGTCGAAATTACCGGTGGTCAGGGCCGGGGCCAGACAGCCGTAGGTAGCCCCTACCTTGTGGGCGCCGGTGGGAAACCATTTTCCTACAAGGGCAAGAATCCGTGCTTTTGTACCGGTTATTTCGCGGGGCAGTTCAATGTAGTTGACTCCGCTATAGGTGCCCCCCTGATGGGTAGGTTCGTTTTTCCACGTAATTCGGAAAAGGTTCAGTGAATTGATATCCCACAGTCCCACGTTCTGGAGCTTCTTTTTGATGCTGTCCGGGATGAGGGAAGGATCTTTCATCATTGCAAAGGTCGGGTAGATGATATTCTGCTCCCTGCACCTCTGTACATTTTTCTTTTTTACGTCTTCATGCATAGTAAGATCGATCATGTAAAATCCCTCTCATATTTTTATAGTTTTCCGGCCCCGCCGGTTTTTTGGCTTTACTAATGTGCTCTACTAATTTGATTTTGCTTTGTAAGCCTGTTCATTTCTATAATATAAAAGGTAGTAACAGTCAACCCAAAAGGGTTGAAAAATGTTGCGAATTGTTGCAGATTTTATTGACAACACTTTCAAATGGGTTACAATAGTCCAAAAGTACAGGCAAAAGAGTCTAGTTTTACCATAATTGTTTAGAGGAGTTACTATGGGTGATATAATGCGTCCCGTTCCTTTTAAGGAACTTATCCGCAGGATTTTTCAGGAATATGCAGCACAAAAATCGGTGTTCGGCATTCCTTCTATTCACTTTTTTAAGAAGCAGAACGACAAGAGGATCACCGCCTTCAATGACCAGTGTGATACTCCCATGGGTCCGGCAGCCGGACCGCATACCCAAATGACACAGAACATTGTTGCAAGTTATTTGGCCGGCGGACGTTTCATGGAACTTAAGACGGTGCAAAAGCTCGACAGTCTCGAGATTGATAAGCCCTGTATCGATGCCCGGGATGAGGGATATAACACTGAATGGTCCACAGAGTTCAGCCTGGAAAAGGCCTACGACGAGTACATCAAGGCATGGTTCATTCTGCATTTGGTTGAGGAAGTTTTTGAGCTGGGATTAAGTGCTGAACAGCGTTCTTTTATCTTTAATATGAGCGTCGGGTACGATCTCGAGGGCATCAAGACTCCCAAAATGGATTACTTCATCAACTCGATGATCGATGCTTCCGAGCATCCTCTCTACGCTCAATATAAACAGGAACTTCAGGAGCTGATTGAGAAAGCTCAGGCTGGTGATCCCAGTGGTGTTGCAGGAGGTTTTCTCCGCGGGACCGGCCTTGAAGACCGGTTGGAAGCCCTGGTCGGACTTTCCGACCGTATTCCGGCGCAGATTTCACCGTCGGTAACCCTTTCTACGATGCACGGGTGTCCGCCGGATGAACAGGAAGCGATCTGTACTTATCTGATAACCGAGAAAAAGATTGATACCTATCTAAAAATGAATCCTACCCTCCTTGGTTACGATCGGGTCCGTGAGATTCTCGACGGGCTTGGATACACCTATCTGCACCTGAGCCGTGAATCCTTTGATCACGATTTGAAATACAATGATGCGGTTGGAATGGTGAAGCGGCTGATGAAGTGTGCGAAAGACAACGGAAAAATCTTTGGCGCAAAGCTTTCCAACACTTTAGGTTCAATCAACGATCAGGGACAGCTGCCGGGGGACGATATGTACATGTCCGGACGCGCGCTCTATCCGCTTACCATCAACTTGGCGGCAAAATTGTCGGAAGAGTTCAAGGGAAAATTGCCAATATCCTATGCCGGCGGGGCAACTGCATTTAATGTGGATGCTCTTTTCTCGGCGGGTATAAAACCGATCACAGTAGCCACCGATCTGTTGAAGCCGGGGGGGTATTTAAGGTTAAAAGAGATGGCCCTAAAGACTGAACTATCCGATGGGTGGAGCGCAAAAAGCGTAGATGTGAAGAAGGTAAAAAATATGGCCCGGGAAGCCCTCCAGGCAGACTATACCAGCAAGGATTTTCGCGGCACCGATCGTATTTCAACCGGCGAACCACTACCCTTGTTCGACTGTTATGTGGCGCCTTGCAGGGTTGCATGCCCGATCAATCAAGATGTGCCGGAGTATATCCGTTTGGCCGGGGAAGGGCGCTACGACGAGGCATTGGATGTTATCTACGAACAGAACGCCCTGCCTAATATTACCGGTTACATCTGTGATCACCAGTGTATGTACAACTGTACCCGCCTTGATTACGAAGGGGCGGTAAAAATTCGTGAGATGAAGCGTATTGCCGCTGAAAAGGGATGGCAAAAATATATTGATAAATGGTCAAAGCCGGAGAAAAAACGACAGGGTAAGGCAGCTGTAATCGGGGCTGGCCCAGCGGGGATCTCAAACGCATATTTCCTTGCTCGAGAAGGTTTTGATGTCACGGTTTTCGAAAAACACGCCAATGCCGGCGGTGTAGTCCGAAATGTGATTCCCGCTTTCCGGCTGCCCGTAGAGGCAATCGAGAAGGATATTGAGTTTGTAAAGGCCCATGGGGTTGAATTTCAGTTCAACGCCGATCCGCACATGACCCGTGATGATCTGCGCTCCCAGGGTTTTAGCTACATTTTTCTCGGTATCGGAGCGGAAAAGGACAATCCTATGAAGCTTGAAGGTGGTGATGACCGTGTAATCAAATCACTGGAGTTTCTATGGGATTATCGGAATGCAGCGGGATCTATAAAACTTGGAAAGCATGTGGTGGTTGTCGGTGGTGGAAACACCGCTATGGACAGTGCCCGTGCAGCCACTAAAGTTGAAGGTGTTGAATCGGTAACTGTTCTGTACCGGCGTGCCTTTGAACAAATGCCGGCGGACCTGGAGGAGTACGAAAATGCCGTAAAAGACGGAGTAGTCTTTAAGTTTCTCCGTAATCCAGAAGCCCTGGACGCCGATGGTACTCTCACTGTACGGGTGATGGAACTTGGTGAAAGGGACTCCAGCGGTCGTGCCCGCCCGGTGGCCACCGATAAAACCGAAACTGTGAAGGTTGATAATTTAATTACCGCCATCGGCGAGAAAGTTGACACCGATGCGCTTTCAGCTTTTGGAATTCCCCTGGGAGAAGACGGCTGGCCTCAGGTAGACGAGGAAACCCTCGAAACCGCAACAGAGAATGTGTACCTGGGAGGCGATGCGCAAACAGGGCCTTCAACTGTTGTACAGTGTATCGCCGCCGGTCGCAAGGCCGCCGATGCAATAACCCTGAAAGAGGATTCCTATTGGAAGCGGGCGAATCGTGTGCATAAGTCCAAGAGCGATGAGATTCGACGGGAAATTCTGCCGCGTAAGGGTTCGATAATTCGCACAGACAATATTCAGGCTTCCGGCTCTGATGATGCGTATGCACAGCACGAGGCGGTCCGATGTTTGCAGTGTTCCTATATCTGTAACAAATGCGTTGAGGTCTGTCCCAACCGGGCCAATATGGTCATTTCCGTGCCGAGGGGTACCGGTTTTGACCAGGACCAGCAAATCATCCATATAGATGCTTTATGTAATGAATGCGGTAACTGCGCCTCCTTCTGTCCGTGGGAAGGTAAACCCTATAAAGACAAATTTACCGTTTTTAGTTTGAAAGAGGACTTTGACGGCTCGGAAAACCCGGGATTCATAATGGCCGGAGAAACGGCGTATGTACGTATAAATGATGCTGTTCATGAATTACCGGTCGACGAGAACGGAGTTGTACCTGAGGGTACCCTTGATCCGCGAATGGCGGCGCTTATAGAAACCATTGTACGAAAGCATGCGTACTTACTCGGTGAGGTGATACTATGATAGCAATAAAAAACGCAACAGCAATGCAGTTTGATCCCCCTAAAGTATGGGAGGGGGTAGATATAATTATTGATGAGAGCACCATTGTTGAAATCGGAGCGAGGGCCGCTGAAAATTATTCCGGTACCCTCGACAAAGAGATTGATGCTACCGGTAAACTGGTGTTTCCGGGGCTGGTCTGCAGCCACCATCATTATTACTCGGGGCTGGCCCGTGGAATTATGGCGAATGTCGGCCCAACCCCCGATTTTGTATCGGTGCTGAGAAATCTTTGGTGGAAGCTTGATCGTGGGCTTGATGAAGAGACCCTCTATTACTCGTCGATTATTAATTCGATTGAGGCAATCAAATCGGGAACAACCGCCGTTATCGATCACCACGCGAGCCCCAATTATATCAAGGGCAGCTTGGACACCGTCAAAAAGAGCTTTACCGAGACCGGTTTGCGCGGCATGACCTGTTACGAAATTACCGACCGTAATGGTGTGGAGGGCATGTATGCCGGTATTGAAGAAAACCGTCGTTTTGCCGAAGAAGCGGAGAAGGAAAAACAGGGTAGTGGACGCCATCTGGTTGAAGCGGCCGTCGGCGGGCATGCCCCCTTCACTATACCCCACGATGGGTTGAAGGGAGTAGCTGAGGTAATCGAAAAGACGGGGCGTGGATTTCATGTGCATGTCGCCGAAGGCAAGTATGATGCCAGTTATTCCCACCTGCATTTTAACAAGGACATTATGGCCAGACTCTCCGATTACGGACTGCTGAATGATAAAGCGATCTTTGTTCATGGAGTTCATCTTTCGGAAGAGGATGTGAAGATGGTAAATAATGCCGACAGTTTCCTTGTGCATAACCCGAAAAGCAATATGAACAACGGTGTTGGCTACAATGGCAAACTGCCCATGTATAAAAATGTCGCTATCGGTACCGATGGAATCGGTGCCAACATGTTTGAAGAGTTTAAGTTTGCCTTTTTCAAGCATCAGGATGAGCACGGCAGCCTCTTTTCAGATGCATTTCTGAAGCTGCTGGCAAATGGGAACGAGCTGCTGCATCGTAACTTCGGAGAGCAGTTTGGCCGTCTGGAAAAGGGCTACAAGGCTGACCTGGTGATTTCCGATTATCAGGCCCCGACCCCGCTTACCGGTGACAACATCGATGGTCACATGGCCTTTGGTATGGCATCGACGGATGTACGGACGGTAATTATTGACGGCCGGGTAGTATACGAGGATCGACAATTTCCCTTCGACGTGGAGAAAATTTTCTCTGAAAGCCGCAGTGCGGCCCGAAAGTTGTGGGAAAACATAAACAAGCTGCCGGAATAAACGCAGCTGCAACGCATTAATTTTAAATATTTTGTTTAAGGAGTTCTAAGAAATGGCAATCAAAGATGAAATACTGGCAAAAGCCGAAGAGTATCGCGATTACACCGCCAAAACGCTTTCCGAAATGGTGAAAATTAAATCATATGATGGTGAGGAAGAAGCGGTGTGCCGCAAAATTGTTGAGATGTGCGAAGAGGCGGGGTTTGACGAAGTCCGCATCGACGGTCTTGGAAGTGTTGTTGCCCGAATTGGGAACGGCCCTAAGTCCATAGCCTTCGACGCACATATTGACACAGTTGAGGTGGGCGACCCCTCACAGTGGAAGTTCGACCCCTTTTCCGGTGAAATCAAGGACGGTCTGGTGCACGGCCGCGGCTCAAGTGACCAGAAGGGTGGTGCCGCCTCGATGGTTGCCGCGGGTCGGATCCTCAAAGACCTTGGCTACGACGGCGAATACACGGTGTACTTCACTTTTACAGTACTGGAAGAAGACTGTGACGGTATGTGCTGGAAGTATCTGATTGAAGAAGAGAACCTCAAGCCGGATTACTTTGTATCCACTGAGCCGACCAGCTGTCGCATTTACCGTGGACATCGCGGAAGGATGGAGATGATCGTCCGGCTAAAGGGTGTGTCCTCCCACGGATCGGCCCCTGAACGTGGAGAGAGTGCAGCCTATAAAGCTGCCCGGGCCGCCCTGGCTATGGAGCAGCTGAACGAAGATTTGCAGCCGGATGAAGGCAATTTTCTCGGCAAGGGAACAATAGTTGTCTCCCAGATCGATGTAAAAGGGCCCAGCCAGTGTGCGGTACCCGACCAGGCGTACATGTATCTCGACCGCCGTCTTACCTGGGGAGAAGACAAAGAATTGGCTATCAATCAGGTAAAAGAGTATATCAGCAAGGCCATCGGCGAGGACAAAGATGCAGTTTCCGTTGAGATGCCGATGTACGAAGAGCGAGGGTGGAGAAACCTCGATTACAGCCAGGAACTGTATTTCCCCACATGGAAGATACCGGAAAATCACGAAATAGTTCAAAATGGTGTAAAGGCCTATAAATCATTGTTTGACAAAGATCCTGTTGTCGATAAGTGGACCTTTTCTACCAATGCCGTTGCAACCACCGGTCGTCACAAGATACCCGCCATCGGTTTCGGCCCCGGCGATGAAAATCAAGCCCATGCACCAAATGAGGTAAACCGTGTTGAAGACCTTGTAATTTGCAGTGCTTTTTACGCTATGCTCCCCTTTGCTATGGAGGGTAAGCAGTAAATTTAGTATATTAATTACTGTAGCGGTAAGCTAAAGATGTGCGCAGGAGAGCCGGGGAACTGAGATGTATGCTTCCGGCTCTTCCTGTCGCAGCTCAGATCTTTTTCGAGTCAGATCTTTTTTCGAGGAAGTGGGAATATGAACAAAAAGATAAGCACTCCAATAAAGCGAGTAGATGCCGGTATGAAAACCGGAGGGTCCACCCGCTATATTGGTGATATTCCGTTTGAAGGAATGCTCTACGGAAAGGTAGTGAGGTCATCCCGTGCCCGGGCGAAAGTAAAGGGTGTACATGTACCTGTATTGCCGGAAGGCTATTATTATATTGATGCAGGAGATATCCCTGAGGACGGAAAGAACCGCATCGAAATGATTAAGGATGATTGGCCAGTATTTGCCGATAGGGAAGTTCGCTTTATAGGTGAGACAATAGGTCTGCTGGTCGGTCCTGATCGTAAAGAGCTGAACCGTCTGCGGGATGAAGTGAAGGTTGAATACGAAGAACTTACTCCCGTTTTTACCATAGAAGAAGCGGAAGCAGTAAAGGGCGGGCCGGTCCACGGGAAAGACAATGTCTATGGGGATTATCATCTGAAGAAGGGTGATCCAGATGCTGCCTTTGCCGAGGCGGACCGTATAATTGAAGATACGGTGCGAACAGGATATCAGGAACACATATATATGGAACCCCAGGGGGTTATCGCCCGGGTACAGGAAGATGGAAAGCTGGGGGTATTTTTCTCCGGTCAGTGTCCCTTTTACGTGCGGCATGCTGTCTCAGCAACTATGGGTGTACCTGAGGAGCAAGTCGAGGTACAGCAGACGGTAACCGGCGGGGCCTTTGGAGGAAAAGAACACTATCCAGATGTTATTTCGACTCCCCTGGCGGTGGCGGCCGGAAAAATAGGAAAGCCAATTGGTCTTTTCTTTGACAGGATTGAAGATATTAGTTTTACCCCCAAGCGTCATCCCAGCACTACCCATTTCAGAACTGCCCTCGATAAAGAGGGGAACATAATTGCAATGGATATAGATGTACGTCTGAACGCCGGGGCATATGAGAGTTGTTCCCTCGTAGTACTGCAGCGGGCAATTTTTTCCGTTAACAGTGTATATAATATTCCCAATGTGAAGATACGTGGACGGGCTTTTGCGACAAACAACGTACCCTCCGATGCATATCGTGGTTTCGGGGCCCCCCAGGGTCTGTTTGCCATGGAAACACATATGAGCCATGTGGCCCGGGCAATCGGCGCAGAGGAGCTTGAGCTGAAAGGGCGTTATCTGCTGAAGCAGGGCGATGTGACGGTGACCAACGGCCGTATACACGAGGAAGTGAAACTACCGGAAATGATACGGCGTATCGAAGAGATGTCCGGTTACAGACGGAAGGTGAAAGAGTACACACCAGGTTCCTGGAAGGGAATAGGCTTATCCCTGTTCAACCACGGAAGCGGTTTTACCGGAAACGGGGAGCAGGAGATCATCAAGGGTGTAGTCAAAATGCGCAAACGTGCCGACGGCATAGTAGACTTGTTGGTTTCAAATGTAGAGATGGGGCAGGGCCTTCAAACAACCTTTAGAAAAATCGCCGCAATGGTGCTTGAGATCCCGGTGGATTCTGTTGTGTACAACGATCCGAATACCGGACTTGTACCCGATTCAGGTCCAACCTGTGCGAGCCGCTCAATTGCAATTGTAGGGTATCTGGTGCAGGAAGCGGCGAAAAAGCTTAAAAAGCGTTGGGATGAGAGTGATGTGGTTGAAGTGAGCCATCAGTACGAAACCCCTGAGGGTCTGATACCTTGGGACCAAAACAATCTGCAGGGAGATGCGTACCCCTCCTATGGATGGGGGGTGAACGTCGTTGAGGTTGAGGTTGATCCGCTGACCTACGAAGTAACCACCAAAGGTATTTGGGCGGTCCATGATGTCGGGGTGGCAATTGACGAGAAGATAGTGGAAGGCCAGGTGGACGGGGGCATTATTCAGGCCCTCGGGTACGGGAGCCTGGAAAAACTGGAGGTGAAGGATGGCCGTTTTCAGCAAAAGACTATGGCCGATTACACCATTCCTACCTCAATGGATTTTCCAAGAATTAAAAGCTCGTTGGTGGACAACCCCTACGAGTACGGACCCTTCGGCGCGAAAGGCGCCGGTGAGCTGGTATTCGACGGAGCCGCAGCGGCCTTCGCCGATGCGGTCCAGATGGCTGTTGACGGTGATATTAAGCAGATACCGGTGACCCCTGAGTACATAATGGAGGTGCGTGAGAATGCCCACAGTTAAATTTTCAGTGAACGGCACGAGCCATTCTATAGATACCGATCCTCTGCGGCGGCTGCTCGATGTGCTGCGTGAGGACTTGAAGCTGACCGGAGTCAAAGAGGGCTGCGGCGAAGGAGAGTGCGGCGCCTGTTCGGTGCTGAAGGACGGGGTGCTGGTAAACTCCTGCATGATCCCCATGGGAACCTGTGAGGGATCTGAAATTATTACCCCCGAGGGGCTGCGAGAGACGGATCAGGGCAAGACCATTATCGACGCCTACGGGGAATCCGGTGCGGTGCAGTGTGGATTCTGTACCCCCGGTATGATGATGGCCACCGAGGCCCTGCTGCGAAAAAATCCTTCCCCCTCCGAGGATGAAGCCCGTGAGGCGCTGTCGGGAAATCTCTGCCGCTGTACCGGTTATGATATGATTATTGACGGTGTGCTGAAAGCCGCCGAAAGGGGGAAGGGCTTATGGTAGACTCCTATCGTCCCCTCTCGCTGAAAGAGGCCCTTGAGCTGCGGGCGGAAAAAGGCGCCCTGCCCTTTGCCGGCGGGACCGACCTGATGGTCCGTTACCGCTATGAATCCGGTGCGATTCCCGAGTACCCGAAACCGATTATGTTTGTGAATCACTTAGATGAGCTTCGGCCCATCCGCCGGGTTGACCACGGCCTTTCGATCGGTGCAGCTGCCACTATGACCGAGGTGCTCGAGAGCGATGAAGTCCCGGAGATATTGAAAGAGGCGGTGGTGACTATCGCCGCTCCGGGGCTGCGCAATGCGGCCACCCTGGCTGGAAACATCTGCAATGCATCCCCGGCGGGTGACTCTATATGTGCTCTCTATGCACTGGATGCGGGAGTGAAACTCCAGAGTCGGCAGGGTGAACGCATTCTACCGATTTATCAGTTTATCAGCGGACCGGGAAAAACCGACCTACACGCCGATGAGCTTCTCACGGAGATTATTGTACCCCACAACCGCGCTACTACGCATTTTTTCAAAAAGGTCGGCACGCGGAGAGCTAATGCACTCTCAAAACTCTCACTATCCGGGGTGGCTCGGATTTCTGGAGACAGGCTTGATGAAATACGGATTGCCATCGGAGCAGTGGCCCCGACGGTGGTTCGTTCAATTGAACTCGAGAAGCGAATGGAGGGACGCAGCATAAGCGAGGTAGCCGGCATTGCCGAAGAGATCCTGCGCGACTACGACACCCTCGTTCAGCCGATCGACGACCAGCGCTCCACTGCAGAGTACCGCAAGCGGGTGGCTATGAACCTCCTGCGACACTTTCTACTTGGAATCGTTCTGCAGCAGCAGGGAGCCTAAGGAGAGGCTTATGGCACGAATATTGTTGAAGGATGTCTTCTACCTCCACACATCCGCCGACGGCGAAGCGCAGCGGGATGTGGACGTATTAATAAATGAAAACCGGATCGAAAAAATCGAAAAAAACATCGATTTCAGCCCTACGGGCGATGACCGGGTAATCGACTGCTCGAAGCACGTGGTGGTACCCGGCTTTGTGAACACCCATCACCACTTTTATCAGACCCTCACCCGCAATCTTCCGGCGGTGCAGAACGTAGAACTGTTCGACTGGTTGAAGTATTTGTATGACGTGTGGAAGAAGATCGACGAAGATGCGGTCTACTACTCGTCGCTGCTGGCGATGGGGGAGCTGCTGAAAACCGGCTGTACTACCAGCACCGATCATCACTATCTGTATCCCCGCGGTTTTAAAAGCGATCTGATGGGATTGCAGTTCAAGGCTGCCGATACCCTGGGAATGCGTTTTTCACCGACCCGCGGATCGATGTCCCTGAGCAAGAAAGACGGGGGGCTGCCCCCCGATTCGGTGGTGCAGACCGATGATGAAATCCTGGAGGACAGCGAACGGGTGATCAAGCAGTACCACGACGACAGTGAGTTTTCGATGCGCAAGATCGTCCTGGCCCCCTGCAGCCCCTTCAGCGTGACTGAAGATTTGATGAAAAAGTCGGTCAATTTGGCCCGAAAATACGGGGTTCGGCTTCACACCCATGTGGCCGAAACCTTTGACGAAAACGACTTCTGTATAGAGGTGTACGGACGCCGGCCGCTGAAGCTGATGGAGGATACCGGCTTTATCGGCGATGACGTGTTCTACGCCCACGGCATCCACTTCAACGATGAGGAGCTGGAGGTGCTGGCCGAGACCGGCACCCACATTGCCCACTGTCCCTCAAGCAATATGCGGCTCGGTTCGGGAATCTGCCGGGTAACCGAAATGATTCCTAAGAAAATCAATGTGGGCTTGGCGGTGGACGGATCGGCATCAAACGATGCATCGGATATGCTCGGTGAAATGAGACACGCCCTGCTGTTGCAGCGGGTGAAATATGGAGCGGCGGCGGTGAACGCCCGGGATATTTTCCGACTGGCCAACGAGAACGGGGCTAAACTGCTCGGTTTTCCAAAGATCGGTCAGTTGAAAGAGGGCTGGGCGGCCGATATGGCGATTTTCGATGTGCACAAGCTCGAATATGCCGGCTCTCTCTCTGATCCTCTGGCGGCGCTGCTGTTTTCCGGATACAACCACGGCACAGACTACACGATTGTAAACGGCCGGGTGGCGGTTGAACACGGACGCTTGGCAGGATTCCCGGAGGAGGAGCTGACTCAAAGGGCAAATGCGATCGCCGCCCGTATGCTGGAGGACTGATTCGTACAGGATGCACGTACTTTTAAGATTGTACCTTATAGGCCGGGCCCACCCGCGTGGACCCGCCGACAATAAATATTTTAACTTGGAAAACAATAGTATCTGGAGGACACAGAATGGACAGAATTGGGATTGAAGAAATGGTCCGGTCGCTGGGGCGCCTGCGAGCCGAGGACATGTACCTGAATGACTTTTTCCTTACATGGGATAAAAGCGACGATGAGATTCAGGCAACATTTAAGGTAGCCGAGATTTTACGTGCGCTGCGGCAGAACAACATTTCAACCAACGTATTCGACAGCGGATTGGCAATTTCCCTGTTTCGGGACAACTCGACGAGGACCCGTTTCAGCTACGCCAGCGCTGCAAATATGCTGGGCCTGGAAATACAGGACCTGGACGAGGGCAAGAGCCAGATCGCCCACGGGGAGACCGTGCGCGAAACCGCCAACATGATCTCTTTTATGGCGGACGTGATCGGTATTCGCGACGACATGTACATCGGAAAGGGACACACCTATATGCAGGAAGTCTCCGAAGCTGTGTACCAGGGCTACCTGGACGGCGTGCTGGAACAGCGCCCGACCCTGGTAAACCTGCAGTGTGATATTGACCATCCGACCCAGTCAATGGCCGACCTGGCCCATGTTATTAACCACTTCGGTGGTGTTGAGAACCTAAAGGGCAAAAAAGTTGCCATGACCTGGGCCTACAGCCCCTCCTACGGCAAGCCTTTGTCGGTACCCCAGGGTATCGTCGGCCTCTTCTCCCGCTTCGGGATGGACGTAACCCTGGCCCATCCGGAGGGCTACAATATCATGCCCGAGGTTGAAGACGTTGCTCAGAGGAACTCCGAGCACACCGGCGGTTCCTTCAAGCGGGTAAACAGCATGGACGAGGCCTTCCAGGATGCGGATATCGTGTACCCGAAGAGCTGGGCACCCTTCTCTGTAATGGAGGAGCGTACAAAACTGGTTGAAAACGGCGATCAGGCTGGTCTGAAGGACCTCGAAAAGCGTGGTCTGGAGAACAACAAGAAGTACATGGACTGGGAGTGCACCGAGGACCTGATGAAGAAGACCCGTGACGGAAACGCCCTTTATATGCACTGCCTGCCCGCCGACATTACCGGCGTGAGTTGTGAGCACGGCGAAGTTGAGGCCAGTGTTTTCGACCGTTATCGTGTGCCCCTCTACAAAGAGGCCAGCTACAAGCCTTACATCATTGCGGCTATGATTTTTATGAGTAAGTTTAAAAATCCCTCGGACAAGCTCATGCAGCTATTGCAGTCCGGGGGCAACCGGATTCTATAAACTATCATCTTAAAAGCGTCTTAAAAGCATCTTAGAAAAAACAGCCGGCATGGAGGACCCTTTGAGGGTTTTCATGCCGGTCCTGTCTTAGCCTTCTTTTCAATTTGACGGAGCAATTTGATATTTCAGCTTGACGATAGGTCCCTGTGGTTATTAGCTTGTGGCCTGAGAAACATTTTTAGGAGGCTGTATATACATGCTATCACATTTAATTAAGAAGGGGGCTCCTGTAGCCATCCTTGCGGTACTTTTCCTTATTTTTATCGTACCACTTACTGCACAATCAAATGATAACGCTTCGGATACCACCTCTTTCAAAGACTCCGAGTTGAAGAAGTTCGCCCGGGTGATGGAAGATGTGCAAACGGTGCAAACCGATTCGAACCAGAAAATAGAGGATGCTTTTTCCGATTCTTCTATGAGCAAAGAACGCTTTAACACCCTCTATTCCGCCCGTCAAAATGAAAACAAGCAGAAGGCCGATGACGAGAGTAAAGAGGAAACCCAAGAGTTCAACGATCTTGCAAAGCAGATTCAGACAATACAGCAGGAAAGTCAGAAGGAAATGGTAGAGAAAGTCCGTGAACACGATATGACAGTACAGAAGTTCAATCAAATTGTGCAGGCGATGCGACAAAATCCTGAACTCGGCCGGCAAATTCAGCAGCTCATGTAAGTAAAACATATTATTCTTAAATCCCAAGGGGCTGTCTGATAATAATTCGGGCAGCCCCTTCTATATTGGTGCCCGGCAGGGCATACACCTTTGAAGGATACTTGCTCTCGGACCTCTTCTGCATTATCTTTATACCACTATGAGTATGTATGTTTCAAAAGATTTTAAGTTTGATGCCGCCCACAATATAGTTGATTACCATGGAAAATGCGAGACCCTCCATGGTCACACCTACCGTCTGCGTATCACCATTAAAGGGACCCCCGCCGAGGACGGCATGGTACTGGATTTTACCGTTCTTAAAAAAGAAGTAAAAGAAAGGGTTATAAATGTACTTGATCATAGCTATTTAAATGATATTATTCCCCAATCCACCACTGAAAATATGGCCCAGTGGATTTGGGACCGCCTGGAAGCTCCCTTAAAGGGAGAAAATTATAGGTTGTGGGAAGTAGTCCTTTGGGAAACAGATACAAGTTTTGTAACTCTTCGACGGGATGAATAAAAGCAGTTAAGCGGTAGGTATATGAATAAGCCGGAGGATCTAAAAGATATTCAGAGTGAAACGGATATGAGGAAAGTAGGTATCCGGAAGGTCGGGGTAAAGGGCCTTCGCTATCCCATATCGGTTCTTGACCGACGGAGCGAACGGCAACACACTATTGCCTCGATGAATTTGTATGTCGATCTGCCCCACCACGAGCGCGGTACCCACATGAGCCGTTTTGTAGAAGTACTGGAACGGCATACGGTCAAACTCTGGCCCAGCGACCTGGACGAAATCCTCGATGATATGCGGAAAACCTTTGAGTGCGATACCGCCCATATAGACATCACGTTTCCCTATTTCATTCGCAAGGCAGCCCCGGTGAGCGGAATTAAAAGCCTGATGGAGTACACTTGTCGTCTCGAGGCCGAGCGGGACGGCCATTTGGAAATGTGGTTCTCCGTTGAAGTGCCGGTAACAAACCTCTGCCCTTGCTCTAAAGAGATTAGTGACTACGGTGCCCACAATCAGCGTGGAATAATCCGAATACGTGTCCACACCAAGCATTTTATCTGGTACGAAGAGCTGATAGAACTGGCGGAGGCTTCGGCCTCGTCACCGCTGTTCACTATCCTAAAACGGCAGGATGAAAAATATGTTACAGAAAAAGCCTACGATAATCCTCGTTTTGTTGAAGATGCAGCCCGGGAAGTCGCCGTCAAACTGAAAACTGACCCGCGAATAGATCTTTTTAGAGTAGAAGTTGAAAATTACGAATCAATCCACAACCACAGCGCATATGCATGTATTACCTCCGATGATATAACCTCTTAAAATCGAACACTCGCTTTCAGCGAGTGCTTTTCTGTATCTCTATCAGCAGCTGCCGGCATCCCACAAGATTTGTACCATTCAGTTAATTTTCCTGGAGAATGGTTCGATATTAATTACATAGTGAAAGATACCACACGTGAAGTAAAGGTCATACGCATAGCCAATCTCTATTTCGGCATCGAAAGCGATGCTCTAGAGGATGTTCAGTCTCTGGAAACGTGTCCCGATACGGAAGTTGTCTATGGGATCGATTTTTTCGGTATTCCGGCCCAGCGAAAGGGAAAGTACATTCTGCAGTTTGCCTCCGATAATATTAAGACCGGTATGGTTGTGGACAATGTATATGAGGAGAAGAGTTATACACCGGAGGGCCTGCGGGAAGAACAGGGAGAAGTTCAGGAAGAAGTGCCCCTGGTACTCGGAAGTACCGCGAGCAGCGCGGGGAAAGTTCCTGTTATTGATATAGATGCCTTTTACATACGCTTGACAACAGTACCACAGCGGCGTACCGCCTTATTTGACTCTATTGCGGAAGTGCGGCGGCCTGCTATTAAGAACGTAGAAGCCGCATCCGCCGAGGCTGCTCATCAAAAGAAGCAGCAGGCGGATCGTATACGGAGAAAAACCCGATTTTCAAACTGGCTATTGGGGCTTGTGAGTTCAATAAAAACCAGGGTAGCACTGTTCCTTATTCTACTCATCACCGCTTCGATGGGTGGAATTATTGTATTTGAGAGAGATATCAATTCTGGATTTCAAAATTTATGGGATACCTTCTGGTATTCGATCGTAACCATTACCACTGTAGGCTACGGTGATAAAACTCCTATTACCTTTGGAGGGAAAATTGTCGGATTGCTCCTGATGGGAATGGGGGTCATAGTAATGGCGGCGGTTACCGGACAAATCGCCTCTTTTTTAGTTGAACAACAGATGCGCCGCAGGGAGGGCTTGTTAAAATTGAAAAATCTACAAAACCACTTCATTATTTGTGGCTGGCGGAGAGAACTCGATCGAGTGATAGAGGGAATACTTTCGGTAAACCCCCAGTATAGTGTGGGAGATCTGGTATTGATCAACAATGTAGGGCATGAGGCTATGCAGCCGGTTCTCCAGCATCCAAGTTTTCAGGGAATTCAATATATCAACGGCGACTATATTGAAGAAGAAACCCTGCGAAGGGCAAATATTCATAAAGCCGCGAGGGTCATAATTCTGGCCGACTTTGCCCAGAATTATTCACAGCAGGAGGTGGACTCCCGTACGGTAATGGCCGTTTTGACAATAGAGTCGCTTACCAAACAGGTATATGTTGCCGCCGAGCTTCTGGATGATAAGTTTGAAAAGTATTTGAAACTGGCCAATTGTGATGAAATTATTCTCTCGAGGGAGTATTCAAAAATGATTCTCGCCAATGCTTCCTCCGCCTCTGGGGTTTCCCATGTTCTGCAAGACCTCCTTTCACCCCGGCATGGGCAGGGACTGGAGATACGGGCAATACCGGAATGGCTCATTGATGGGCCCTTTGGAAAGCTGATCGATTTTTATAATGCTACCTACGGGTCGATCTGTATCGGATTATTGGAGAATACCGGTAACTTTTATCAGCGGAAGCGTGAAGCCTTGAATGACGCTCAGATGACACCGGATATATCAAAACTGGTAGATAATCTTCGGACGGTAAAAGAGCTGGTTCCGAACAAACCGGTCATTAATCCCGGGAGGGAGTATACTGTGCTGAAAAACTCGAAGGCTATTGTCATTGAATTGGGTTCGAGCAAGGCGGAATAAGGAGCTTTTAGAATGGATAGCAAAAAAGAGGCGCGCTTAAAGCAAATAAAACTTTTTGAAGATTTCGCCGAAGATCCCGAGGCTCTGGAGAAGATTTTTCAGCTTTGTGCGATTAAAACGGCCCGCAAGGGTGAGTGTGTAATCCAGGAAGGAGATTTGGGGGACAGCCTGTATATTTTGCTTTCGGGAACCGTGCGTATTCAGAAAACAACACTGCAGAACCAGCCCTATACGGTAGTGATACTGCATGAGAACGACAATGTGTATTTTGGCGAGCTGGCTTTGATTGATAAGGACAAGCGATCGGCTACGGTGGTTGCCGAAAGCGATATCACACTTTTTTCACTGGCCCGCTACGACTTTCTTCAGTTTTGTGAAGAAAATCCGTATATGGGCTTTAAGATTACAATGCAAATTGCCCGCAAGCTTTCCACTTCGCTGCGGAAGATGAACAAGGATGTGATTACACTTTTTGAGGCACTGGTAAGCGAGGTTGAGGGGCGGGAGATTTCTTTATAAGGTTGGAGTATCTTTACCCTGGCTGTTTAAGCCCATGGGGTTAAGTACATGGGATTAACCCGGGGTGGTTGACTGCAAAAAAAAGGCTGCCGGCAGTGCATATTAAGCCGGCAGCATTCATTTTTTATCGGTGAAATTTAACTGTGAAATTTACGGAAGATCGGTGCGCAGATTGTCGTGTACCTTCTGGCTTCTATACGAACGGGGAAGCACGATGTTAAGGAAAATTGCGGTGAGACCGCCGGTGGTGATTGAGTCGCTGAAAATTGAGTTCAGAACTCCGGGAAAGTAACGTACCACCTCAGGGACCAGCAATACTCCAAGACCGAGGCCAAAGGATATTGCCATTATCAGGATACCCCGGCGGTCAATAATACTTGATGCGATAATCTTAATGCCGGAAGCGGCAACAGTACCAAACATAATGATAGTAGCTCCACCGAGTACCGGGGCTGGAATAAGTGAGAACACACCGCCGATCACCGGAAACATTCCGAACAGCACCAGCAGTCCTGCGATAAAGTAACCGACGTAACGACTCGCCACACCAGTGAGCTGAATTACACCGTTATTCTGACTAAAGGTGGTATTGGGGAAGGAGTTGAACACCGCTGCCAGAGCGGAGTTGAAGCCGTCGCCCATAACTCCGCCGGAGATGGTTTTGATGTATTTGTCGCCCTCAATCGGTTGCCCTGAAACCATCGAAGTAGCGGTTAAGTCGCCGATGGATTCAACAGTGGTGATAAGATAGAGCAGGGCGATTGTTATAAAGGCCGATAGATTAAACTTGAAAAAACCGAATTTGAAGGGAACAGGAAGGTTCAGTAGGCTGAGATCCTTCAGTTTGCTGAAGTCTACCATTCCCATAAAAGCTGCAATAATATATCCAATTACAAGGCCGATTACGATGGCGCTCATCCTAAGGAACCCGTTTTTACTGCGGTTAAAAATTACAATGGTTATCAGTACGATACCTGCCAGCATAAGGTTTGTGAGGCTGCCGAAGGACTCGCTGCCCTGGGCCGCGGCCCCACCGCCGATGTCGGTGATACCTACTTTAATAAGGGAAAGCCCTATTAAAGTAACTACGATACCGCTTACCAGGGGAGTAATTATTTTCTTTAGAAACCTAAGAAAACGGCTGAAGATCATCTCAACAAAGGAGCCTAAAAAACAGACACCAAAAATTGTGGTGAGGGCCATTTCCGGAGACCCACCCGCAGACATAATACTGCTGCCGGTGGCGATAATTGCGCCGAGGAAGGTGAAACTGGTGCCCTGAATACTCAGAAGACCGGAACCAATCGGACCGAAGCGTTTAGCCTGAATGAAAGTAGATACACCCGATACAACCAGCGCCATGCTGATGATGTAGGAAGTAATTTCGATAGGAAGACCCAATACACCGCAAATGATGGTCGGCGGTGTTACAATTCCGACAAAAATTGCCAGAAGATGCTGCAATGCAGCAAAGAGCGACTCAAAAAAGGGAGGGCGGTCTTCAAGCTGATAAAGAAGCTCAATCGCTTGATCTCCTCCCTGTGAACTTGTAGCAGCGTCAGTGTTACTCATACAATACCTCTACCTTGAATAAATTAGTTTATCACTTTACTATTTCGCAACATTATACAACAAACTACTTACTTGTCCAGATAAATTTTATTGATACAAGCAAAAAATTGTTGTAAACTGTTGCAAAACTCTCGAGGAGTAATGGAATGAAGGTACCCTCCGGAAAAGTATTTCGGAACGATGCATATGGAAAAGTAACGGGGAGAGCAAAATACAGTGATGATTTAAAGTTTTTTAATATGGCCCATGCGGCCCCTGTATACAGTGAATATATTCACGCGGAAAATGTGAAGGTCGATAAAAGTGATGCGCTGGGAGCTCCCGGGGTGATAGCCGTTTTTACAGCGGAGGATGTACCGGGCTCTGTTCGTTTTGGTCAGATTGAGCAGGACTACTGCATGTTTGCAGAAAAGAAAATCATGTATGCAGGGGATGTCCTTGCCCTGGTGGTAGCTGAAACCCGGGACCAGGCCTTAGCTGCGGCGGGGAAGGTAAAGATAAGCGCCGATCCGCTTCCTCCGGTGACCGATCCGGAAGAGGCCCTTGCTTCTGATAGTCCGGTGGTGCGGGAGATTAAAAACTCAAACCTTATGAACCACCACAAAATGCGGCGCGGGGATGCTGCCGGGGAACTTGAAAAGTGTGACCTTGTGCTGGAGGAAGAGTTTTCTACCCAGAGTATTGAACACTCCTATATGGAACCGGAGGCGTCGGTGTGTGTTCCCCGTCAGGACGGTGTGATGGAAGTCTATGGCAGTATGCAGCACCCCTTTAGCACCCGTCGCTTTGTGGGGGCTATTCTCGGTGAGCCCCTGTCGAATATTGAAGTCTACCAGCCCCCTATGGGGGGAGGCTTCGGCGGTAAAGATGATACCGCCGCAATAGTGTGTGCCAGGGCTGCTATGGCCGCCCGGCTGCTCAACCGGCCGGTGAAGCTTACCTACACCCGGGAATGGTCCTTCCGTGAGAGCTATAAACGGCATCCCTACCGTATGAAATACAAAGTGGGCTTAGAGAAAAGCGGACGGGTAAAGGCGGTCCAGGTGAGGATGATCTCCGACGGGGGGCCATATTTGTCGGTTAGCCCATGGGTCAACTGGAGGTCCACCGCTCAGTGTTTCGGCCCCTATGCTGTGGATAATGTTCACGCCGATGTACTCTGTGGGGCAACCAACAACCCGGTTACCGGTGCGATGCGCGGATTCGGATCTCCCCAGGTCAACTTCGCAGTAGAACAAATCAGTGACATCGCCGCAGAGAGGCTCGGCCTCAGCCCCCTTGAGTATCGACGACTCAATATGGTAAAGCAGGACGGAGAAACGGTTACCGGTCAGGTGCTCGATACCCATACGGTAAGCCTCGAAAAGGTAATGGACAGGGTGGCCTCCGAGATCGGCTACGAGGAGAAACGTGCACAATCTTCCCGGGGCG
Source organism: uncultured Sediminispirochaeta sp. (assembly GCA_964504785.1). GTDB lineage: Bacteria > Spirochaetota > Spirochaetia > DSM-16054 > Sediminispirochaetaceae > DSBN01. The sequence goes on along the minus strand of CAZDFY010000014.1, from coordinate 31,190 downwards.
TTTCAGAGGGGGAAGATCTGTATGGAATAGGGCTTTCGATTAGCTACCGGGGTTCAAGCCTGGGTGCTGAGGGAATGGATTTTTGCTCAAGTGTAATTAACTGTCAATTCGACGGCTCGATTCTCCTTGAAACCGGTATCCACGAAAACGGTCAGGGTTCTGAGTCCGTAATGATGCTCCTCCTTGCAGAGCAACTTGGGGTGAATTTGAACCGCATTAAGTACAAGAGGTCCTCCACCAGCAATATTCCCGACGGAGGAACCACCGTAGCCACCCGCGGAACAATAATGGGGGGCGGGGCGGTTACAATTGCGGCCCGGAAACTCAAGAAACTTATCGCCGATAACTTATTTGATGTACTGCAGTGCCGACCCGATGAGGTGCGGTTTGAACAGGATTGTATCCTCGGTCCGGATGATGACTCTCGGATTACCTGGGACGAAGCGATGAATCACCTGTTCCTGAAACGGGTATACCCCTATGCCTTTGGTTCATTTCAAGCTCCGGATGTATCCTGGGATGAGGAAACAGGGCAGGGAGATGCCTACTTCACCTATGTGTACAGCTGTCAGGCGGTGGAACTGAGGGTGAACAAAAAGACTGGTAAAATTACGCTGGATAATATTGTTGCCGGACACGATATCGGCCGCGCGGTCAATCGGGCGATGGTACTTGGCCAGATGTATGGAGGTATAGCCCAGGGGGCGGGGATGGCTCTCTCCGAGGAATTGGAGATAGAAGATGGAAAATTTGTACATATGGACCTGAACCACTATAAAATACCGAAGGCCCGCGATTTGCCTGATATGACCGGTATAATAGTAGAAAATCCGGACCCCCAGTCCCCTTCGAAGGCCAAGGGAATTGGAGAGCCCGCTTTGGAGTTGATAGCACCGGCGATTGCCAATGCAGTGTACAACGCAACCGGTATTCGCTACCATGATCTGCCAATAAAAGTGAATCCTGAGGAGTTGAAATGAGCACAGAACAGAGCACAGAACAGAGCACAGCTGTAATAACTGTAAACGGAATAGAGCACCCCTTATCTGAGGCGGACCTACAAATAAGCCTTCTTGATTTCATCCGGGAGAAATTGAATCTGACCGGTACGAAAAACGGCTGCGGCACCGGCGCCTGCGGGGCCTGTACTGTGTTAATCGATGACGCTGCACGGAGGTCCTGCCTGACGAAGCTCGGCAGTGTGGTTGGTAAAAGGATTACTACAATTGAAGGCTTAGAGCAAAAAGATGGAACCCTGCATCCGATACAGCAGGCATTTATAGATGCCGGAGCGATACAGTGCGGGTTCTGTACACCTGGAATGGTGCTCTCGGCATATGCACTTTTGTTAAAAAAGAAACGACCGAGTCGCGAAGAGATTCGTAAAGGAATCAATGCAAACCTCTGTCGCTGTACGGGGTATCAACAGATAGTTGACGCGGTAGAGCAGGCTTCCCGAACTATGTATCCCTAAATTTGGTATATAATTAGATATAATTGGGCATATAAAAAGCGGGTCCGTGCGAATGATGATAACGCACAGCCCGCTTTTTTATTTTAACCGGCGGGAATCCGCCGGAAATTCAGCAGAAAGCCGGCGGGAATAAACCCGCCTTGTTTCATTAACCTAGGATAAACTTAATTAAGAATACAATTGCCACTATGATAGTGACGATATTCACGTCCTTAGATTTTCCGCTCAGAAGCTTAAGTACTACATAACCGAGCATACCAAACATAATACCATCGGCAATGCTGTATGCCAGGGGCATCATAATGATGGTAAGAAATGCAGGAATAGCTTCGGTGTAGTCCTCGAAGTCGATGTGGATAATCGGGGACATCATAAACAGACCGACAAGAACGAGTGCCGGAGCGGTCGCTGCTCCCGGGATCATCAGAAAAAGCGGACTCACAAACAGGGCGAGCAGAAAGAAAATTGCGGTGGTGAACGCGGTAAGACCGGTCCGTCCTCCTTCAGCAACACCGGAGGCACTTTCAACATAGGTGGTTACAGTACTGGTTCCCAGACATGCACCGACGGTGGTACCGATGGCGTCGGCAAAGAGAGCCCCTTTAACCTTGGGGATGTTTCCATCTTTGTCTATAATTCCCGCTTTGGTTGAAACACCGATCAGAGTACCGACCGTATCAAACATATCCACAAACAAAAAGGTGAACAGTACAACCAGCATATCGATGGTGAAAACCTGAGAGAAATCAAACTGAAAGAAAATCGGAGCTAACGAGGGAGGTGCCCAGCTGCCTGAAGGGAGCTGAGTAATTCCAAGGGGTAGGCCGATAACGGTGGTCGCGATGATACCGATCAGCAATGACCCTTTGATTTTGAATGCCAGCAGAACTCCCGTAATTACCAGACCGATAATGGCCAGTAGAGGAACAGAGCTGGTTACATCACCCAAAATCACTAGAGTAGCATCATCGTTTACGATGATACCGGCGTTCTGCAGCCCGATGAAGGCAATAAAAAGGCCGATACCAACCGAAATAGCCCGTTTCACATTACGGGGTATACAGTTAATAATAGCTTCGCGCACGTTTAGAAGGGTAAGAATGATAAAGATAATACCTTCTAAGAAAACGGCGGTCAGCGCAAACTGCCATGAGTAGCCCATCGTCAAGACGACTGTAAACGCGAAGAATGCGTTCAGTCCCATACCCGGAGCGAGAGCAAACGGAAGGTTCGCTGCAAAAGCCATCACGAGAGTAGCAATAGCTGCTGAGAGTGCAGTTGCAGTAAACACACCGCCCATGTCCATTCCTGTGTTTGAGAGAATCTGAGGATTCACTATCAGGATGTAGGCCATGGTAAGGAATGTGGTAAGTCCGGCTACCACCTCCGTTTTGACTGAAGTGTTGTGTTCCTTCAGTTTAAAAAGTTTTTCCATCACATGAACTCCTATTATTGAGTTTTAGATGCATCCGATTGTAACCTTGAATTTCAATTCTTACAAGTGTGATGTTGCGAATTGTTGCGAATTGTTGCGTAGAATTTTATCGATAGACTATTTGTATTTACGCTGTGGGAAAACATAATGGGGGGCGGTCAGAATGCGTCCAGCGTTCATATTTGCTATTTTCGGCATCCCCTCCGCCTCATTCTTATCCGGCCCTAGAACCATCCGGCCGTTGATACACAGAAACTCCAGGCCCCTTGCAGGCTGCTCCGGGGCAGACCTCCGTGAGACGTCCTTAAAGTCGGAGCTCCATACGGCGATATCGGCGGTAGTGCCGACTTCAATAGTACCTCGATTTTTTAGTCCGAGAAATTGGGCACTGCGACCGGTCATTCGGTGTACCGCCTCTTCGAGGGTTAGAGGGCCCCCTCCCTTTTCCAGGGTGTACTTCGAGAGGACCCGGGGAAAGCTGCCGGAAACCCGGGGATGCAGCCGGCCGCCCAGCAGGGAATCGGAAGAGAGGATACCGGAGGGGTGTCCGATAATTTTTTTCAGGGTAGCTTCACATGAGAACTCATCAATAATTCGCACTTGTCCTCCATACTGCATCGCCAGCTGTATGGTGAGCTCTTCCGGTGACCTCCTGCGATCCTCCGCGGCGGCGGCTAAATTCTTTCCAATCAAGTCCGTATCTTTACCCGGGGGAATGTGGACCAGTTCAATCTGGTCCCAGCCGAGAAGTTGTGCCAAATTATCCCAGGGAAGCCCGGGAGGTTCCCTTCGGTCACCTCGCAGCAGGGCAGCTGTTTCCTGCCGGAGCTGAGGGTTTGAAAGGTCTGAGAGGGCTGACCGGACTGTTTTGCCCGCAAACAGGTGGGGCGGAAGCATTGATAAAAGGGACGTGCTTCCGTAGGTGTAGGGGTAGCTGTCGAAGCTCAGCTGATTTTTTTCTATAAGCTCCAGGGCCTGTTCGATTTTTGCCTGATTATCTGACTGGTTGCTCCCCGCCCTTCCCCTGCCGATTGCCTTCAGGTGACTGATGTGAATCCGTACCCCGGTTTCAGACTGTAGTTTTATCATTTCCTTAAGAGCCTCAAGCAATTCATTGCTCTCGCTTCGAAGGTGGACCGATAGAATTCGACGATTTCGGGCGGCGCAGCGGGCTGCCCGGCGCAGTTCCTCTTTGTCGGCACACAGGGCCGGTACATAGATCAGGCCGAAAGAGAGACCCGCGGCTCCCTCGGCAAAGGCCTGCTCAAGAAGGTTCTCCATTAGGTCCAGTTCTTTCGGTCCCATTGGGGCGGAGCTGTCGCCTTTTACGGCAAACCGCAGGGTCCCGTGCCCCACAAAGGGCATGAAATTTAGCGGCAGTCCACGGCTCCGCAGGGCTTCATAAAACTCAGCGGTGCTCTGCCAGGGCCACGAATCGAGGGGTGAGCCCGGCACATAGTATTTCAACCACTCTGCCTGCCGCTCTGCGGGCATCGGGGCGGGGGAAAAACCGCACTGTCCGACAACTTCCGTACTGATGCCCTGGCGAAGTTTCAGTTTTAGCTTATTCGGCACATATGGCCCTAGGTCGGCATGACTGTGGGCATCGATAAAACCCGGGCTTACATAACAGCCGGAAGCATCGATATATCTTGCGGATCCGCGGCCCTTGGGCCTACTTTCTTCTGTCGGCCCCCCTCGGCTTAAAAAAGAGCCGGGGGCGGCCACCGCAGTGATCCGTCCGTCATTGATTTCCACATCAGCCTCGAAGGCTTTTCCTCCGGTGCCGTCAATTACTGTGCCATTGATTATACGGTAGAGCATGTATCTCTTCTTGTTGCAGTTTGTTGTAGAAATATCCTACTATATGAATTATACTATAACAACTAGTGAGAAAGAAACAGATAAGATTGGAGTTAATATGCAGCAAAATTCACACAATAAACCAAGCAAGGCTGATCTAAAACGTCGAATCGAGGTGGCCACCGGTCGAAAGCGCGCCGAACTGGTTTTCAAAGGGGCCCGGGTAGTAAACGTTTTTTCCCACGAAATAGTGGAAGGTAATCTGGCGGTGGACAACGGCGTGATTATTGGAGTGGGGGCTTATGAGGGGGTCGAGGAAATCGACACCCACGGACGCTATCTAATCCCCGGGCTGATCGATGCACATGTGCACATTGAATCTTCCCTCACCTCGCCGGGACAGTTTGCAAAAGCGGTCGTTCCCCGGGGCACTACTGCAATCATTGCTGATCCCCATGAAATTGCGAACGTCTGCGGAGTAGAGGGAATACAATATATGCTTGATGCCGGCCGCACACTGCCGCTGGATGTTTTTTTTATGCTCCCCAGCTGTGTACCCTCGACGAAGTTTGAAAACGCCGGGGCAGTACTCGATGCGGAGAAACTGTCCGGCCTGTTCGGGGAAGAACAGGTTTTGGGGCTGGGGGAGGTGATGGACTATCCTGCGCTGCTGTCCGGCAACGATGGAATGTTGGATAAAATTATGCTGGCTGTCAGGGACGGCCATTTGATCGACGGACACGGGCCTATGATTCTGGGGAAAGAACTTAATGCGTATGCGGCCGCCGGAGTAGGTAGCGACCATGAGAGTTCAACCCTGGACGAGATGCGCGAGCGGCTGCGGGTCGGTATGTATTGTCTTATTCGGCAGGGATCTGCAGCTCAGAACCTGCCCGACCTGATTAATGGTGTGAACACCCACAATGCCCGAAGATGTATGTTCTGCACCGATGACCGACAGCCGGAGGATATTCTGAAATACGGTCACATAGACAATCATCTGCGGATGGCGGTAGAACGGGGTATCGATCCAATTACCGCAGTACAGATGGCTACTATCAATTCGGCTGAGGCCTACCGTCTTGAAAAACGGGGCGCCCTTGCTCCGGGATACCGGGCGGATATTGTGATGGTTGATGATTTATCCGAATTCAATGTGTTACAGGTATATGCACAGGGAAAGCGGGTTGCTGAATCCTTGAAGCCCGTATTCGACGTACCCCATGTCGATATCAGCCGGGTCAGCAATACCGTTCATGTGAAGGCCTTTGATAAGGAAGAGTTTAAACTGAAGCTTGAGACGGATATTGCCAGGGTGATTCGACTCCAGTCGCACAGTCTGATCACCGAAGAGGTGACCCGCAAGGTGCAACATGATGGAGAGGGCTTTTTTCAGTTTGACGACAAACTCGATGTCCTGAAGATGGCGGTGATTGAACGGCATAAGGCGAGCGGCCATATCGGTCTGGCCCTGGTAGAGAATTACAAACTGAAACAGGGAGCAGTGGCTTCGACGATTGCCCACGATTCACATAACATCATTGTAATTGGGGCAAACGACACTGATATGTACACCGCGGTACAGGAGCTCATCCGTGTCGGCGGTGGTATCACCATGGCGCTGAACGGTGAAATCCTCGACACCCTGGAGCTTCCGATAGCCGGTTTAATGTCCGATGAAACCCCTGAGTTCGTGAGTGAAAAGCTGAGTAAGATGTATCCGGAGGCAATTGAAAAACTGGGTGTGAACGACGAACTCGACCCGTTTATGACCTTGAGCTTCTTGGCCCTGCCGGTCATACCGGAACTCAAGCTCACTGATATGGGGCTCTTCGATACCCGGAGCTTCTCCTTCACGGAAGTGTCGGTAAAGTGAGTGTCGGTAAACTGACTAAGTGCCTGGCTTAGGCCTACTCGGCTGAAAAGACGATAGTTTTGTTCTTACGGCGGAGCACCTCCATGCTGATACCGTACAGTTCGGACAAATTTTTGCCGGTGAGCACTTCTTCCTCAGGGCCGGCGTAAGTAACTCGGCCCTCTTTGAGTAATAGGGCGTGGGTTGAGATATCCGCGGCCAGGGTGGGATCGTGGGTGGTGAATAAAATGGTTACGCCGTGACGTACAAGTGTTTTGAGCAGGGTGACTACCCTTTGGCGGTTGCCGGGGTCCAGCCGGCTGGTCGGTTCGTCCAGTACCAGAATATGCGGCTCCTGTACCAGTGCGCGGGCAATCATCAACAGCTGGTGTTCACCCCCGGATAGTTTTGAGGCCGGTCGCTCCTGCAGATGCTCTAGTCCGACCCGTTCGAGAGCCTGGTGGGCGATGCGCACATCCTCCGGTCCCGGCATCTCCAGCTGGGACAAATACGGAGCCCTTCCCAGGAGTAGATACTCCAACACGGTATAGTCAAACCGTACCTGTTCATCCTGCGGAACCAAGCTCATCCAGCGCCCCATTTGCCGGCGGCTGTAGCTGCGCATTTCCTGCTGATTCAGCAGTATTCGGCCGTTCTCCGGCTCCTTCCATCCCAGACAAATATCCAGCAGAGTCGATTTGCCTGCGCCGTTCGGCCCGAGGATCGTATTCACAGTTCCCTTTTCGATACTCATCGAAAGGTCCTGCAGTACCGGATCGGCATGGGGGCGATAGCGGTAGTTTATGTGTTCGACTTCAAGCAACTTGGGTGCCACGGTACTTTCCCTTTTTAATTCTTCTTTTTGTCAGCAGCACCAAAAACAGTGCGGCCCCGATCAGGCTGGTTAAAACCCCCAGGGGAATCTCACCATCCAGGACTGTCCGCGCCAGGGTATCACAGATCACTACATAAATTGCCCCAATAATCATCGATGCGGGGAGGGCGAAGCGTCCGTCCGAGCTGAACATGCGCCGCGCTATATGCGGAACGATGAGCCCCACCCAGCTTACGATTCCGCTGATGGAAATGGTTGCCGCCGTAACAGCGGTAGCGGCAACAAGAAGGAGCATCCGCTCGCGAAAGGGGGCTAAGCCCAGAGAAAAAGCTGTGCGGTCGTCCATCGACAGGAGATTCAGGCGCCACCGATAGCCAAACAGTAAAATCCCCCCGACAATGCACACCGGCAGGATGGACCGGGCCTGTTGCCAGTCCACACTCCACAGGCCCCCCAGCATCCAGAAGGTGATCTCCGGCAGCTCGCTCATAGGGTCTGCCACGAACTTCACAATTCCAACCCCCGAAGAGAAGAGGGCGCTGACGGCAATACCGGCTAAAATCAGTCGTAAAACCCACCCCCCAAAATGAAAATGTCGGGCCAGAATATACGAAACGGCAAGGCCTATCAGGGCACACACCGCCGCGGACACCTGAATAATCCACAGGGCCGGGGCAAAGGCAACAATGCTCACCGCCGCCCCGAAGGCCGCCCCCTGGCTTACCCCCAAGAATCCGGGTTCCACCAGGGGGTTTGCGAAGATCATCTGAAACACCATTCCCGCAGCAGCCAGCCCCGAACCCAACAGCAGCGCAGCGATAACCCGGGGCAGCCGGAGGTTAAGTACCAGGGTTCGTGCCAGGGGATCCTCCGCTAGGAGGGAGGGGGAAATTACCCCCGGACTGGGGTAGCGGCCGGTGAGAAGTGCCGTAGCAACGGTAGCCCCTAGGAGGAGAAGTAGTAGTAGAAGTCTGCGGCGCTGCCGCTGTACATTAGACTGCATCAGCTTCGGTGAATCCTATTGATTTAGCGTCTTTTCAAGTCGGGGCAGCACTAAGGCAGATATATCGCTGTCGGGAATATTATACATATCACTGTAAAAGCTGCGAACTTCTTCGGCCATATCGATGTTATCGAAGAGCTCTGGATGCAGGATTTGTGCCAGCCATTGTGCTCCAAGGATCCAGCGAACATCAGGCTGAGCCCAGCTGTAGAAGTCGCTCGGAAATGCGAACACCCTCCCTTGTTTTGTGGCCCCCAGCTTCTGCCATTTATCGCTGGAGATAATATTTTCGAAGAAAGATTCCGGAGCGCTGTGAAAACTGGTAATTACAATAGTGTCGGGGTCCCATGCGGCAATTTGCTCAAAATTCACTGTTTTCCACCCGTTACCGATATTCGAATCGGTCCAGACCGGTGCCCCTCCGGCTACCTTTACCTGGTAGGTTTGAATCCAGTCTTGTGGGGGAATATTAAAGGCGCTGTCGTTTCCTCTCACACTGTAGTAAAGCATCAAGACCCGTGGTTTATCATATTCTGACAGGGAATCTGTTTTCTCCTTGAGGGGGTTCAGTCTTTCGTCGTAAATAGATACAATTTCCTCCGCCCTATCCTGCTGGTTGAGAATTTTACCGAGAATCCGTATGTCCTTGGTGAAGGCAGCTGCACTTTCAAGGTTGAGGGAGAGTACCGGTATTCCCAGTTTTGAGAGAGGTGCTCCAAGCCGTTTGTACATAAAGTCCCTCACAATAACCAGATCTGGGCGATGAGCGACAATTTGTTCAGGTCCGACCTCACTAGAAAGTTTTGTGACTTTGTCAAAATCGTTATCAAGGTGGGAAAGGAAGTTTCCCAGCCCCTGGTTGGTTTTTCCTATTGCCACCACTTTTTCCCGGGCCTCTTCAAACAAATAGTAGGCATTGGCGCTGATCAGCGTGGCTTTTCCGGCCAGAACCACCCGCTCCGGGACCTTATCTATTGTGATCTCGTTTTCCAATGAGTCCTCAATGGTGAGAGGATAATGGGTCGCCGGTGCGGCACCGGAGAAAAGTGGAAACAGCAGCCCCGCCGTAAGCAGAAGGACCATAGGAAAAAGCCGTATTGAGATATGTAAAGTGTTTTTTACGTTCATAAGAACTCCTTTTGGTGTACAGTAGAGAAAAGTGTACGATTTACAGTAGGATCTATGAGAGTACCTACGAGTCATTATATACAACAATGTATAATGGCGTGTCAAGCCGATCGAACGACTGGACATCCGAGCCCGGGGAGAAACACTACCACCAGATCATCCTCCATCAGACACTGCGGACGACTGGACATCCGAGCCCGGTAATAGATACAATAAAGCTGAAACAAAAAGGCTGAAAAAGGAGGCTTCTCCCGTGGGTATTCCGGAAAGGGCACAACAGGCAAAAAAAGCGCAGATACGGTGCGCAAGTCTCACCGCGGAGAAAAAAAATACCGCTCTGGAGGCTATTGCGAGGGCGCTGCAGACACATCGTCAAAGAATCGAACAGGCCAACCGGGAAGACCTTCAGCGGTCCCGGCGGGAAAACCTCGAGGCGCCGCTTCTCAAACGCTTGAAATTTCAAGGTGAAAAGATCGATCAAGCATCTGCAGGTGTCCGGGGAGTAGCCGGGCAGGAAGACCCGGTAGGAGTGGTCCGCAGCGGCCGCCTTCTTGATGAGGGGCTCGAACTGTACCAGGTAAGCTGTCCCATCGGCGTAATTGGAATGATTTTTGAATCACGGCCGGACGCGCTTGTGCAAATGGCGGCCCTCAGTTTGAAAAGCGGAAATGCCGTACTGCTGAAGGGGGGACGCGAGGCGCTTGAGACAAACCGTGTTCTGACGGAAATTGTATCGGAGGCAACGGAATCGGCGGGAATACCCTCCGGCTGGATCCAGCTTGTGGAGTCGCGGGAGGATGTAAAAAAAATGCTGGAGCTTGATCGACAGATCGACCTCCTCATACCCCGCGGGTCGAACCAGTTTGTCCGTTATATCATGGATAACACCAATATACCGGTCCTCGGTCATGCCGACGGTGTGACTCACCTCTACGTTCACTCCCAGGCGGATGTGTCTATGGCAGTTGAGTTGGCGGATGACTCAAAAAATCAGTATGTGGCGGTGTGTAATGCCCTCGAGACACTGCTGGTAGATGCCGCGGCGGCTGAAAAATTTCTCCCACCCCTTAAAGAACGGATGGATGCACAGGGTACTGAGCTGCGGGGATGTGAAAAAACCCGGGCCTATATCGACGTAAAGCCCGCGGGCCCCGAGGATTGGGCCGCCGAATATCTTGATAAGATTCTTTCTATAAAAATAGTGGATGGTCTGGATGAAGCGATAGACCACATCAACACCTATGGCTCGGGGCATACGGATGCACTAGTAACGGAAGATCGCACTACCGCCGAGCAGTTTATGGACCTGGTCGACTCGGCGGATGTATTCTGGAACGCGAGTACCCGTTTCTCCGACGGTTTTCGTTTTGGCCTCGGAGCGGAAGTGGGTATAAGTACAAATAAAATCCATGCCCGAGGGCCGGTCGGCCTTGAAGGGCTGGTTATCTACAAGTGGCGGCTCTACGGCAGCGGCCAGAAAGTCTCCGATTACGGCGGCCCCACAGGCCGAAGCTTTATTCACAAGCCCCTCGGTCCAGCGGTCCACTCCAAAAACTACAGCCCCGGCCCTACCGGCGGCCTTGCCTTCAACGCACCCGACAGGCCAGCTGCCGGCGGCGGTAGGGCCCCGGAGGACAAGGGGTGAGAGATTTCAGCGCCACCACGCGAATTGTCGTTAAAATCGGGACAAACCTCATTACCACCGAGAACTCCCTGGACATAGAGTACATGGACACCATCAGCCGCCGAATAGCCGAGCTGGAAAGACAAGACCGACAAGTGCTTCTTGTAAGCTCCGGGGCGATCGGCATGGGGGCCACCGAGCTTGGAATTTCTACCCGTGTAACAGATGTGAGAATGCGGCAGGCCTGCGCCGCAATAGGACAGCCGCTGCTTATGCATCAGTACCGTGAATCCTTCCGCCCCCACAACGTTCGTATAGCCCAGGTCCTCATAACCCGTGAAGTTTTGAACAACCGCCGTTCCTACCTCAATCTCCGAAACTCGGTTGAAGAACTCCTCGGCCTTAAGGTGGTGCCGATCTTCAATGAAAACGACAGCATCTCCACCGACGAAATAGGCAATGCCTTCGGGGACAACGACCGGCTCAGCGCAATGGTGGCCAGTAAAGTAGATGCCGACCTGCTAATCATTTTAAGCGACATCGATGCCCTGTATGACGGCGATCCCAAAAGCGGGGCCGATGTACACCGTGTACCCGTGGTAGAACAGGTGGACGAAAAAATTCTCTCATACGCCGGCACCCCCGGCAGTCGTTTCTCCACCGGCGGAATGCTCACCAAACTAAAGGCCGCCTCGATTGCCGCCGCCGCCGGTTGCCGCACCGTGTTGGCCAACGGCAAGGAACCTGAAATCCTTCAGCGGATCCTCTCCGGAGAAGATATAGGGACCCTCTTTCTTGCACGGGAGAAACTCTCAGCCCGGACCCGCTGGATACTCAACAGCGCAGCTAAGGGCAAAATTGTAGTTGATGAAGGGGCCCTGAACGCCCTCCGTACACACAAAAGTCTGCTCCCCTCGGGAATTACAGCGGTGGAAGGAGTCTTTAAGCAGGGAGATGTGGTGCGGATCAATGATGTTGCCAAGGCGGTTCCCGCATATAACAGCAGTGAAATCGAAACTTTAATGGGCAAGCACACCCGGCAAGTCACCGAGCTCTACGGGTCCGCCCGGCGGGACGAAATAGCCCGACCGGAGGATATTGTGTTTATTGTTGATCCGTAAATAGAAACCGGGGGTAAATCTCCGCAGTTTCATGTCGATATACTGAATATGGGAAATGTACTATTTATACATGCCGTAGGACTCACTCCAAATGCCCTGGAACAGCGGCTTCCCCTTGAGGGACGAAATGGAGAATATGTTCCGGCTTTTCAATATCTTTTGGAAAAAATGCACTCTTTAAGGGGTCTTACACGCACGGTAGTACTCACCGACCTGCAAAAAGACGACCTGGCACCCTACTGGGACCAGGACTACGGGTCCATAGAATACAGACCCCGCTGGAACGCCGCTGAATTGCTGCGGGTGATGCAGGCCGAAATAGCAGCAGAGCCTGATTCCGAAGAAGAGTCCCACCTCTATCTCCTCTGGGGCGATGCGCCCCTCCTGGATACCGGCTTGGCCGAGAAAATGTATAGCAACCACTGCCGGTACTTTTCCGACTACACCTTCGCCGATGGGTATCCCCGTGGCCTTGCCCCGGAGATACTCCGAAAAACCGCCTTGCCCCAGCTGATTGAGCTGGCCGAGCGGCATGCTGTCCCCGCCGGCCGGGACTTCATTTTTGATGTAGTGCAGAAGGATATAAACGCCTTCGATCTCGAAACCGAGGTGGCGCCGGAGGATCAGCGCGTGCTGCGTGTCAGTTTGACCGCCGATACACGTCGCAATTTTTATCAGCTTACCTCTATTATCGAGGCCGGCGGAAGGGACGCCGAATCCGTGCAGAGGGTACTGTCCGAACAGCCGGAACTTCTGCGGACCCTCCCTGCGTATATAAATGTGCAAATAAGCGAGGGCTGCCCCCAGGCGTGCAGTTACTGCCCCTTTCCTCACATCGGCGGGGATATTCTTCACAAGCGCGGGGAGATGCCCCTGGAACGCTGGAACGAACTTATAGGCAGGGTGGAAGAGTTCTGCGGGGATGCGGTAATCGGTGTGTCCCTCTGGGGTGAACCGGCGCTGCATTCACACTTTGTACACCTCGCGGAGGCGGTGATGGAGCGCCCATCCCTGTCCCTGGTTGTTGAAACCTCGGGGGTCGGCTGGTCGATGCCGGTTTTGCAGGAACTCGGCCGCCGTTTCGGCCCCCTTGCACAGGATACCTCTTCAGAGAATGAGGGGGCACCGGCGGGTACCCGGCTCAGCTGGATAGTGGCCCTTGATGCGGATGAAAAAAACATGTACAGCCGATTGCGAGGGCCCCAGTGGGAAGAGGCCCGGGCTACGGTTGACCTGCTGCAAAAATTGTTTCCCGGGAGTGTATATGTACAGGCGGTACGAATGCGGGAGAATGAGGAGCAGCTGGACAGCTTTTATCGATACTGGAAACAGCAGGAGGGGGTTGAACCTATAGTGCAAAAGTACGACTCTTTCTGCGGTGTCCTGCCGGAACGGAAGGTGACTGATCTTTCTCCAATCAAGCGCTTTCCCTGCTGGCATTTAAAGCGGGACCTTAGTATATTGATAGACGGCAGCGTTCCCATGTGCCGGGAGGACCTTGAAAACAGGCATACCCTCGGCAATATCTTCGAAGAGGATATCGAGACGGTATGGAAGCGGGGTGCCGCGTACTATCGGAATCATATAGATCGGGAGTATCCTGAATTATGCAGGAGTTGTGATGAGTACTATACCTACAACTTCTAAGTCGCTGAGGGTCCCGTACACTATCGTCGGAGGGAGTAAAGAGGACCGAGGACTGCAGGTAAGCCCTCCCCTTAGTATACTTTTACTCCATCGGGGAAGCCGTCCGTACCGTCAGGAGTACTTTAAAGAGCTTGAACAGTTAGGGGACATTGAAATACTATCCGTAGAAACGGTGTCGGCCAGTTATGATATCGACTCGCTTTCACAAAAGTATCCCCGAATAAAGTTTCTGCTTCTCCATGAAGAAATGAGCCGGGGCGAACAAATCAACATGGGGATGAAAGAGGCGGCGGGACAATTTGTGTTTGTAATGTGGAGTGATATGAAAATCAGCTCTCAGCTTAATCCCTACCTGCTGCAGCGAATTGTAGAGGCCGACCGCCTGTGTTCAGTTCCAATAATTCAAAACACAAAATTAGAGACGGTGCCCTCCATCAAGGTACCGGCGTTTCATAAACGGAACTTGAGGGTCCTGCCGATGCTTCCGCAGAAAAACAAAATGAAAACCCTCTTTCCCTTTGATTACAGTGGTATCTATCAGCGGGAAAAGTTCCTTCTTACCGGGGGATACGATTACCTCATTGAAAGTTCGTATTGGCAGAAAATGGATTTCGGTTTTCGTGCCCATATGTGGGGTGAGGCAATTGAATGTGAATCCGCATTTCGAGTACGGTATCTTGCAGCCGAGCCGACCGAAGACACTACCCCCGACGCGGGGTACAAACTGTTTTTTCTTAAGAACCTGTCAATACGCTTTAGTGGAGATATGGGGACCCTTCCGTGGGGCCGTTTTTTTCCCTATTATTTCCGTTCCGGCAGTTCCTTGCTAAACGCCTTAAGGGAGTTTAAGCAAGTTCGCCGGTGGGTTACGGTAAATCAATACCGGTTTATCATGGACGCCAGAGATGTGACCGAACTGTGGGAGGTACCTGAGTCATGAAAAAGGTAGGAGTATTGCTGCAAGTTCGTCTGGATTCTACCCGCTTACCCAAAAAGGCACTTTTGCAACTTGGGGGTAAAGCGGTGGTAACTTTGGCGATGGAAGCCTTAAAAAAAGTTCCTGCGGATGTATACGCCCTTGTCACTGACTTCGAAAGCAGCAGCGTACTAACCGAATATGCCGAGGCTGCCGGGTTTGAGGTGTATACCGGCCCCAAAGACGATGTGCTGCGGCGGTATTCCCTTGCAATACAACATTACGGCCTTGATACGGTCATCCGGGCTACCGGTGATAATCCCCTGGTAAGCGGAGAATGTGCAGCCCGCCTTTTGGAGCTTTTTCTCGGGCGTCGTATCGATTACAGCGGTTTCTACGGTCTTCCGATTGGGACCGGAGTGGAATGTGTCCGGGCGGGGGCCCTCTTGAAGGCGGACCGCGAGGCCGATACTGAATACGACCGTGAGCATGTCTGTCCCTACCTGTACAATAACCCCCAGCGCTTTATAGTGTATCGTCCTTCGGCCCCCGCGGAGTGCTATGCCCCTGAAATGAGAGTGACCCTGGACACTGAACACGATTACCGCCGTCTGCGGTCAATATTCCAAGCCTTGTACACCGGAGAACCGATTACTACCACAAAACTCATCCGGGGGCTTTCACATCTGCATGTAATTGCAGGGTAGGGTATGGGACCACCTCGTTTTCTTTTTATTCCCTCGGTTGTCCCCGGTAACGGGACCGGCCATATCCGTCGTGCCCTTTATTGGGTCTCGGATTTGCCGGAGGGGACTGCTGCAGTATATATCAAAAAAAGGCAATGGCGGGGGGAATTCGCAACAATGGCCGCTGCGGCGGGGGTGGATGAAGGGTGTTTTGTATGTGAAGAGGATGCCCTTACCCCTGACTGTTGGGATTTCGCCGTACTCGACAGGCGAAGTACCGCAGAAAGCGAGTTCAACCGGTGGCTTCGTACCGGAATACCTCTGATCGGTCTGGATGAAGGCGGGCCGATGCGGCGCCGCTTTTCTTATCTGATCGACACCTTCCCCCTCCCGAAGAACTATGGGCCTCCAAATATCATCGAGCCGGGTTTTCTCTCATTACCCAATACCCGTCGCACCCCCTCAACAGGCACAGGCTTTCAGTCCGCCCTGGTAAGCTTCGGCGGTGAGGATCCGGCGGGGCTCACGGAAAAATGCACCCGCTGGTTAATTCACAAGGGAGGTTTCCGGCCTGAAGATATCACTGTGGTAAAGGGGCCTCTCTTTAAAAAACAGAACCTTCCCGCCGGGGTAGAGGTGCTGGAGGCCCCGGAAAACCTTGCTGAACAGCTGCATCGCTTCGATATTGTATTCTCAAGCTTCGGCCTTACAGCGTATGAGGCCGCCTTTGCCGGGTGCGGAGTGATACTGCTGAACCCGAGCAGGTATCATCGTCGGTTAAGCCGATTGGCAGGGTTTCCCCATGTAGGGGTGAGAGGCATTCATTCCGGACGCTTACTGCACCTGCTTCGCTCTCCCGACAAGGTTATGGGTGCCGCTGAAGGGGCCGCACCCAGGGAAAAACAGAGTCTTGCGGAACTCCTTGGCCGGATGAAGCCGCCGGAACTGCAGGGGTGCCCGGTATGCGGAGGGCTGAAGGGTAAAGCCGTACTCCGTAGTCCGGAACGGAGCTTTTTCCGCTGTCCCTCCTGTAAAATAGTATATCAGCTCGATTTTTTTACTCATCGCCGTCGATACACCGAAGAATATTTCTTTGAAGAGTACAAAAACCAGTACGGACGGAGTTATTTGGAGGATTTTGAGGCGATAAAAGCAATGGGGATGCGCCGGATTTCGGAATTAAAGCGCCTCGGGCCCTCCCTTTTACCAACACCCTCTGCCACACCTTTACCCGCACCCTTCGCCTGCACCCCCCAGAGCAGTGCCGGAGCCGCCGGTGCTGGTGCCGGTGCCGGTGCTGCAGGGGGCCCCGAGACCGTGGGCGGTGATATTGCCCCGGAGGCGGAAGAAGGCCCAGCACCCCGGCTACTGGATGTCGGCTGCGCCTACGGCCCCTTTCTCTCTGCCGCCTATGAAGCCGGGTATCAACCGGAGGGCCTTGATCCGGTGGACTCGGCGGTTGCATATGTACAAAACGAACTGGGTTTTCCCGCCTGGAACACTCCCTTTGAAAATTTTGAGGGTATTGGGGGTAGGGGCGATGTAAAAAGCACATATGATATAGTGAGTATGTGGTTTGTCCTTGAACATTTTACACGGGTGGACCGTATCTTGCGAAAAGCAAACCATCTGCTTACAGTAGGGGGATTATTGGCCTTTTCAACTCCCAACAGCGCCGGAATAAGCGGCAGGAAGTCTTTGAAAAAATTTCTAAAACAAAGTCCCCGGGACCATCATACCGTGTGGACTCCCTCGGCCGCCCGGAACATAGTGCCCCGCTACGGCTTTAAAATAAGAAAGATAGTAGTAACCGGCCATCATCCCGAGCGCTTCCCCGGGGTCAAAGGGGTCGGTACCTCCAAATTCGCCGGAGAAGTACTTACCCGGTTCAGCAGGATAGCACATCTTGGTGATACCTTTGAGGTTTATGCCGAAAAAGTCGGTGATATCCCCCGGGGGCAGAAGAGCGGTGCAGGAGAAGGTGCAGGAGAGTAGGATGAGGAAAAATACTGTAGAACAAAAGCGAATTCTCGTTTTAGGGGCGGGGGTTATGCAGCTGCCGGCCCTCCGGTGGGCCCGCGACCGGGGATGGGAAGTATATGTTGCCGATGGAAACTCCGCCGCCCCGGGGGTCGAACTTGCCGATCATTTTGTACCGGTTGATCTCACAGACATCGAAGGAATGATATCCGCAGCCGGAGAAATACACGCTCAAAACCGCCTTCACGGGGTATTTACCGCGGGTACCGACTTCTCATATACCGTCGCCCGGGTAGCCGAAGCACTTCAACTGCCGGGGCTCCGGCCTGAGGTAGCACTGAATGCCAGCTATAAAAACAGAATGCGCAGGGTCTTTTCAGAAAAGGGGGTCCCCTCACCGCGATTTTGCGAACTTCCCCCGGAAGCTGAAGTAGAGACGGCCCTTGAAATCCTTGAGCTGCCCTTGGTGGTCAAACCCGTCGACAACATGGGCGCCCGGGGCATTCGCCGGGTGGATACAATTTCCGAGTATAGGAATGCGGTACAAGAGGCCCGTCGGTTTTCCCGGGCGGGTATAGTCATTGTTGAGGAATTTATAGCCGGTCGTGAGTTCAGTATTGACGCTTTGGTTGTTGACGGGGAACTACACTTTACCGGTATAGCAGACCGTCATATTTTCTTCCCGCCCTATTTTATAGAGATGGGCCACACAATTCCCACACACTGCAATGCCGAGATAGTGGAGCCGGTCAAAACCGCCTTCTCGAAGGCCGTCCGGGCCCTGGATATCCAAAATGGAGCGGCAAAGGGCGATGTAAAGTGGGACGGCACCCAAGCGGTAATTGGAGAGGTTGCCGCAAGGCTCTCCGGGGGATACATGTCCGGGTGGACCTTCCCCTATTCCAGCGGGGTAGAGCTTACAGGAAGCGCGCTGCAGTTGGCTGTAGGAAGCCGCTCTTTTTCTCTTTCCCCTGTTCGAGACTGGGTATCCGCAGAGCGGGCGTTTATCTCTATTCCCGGTAAAGTCTCGGCGGTGGAATATTCGCAGCAGGCACGCTCGTTCCCCTGGATACAGGAGATGTTTATTCGGGTGAAAGCCGGGGATGAGGTCTCTTTTCCCACGAACAACGTGGAGAAATGCGGTAATTTTATCAGTGCCGCCTCCAACCGAAAAGCGGCTGTTGAAGCTGCCGAAAAGGCCTGCCGCACCGTATTTGTCCGTTTACAGCCGAATGAAGCTGCCACCCGTCGCTTTTTGTTTGGAGAAAAAGAAAAATGGATTCCCGATGCCTTTCAAATAGAACATGAAGCGAACCGCACCGCCCTTGCAGAAATGAGCACATATAATGACAAAAGAAGCAGTTATAAGCAGATGTCGGGGCAAAATTCGCAGCAGCGCCCAATAAAAGTCGCCGTTATTCCCCTTCCCGGTATTGGGCAGGAAAAGTCGACCGATTGGCACGGTACTGGTTTTGCCGAGGCATGGGAAAAAGCCCTCGAATTGGGCTCTGCAGATGTTGCGGACGGGCAAGAATCTGCCGATATAGTGGTAGGAGAGGTGTTCTGGACTGCATTTATGAGGGGCGGCATTCAAGGGGCCGTATGGCTTATCGAAAGCATCCGACAATCCGGTAGAAAGTGCTGTAACGGAGCTACATGAGTATGCACCTAAAGAGAATGGTGAAAAGAGTGTTTTTACATCCAAATAGATTCCTCGTGATTATAGCTGTTCTTTTGTTAAGCAGTGTGGTCTGTTCCTGGGGGGAGAGGGGAACGGCCTTGCAGGAAATACGGGGAAAGACAGGTGCCCAACTGGAGTGGGACCCGATGCGCCAGGTAGGAAGTTTGGAAAAGGGGGACACCAGCCTGGTATATCGTGTTGATTCTCCCTTTCTCATGATAAATTACAGCTCTTTTAAATCGATAGCCCCTCCCGAACGGGGAAAAAAGGGGGATATATGGTTTTCCTCCGAGGATGCGTCGTATCTGATAGAAAAATTGGGACCAAAGCCCTCAGATGAAAATCAGCATTACATTTCCACTATTATTATTGATGCCGGACATGGAGGGAAAGACTCCGGGGCGGTCGGACGCTTTGTCCAAGATGAGGAGCCGGTGGTAATAATGGAAAAGGACCTTGTCCTTGAGGTCGCCCGTCAGCTTTCTACCCGTCTACGCCGCAGCTATCCGGAAAAGAACATTACTCTTACCAGGGATGATGATGAATACCTTACTCTGGAGCAGAGAACAGAATTTGCAAACCGGATAGAACTGGGAAAGAGGGAAGCAATGATTTTTATTTCTATTCATGCAAATGCTTCCCTTAACAGTAGGGCAGAGGGGTTTGAGGTGTGGTATCTGCCTCCTGATTATCGCCGCAAACTGATAGACCCTGCATCTTTGGACGAATCTGCCCGAGAGGTTGCCCCCATCCTCAATACTATGCTTGAAGAGGAGTACACTGTAGAGAGTATTCTGCTGGCCCAAAACATACTACAAGGGCTGGATTCTTCCATCGGCGGCTCCCATGTAAACCGGGGACTGAAGGAAGAAACCTGGTTTGTGGTACGGAACGCAAAAATGCCCTCGGTCCTGGTAGAGATAGGTTTTGTGACAAACAAGCAGGAAGCATTTAAAATGAGCAATGCTGATCACTTGAAGAAAATCACCGATGGCATCTATAATGGCGTTCATGGATTTATCGAACACTTTGAAAACCCCACCGTACGGGAGTAACTGGTGAAAAAACTGGATCGAATCACTATAATATTAATAGGAGTTATAGCAGTAAGCCTGCTGGTGTCATTGCTGATGTTTCTCCAACGCGGTACCGAAATGCACTCTCAGGTGCTGTTCTTCCCGGAATATCGCTCTTCAGAATGCGCCGGTGAGGAGCGTTTATTGCCGAAAAAGCCTTCTGTAGAGAAGGACATAGAGCTTCTCATAAAGGAAATTCTTTTAGGTCCCTTTAACGTAAATTACGTAAATGTGGTACCCGAGGATAGTAAAATACGGACCATTATGGTGCGCGGGAACACTCTCTATCTTGATTTTTCTATAGACGTGGTGTTTCAGAAAAGTGAATCTAGACTCTCTTTTGACGAGGCAATGGCCTGTATAAAGAAAAGTATTACTTTCAATTACCCGCAAATTGAGAAATTTGTCTTCACAGTGAACGGTGTAGAGCCAAAAAAGGGCAAGACTGTTTCTGAGAAATGAAAAAAAAAGAAAAATCGTTGACAAATTTATTTGGTTCCGTATACTTTTAAATGCAATAGGTAAACTGTTTTAAAAAGGAGCACTGGATGAAACGGTTCGGAATTCTACTTGGTATTATGCTTTTGGTGGTAAGTTTTTCTGTTACCGCAGAGGAATCGGTTCTCATCGATTTTTCGACTCTTACCGCAGATCGCGAAGATGGAAATAACGAAGCAACTCTCGTTGACTTTTCCGAAAAAGCAGGTGTTGGTTTCACGGAGGAAGAAAAGCAGCTAATGGTTACATCTCTAGCAATAGAGAACTGGGATGTACAATTGGCATCTTCTTCCCAGACAGTACAGAACGAGCGTCTCTCTTACACCAAAGAGGCCCCTGTACGTGATGAGGCCCAGCAATTCGCTGGGGAAACGGTTATGGGTATTCGGGTTCACTTTCCCGAAGAGCCTTTTAACTCTTACGCTATCGTTAAGCCCCCGTTCGAGATTCCTGCCTACATGCAGGCAAATGAACAGGACCGCGAAGGAAGCAAGTTTGAAGGGTTTGGCGTAGTAAAGAACGTGGGAGCACTGAAAAAGGTTGCGGTAAACGTGTACGGGTCCAACTTTCCTAACGGAATTGGTCTTATCCTGGAAGATCAGGACGGGAACGAACGCAACATGTTCCTTGACTACATGGAGTTTAGGGGCTGGAGGCAACTTGGTTGGTCAAATCCTAACTACGTTCAGGATGTACGTAACCGTGAGCTTCGCCGGCTTCCTCTCTACCCGAAGCTTACTCCCATGCGTAAACTGAAGGGTTTTATCATCTACAAGGATGCTGCACAAATGGGTGGTGATACCATTACTTACATCAAAGATGTAACATTGACCTACGATCTGGCTGTTCTGCCGGACGAAGGCGGTATCGACAACGAGGCCCTGTGGGGTATTCTCGAAGAACGTGAGCAGTCACGCAGGAATGCTGAATGGCAGCGGCTCGGTGAAATACAGGTTCTCAGAGCACTTGAACAGCAGAAACTCCATCAGGATGAAGCTGAGCAAGAAAACGCAGCCGGTGGCGGCAACGAGTAGTTACGAATCGCAAGTTTATATATATTGCCTTTTATAGGGCTCTTTTGCTTGAGTTTGGGCTACGTAAGCGTTCTACAACAACAGTAAATCAGTTTCAAATCGCCCACCGAGGTATATGCTTCGGTGGGCTTAATTTTTTTACTTGAGCTTCTTTCAAAATTACCATTTTGAAAGCGCCTCACTGGTAAAGAAGAATGGCGGCGGTAGGGGAGAGATTTCCTAAAAATGCATTTCCGCTCCTACTTCAGCACGGAAAAGATACATTCCCAGTCCGGAGCCCGATAGAGAGAGGCTTTCAGAGCCGGCCTTACCAAAGGAATACACATTGCTGTCTATTTCGGTCAGAATGGTGAGGCGGGGTGATGCCTCTATGCGGAACCCTGTTCCTAGGATAACCGAATTGAGCTTGTTTGTATCATTCTCTGCAGCGGTTGAGTAAATTCGCTCTAACTGCTGGTAGGCGAAAGAGAGTAAGACCCGGACGGGTACATTTTTCTGGAAAATATCTACATCAAAGGAATATTCGGTAAAGGAATCATCAATTTCAAGGGAATCGGTTTTTTGAGTAACATACCGCTTGGTAATGAGGTTCAAAGAGCAGATAGCATGGGGAACATAATAACCAACTGAAATCTTATTGTGTTCCTGCATATAATCGCCTGATTTAGTGAATCGTGCGGCAATTGAACTGTCGGAACGAAGCGATGCAAAGGCCACTCCCGGATAATCAAACCTTATTGAAGTGGAAATTCCACTTTTCATAATTGGATTCCATGAGTTGAATGTGCCGAAAAACGGTCCCACCGCTATTTGATAGAAATCCCGGCTGAACTCCACAGTGGTATAGGTTGTGTACCGCAGTATCGGGTCATATTTAAACCCGGCGTGGAGTGTAATGTTCTCATCTATCTCCTGCTTTCCAAAAATACTCACTCCGTAAAAATAATCAGTACCACTAATCGAATCCTCAAGGGTTTTGCTGTCCTTATCAAAAAGAATGTTACCACCATGAGCAAGGGTAGTAAGGTCCACGCTGAAGAGGTTCGGTCCCAGAAGACATACTGCAAGCACTGTTAATATTACACGTTTCATCTTAAAACTCCGCCTTTACGCCGATAACCCCTTCTACCATCTCTTCATCAATTGAATAGGGAAGAAGTTTGACGTTTATCATAAAATTCCACATTACCCCGCTGGTGATTGCGTTCAGATAAGGAGTAACTTTTAATTCAAAATCCTGTGAACTCGATGACTCGGTTACTAAAGTAAAATTAGTTTCTAGGCCGCCGCTTACAGGGTTCTTTCTTGTATCTCCAAACATAAGGTTAAAATGTATATCCGCAGACCCTTCATCTCCGGTGCTTTCCATTAGATACATCGACGGATGCCAAAATAAAGTTAATATTACATTTACATACTCAAAATGCACTCTTGGTTCAAACAGAAAAAAGAAGTCGTTTATATTGATCGAATCGAAGGGGGCATAATAGGGAACTCCGATTTGGGCAAAGAACTCACCCCGTTCCGCCGGCCGATAATAGAACAGCAGCCCCCCACGGTAAAGGCCGTAGGATTTTTGGGGAAAGGATGCACCTCCGAACAGTTCCAACTTCAATTTATCAAAATTGGCTAAATATCGTGCATCAGCCGAATAATTTCCTTCACCCAGGTAACTATCCTGATAGAAATACAGGGACCCCTTGCTCCATTCGTTGCCGAAGGTGCTTGAAACTTCAATACCCGTACCCTTTACCCTGTGGATTCCACGGTATTCGTTGGTGGGGAAGTAAAGATACCCCTGATATTTAGTTGCAATGGGAAGTGATCCGAATTGCTGAGGGAACACCTCCGCGGAGCCGAGCCGGTCGTTATTGCCGACAAAGTAAGTTAAATCTGTAGGGGTATTGAACAATTCACGATAGGTAATTCTTGCTCCCTGAAACTGGAGGGTAGTCTGGGTATCAAGATAGCGGGTGAGGGCATCGGCAAATAACTCGGGGCTATCGGGGCTCCCATCGTCGTAATCGCTGTAGACCGGTGCGTCCTGATCGGCGTTGGAAAGATTTGCGCTTTCAAATCCCAGCAGAAGTGATCCCCCGAACTTATAGCCACCGGAAACCTTGATTTCGCTGCGCCCGCGAGTGTTAAGCATCACAGTGTCCTCCTGCCAATTTCCTCTGGTAATAAGTTCAAGCTCGGACACAGTAAGATCTGCGGCCGCCAGCAGCCCGGGCAGCAGGATACCCGCACATAACAGGCATATTCCAATATATTGTCTCTTATTTATCACTTTTACACTCCTATAGAAAACAGTTTATAGCACTAGACCGTATTTTCAATAAAAGGCCTATTCCTAAGACCCTATTCCTGTCCTACTCAGAATATCGACATTTTGGACTCTCTGTAAAGTTTATACTTGACTTAAACTACGTTATATATGAAGATTAATGTCATAATGAGTGACTATCTGGATCCCAACAACGAAGAGCTATTAAAAGATTTTTTCATTGAAGCCGAAATGCAGGTCGATACTCTTGAGCAGAATATTCTTGTGCTGGAGAATGATCCGAGCGATCATGATGCAATCGACGAAATTTTTCGGGCCGCCCATACTTTAAAGGGTGCCGCCGCGACAGTCCAAATGACCAAACTCTCTGAGTTTACCCATCTGGTTGAGGATGTCTTGGATGCTATCCGCAGTGACGAGGTGCATGCGAGTGAGCAGGTGGTTGATATCCTGCTCAATTCAATTGATGTCATTAAGGCTATTCTGTCTGCACAAAAAGAGGGAAGTACCTACGATGAAGATATTTCCGATCTTCAGTCGAAACTGCGGTCACTTTTAGAGAAGGGGGCACCAGAAGCTCAGGCACCACACACTGGTGCCCAGGGTTCGAGGCCGGTCCAGGGAGCGCAAAACTCATCCTCCGGTCCTTCAGCCGCCGATGCCGGGGCCACAGGGTCTACTGGGGCCGAAACAACAGCCGGACCGGCTGCTGCCAATTTAACAGAGTATGATCTTCTGGAACTAAAAGAGGCTGCCGAAAATGGTGAAACCGTATATCAGGTGATGGTGGAATTTAATGAAAACCATCCTATGAATACAATCGGCGGGGTGCAAGTGTTTGCGGCATTGAAGGACATAGGTACTGTGTTAAAAACAGATCCCGAGTTTGAAAGGCTATATGAGGACCAGTTTTATCCGGTTGTGTATTATTTTGTCTCGACCAGCTCGCCGGCTGATGCAATAGAACGGAAAATTCATATTCCCGAGGCGGTGCTTGGAAAAACAGTTACCCCGATTGACGAGGTAAGCCTCGGAGAAGCACCGGTTTCTGCGAATGCTTCCCAGCCGGTACAAAGTCCTGCCTCTGAAGCGCCGTCCCAATCCTCTGCTCAGAAAACCGCCGGCTCCGAAAGTCCTGCCTCTGAAGCCGCCCCGAAGGCAGCTCAGACCCAGGACGAAACACAATCTAAACCTCAGAGCAAGTCGCAAGCTCAGACCCAGGGCAAAACACAGGGCGGGGCCCAAGCCGAAGCAACTGCGGAAAGGGCTGAAAAGACTGAAGAATCTAAAAAGCCCGAACAGAAAGCGGGAAAAGAAAAGGAACACGAGCTGCGGAAGAGCGGTGGGAGTGGTTCTGTACTGAGAGTCGATTCAAAGAGAATCGATAACCTTTTGAACATGGTCAGTGAAGCGGTCATTACAAAGGCGACCTTCAACCAGATCAGCAGCAAGTTTATTGATGCGCAGGGTGAATTGACCACCGTAAAATCAATGTACTACGAAAAACTTCGTGAGCTCTTTGATAGCTTGCCGATGTACCTTGAGCGTATTCAGGAAGGAACCTCCGTAAAGAAAATTAAAGCTGAAATAATCGATCGCTTCGGCGATTTGTATACTATGTACGACTCCTTTGAAACGAGGTTTAAGGGCACGGTAAACGAGTTTAACAGCACAGCCCAAAATCTCAGCCGTAACACCAGCGACCTTCAGGAAGGGGTCATGCAGATCCGCATGGTTCCAATTAGCCAAATTTTTAACCGCTTTCCCCGCTTGGTGCGTGATGTATCCAAGGAAATCGGGAAAAAGGTAAAGCTGGAAATCGAAGGCGAGGAGACCGAGCTTGATAAATCTATCATTGAAGATCTTCTTGATCCCCTCATTCACTGTGTGCGAAACTCTATCGACCACGGGGTTGAAAGCCCGGAGGAACGAAAGGCTGCGGGCAAAGACGTAGAGGGTCATGTCATTTTAAAGGCCAGTAACGAAGGAAACATGATCATCATTGAGGTTGAGGATGATGGAAAAGGTATCGATGTCGAATCCGTCCATAAAAAGGCGGTAGATCGAGGCATTCTTCATCCCAACAAAAAGTTAACCGATATTGAGGCCTTTAATTTGATTTTTGAACCGGGTTTCTCAACTGCCAAACAGGTCACTAATCTCTCAGGCCGCGGGGTCGGGTTGGATGTAGTAAAGAAGCAAATTGAAAAGCTGAACGGCAGTGTGAGTGTGTGGTCTGAAAAAGGGGAGGGAAGCCGAATAACCATAAAGATTCCGCTTACCCTGGCCATTATCCAGGGCCTTTTGATTCGTGTGGGCCGGGAGATTTATGCAATTCCGATTACCTCTGTGGTAGACAGTCACCGTATCAATGCCGGTGATATAAAAATGATCGATAACTACGAAGTCTTTAATGTTCGCGAAGATGTAGTATCATTGCTTAGGTTGAGCCGCCTCTTCGGAGTGCAGAGTGATGAGCAAAAAGAGACTCAGTACGTTGTTATAGTTGGAAGCGGCGATAAAAAGATGGGGTTGATGGTCGACTCACTCATCGGTGAAGAAGATGTAGTAATTAAACCACTCAGAGACAAGTACACCAACATACCTGGAATCGCAGGGGCGACAATACTTGGAGATGGAACAGTTGCATTGATTATCGATGTGAGCCAGCTGCTGGACCTCGGCTTGCGGCGTGAAATAGAAAATAGAAAACGTCGTTCTACTCAGATAACGTAAGGACCCAAAACTTGTGAGGAACTATGAGCACTATTAGTGACGAATTAAAACAAGAAGAGGCTGAAAAGGTCGAGAACATCGATTATAAGATGGTCACCTTTTCCCTATCCGGTAAAGATTACGGTATTGATATCATGAAGGTAAAGGAAATCTCGAAGGCCAAGCGCTTTACCTTTGTACCAAATGCCGATCCTTACGTACGGGGTGTGTACAATTTGCGGGGTGATATCATCTCCATTATCGATTTAAGAATAATGTTTAACCTCCCCGCCCCAAAACAGGAAGAAAACACTTTTGAGGATATGATAATTCTGAGGCTTGATGATTACCTTATCGGGGTGATTGTCGATTCTATTGATAAGGTAGTAGGAATCAACTCCGAAACCATCCAGCCCCCCCATCCGATTTTTGGCGATATCAATATCAAATTTATAAAGGGTGTGGTGGAAAATGAAGGACGCCTGTACCTTATCCTTGATGTAGAGAAAATCTTGGGCGACAGCAGCCGTGAAGAAGAAGTAAGCGGCCGGCCCCAGCTGGTGAAAGAGCCGGATATGCAGCCCGAGGCCGAACAGGATGAAGCAGAAAAGGCCGGTGAAGCGGATTATGCCTTTGTAGTAGAAAACCTGCTTACCTTCCGCGGTTTCCATGTGACTGAGTTTAACCGTACTTGGGTCCGAAGCCGTTTTGAAGAATGGCGGCAGCAGCGGCTTAAAGAGGGAGCAGAGATACAGCTGCAGGAAGAAGAGGATGCCGACCGCTTTCTCCAGCCCTTTTATTCACCCTATTCCGGCGGTTTCTGGGGCGGCGATTACTGTAGTTCCGTGAAGGAAGTAGTGAAACAGCTGGAAGTGCAGGGCAACATAATGGTTTGGGACCCCGGCTGCGGTGCGGGGTATGAAACTTACTCTCTGGCCGTTACTCTGCGGCAAAGTTTTCCAAATAGTCAGTTAAAAATTTGGGCCCACGATAATGATTTGCTGAACATCTCAACAGCTCCGAACCTACTCTTTAAGTCAACCGATGTGCCGGAGGATTTTATAGATTACACCGTTGAAGGTAAGAACGGTTTGCAGTTTAATAAGGAAATTCGGGACGCGATATTTTTTGAGTTCCATAACGTGCTCCATTCAAATCCTTTTCCTGAAGTGGATTTGGTGGTGGCCCGGGATGTTCTCTCCTTTCAGAAAGAAAATGAACAAGCCGCACTGACCCAGGAGTTTGCCGATAAGCTGAAACCCGGCGGCGTACTTATATTAGGCAAGAATGAGGAACTGTTTTCTGACGCATTTGATGATATTTCAAGCGGTATGGTAAGGGCATATAAAAAACGATAGTATTATCTGACTATTTAGAATGAACATGAGGCGGAGGTAATTAAGCATGCGAGTTGAATACATCAACCCATTTGTAGAGGCGGCTTTTAATGTGCTGCGTGAAGTACTGAATGAAGAAGTAAAAAGAGGGGAGTTGTTTCTTAAATCAACCTCTCAGCCGGTACTTGGAGTGGCCGTTATAGTCGGTCTGACCGGAGATGTTGAAGGGCGGGTATTATTTGATATGAAAAAGGAAGTTGCCCTTGCCATTGCCTCTCAGATGAACGGCGAAGAACTCGCCACTATGGATGATCTGGCAAAGGCCACTATATCAGAGCTGGCCAATATGATAACCGGGCAGGCGGTAACAAAACTGCATGATCTAGGGTTCAAATTTGACCTTACTCCTCCGGCCATCATAACCGGAGAGAATATGGAAGTTTCGAATACCGGTGTTGAAGCTTTGATTGTGCCGGTAGAGTTACAAGCCGGTAAAATTGAAATTAATGTAGCCGTGCGGGAAAGGGCATAGGAGGAAAACAATGAAAACAAAAGCAGATTTTCCCAGCATTAATGAGCGTCGCCCCGACGGGATAAAAGAAAGCGGTGATTCCTACCGTGTACTAATAGTCGACGACTCGATGTTCGTCACAAAGCAGATCAATCAGATTCTTACCTCCGAAGGTTTTGAAATTGTTGGGTCTGCAACAGACGGTGCACAGGGAGTTGAAAAGTACAAAGAACTCTATCCCAACGTCGATCTTGTGACCATGGACATCACCATGCCCAAAATGGACGGAGTCAGCGCCCTCGAAAAAATTCTTGAGTTTGATAAAGAAGCTCGGGTAATAATGATCAGTGCACTTGGGAAACAGGATTTAGTCAAAAAGTCCTTGATGATCGGGGCAAAAAATTATATAGTGAAGCCGCTCGACAGGGCCAAGGTCCTGGAGCGCATCATGATGAGCCTGCAATAGGCTTTTTCCGGGGCGGCTAGCTCAGTTGGTTAGAGCGCATGCTCGACACGCATGAGGTCACCGGTTCGAATCCAGTGCCGCCCATCCTGTAAATCTTTTCTATAAAGAAACAAGCCCTTGTGGTCATTTCCGCAGGGGCTATTTTCTATCTAGGTGCTCTAGGATACGCCGAGGGGGATAAGAGCGTGGGAAAACCGCATATGCTCCAATAGATATGGCACTGTACTGGCAAGATACTGAAATAACCCCCGGCATGCTGCTGGAAGTGGAGGAGCTCAATTACGAAGTGCGCAACTCCTCAGGCGGGCGGGCGAGGGTGGTGTGGAAAATTTGTGCGCTGGAACAAAAGAAGGGCGATGAGGCGTATTATGAACCTGCTTCCGGTAAAAAATATTCCATAAAAAAGGTTATGAAACGCCCCGCACTATCGGCAAAATTGGAATCGGGAGCACTAATACAAATTCCCGCCTCCACCGATTTTCTTGTTGTTCAGGAGTACCATGACGGTGTTCCCGCCTTTAAGCGCTGTTACAGCCTCGATATGCTGGCCACTATTCGCAGTATCCGGGTAGTTACATCTTAGCCGGAATTTCGGAGTAGATAATGCCGCGGTTTCGCCCGGTATCCTTGGCATAGTACAGGGCTGTATCGCAGTGGTGAAGTACCTCTTCCACTCCCTCTTGTTCCCCCTCAAAGACATGGAGGCCGTAACTAAAGGTAACGGTAAATCTTTTGTTTCTTCCTTCAAACATATAGTTCTCAATTGAAGTGCGGATCTTTTCCATGACCATTTTTCCTTCCGGCAATTCGGTGTTTGGAAAAAACAGCAGAAACTCCTCACCACCCCATCGGGCGCTTACATCGACAGTACGGATGCCTTCCTTTAAGAGAAGGCCAATGCTCACCAGTACTTGGTCGCCTACAAGATGTCCGTGGGTATCGTTTACGTGTTTAAAGTGGTCGATATCAAGCAGGGCAATTACCACACTACCCCCATAGCGTCGAACACGGTTTAGTTCATTATGCAGCAGCTCCATCCCGTAGCGGCGGTTAAGCAAGCCTGTAAGCTCGTCGGTTTTCGCTATAGTAGAAAGCTTATCCCGTTCAAGGGTAAGTTCGACAGTGCGGGCGGAGACCGCCTTTTGTAAATCCCCCTTCACCCTTTCAGATTCTTTATGGATGGTTTGAAAACGATGGGCCTGCAGTATAGATTGGGCAAATAGAAAAAAGAAGAAGCCTACATTCCACAAATAGGTGGTGTGAATAAGTCGTTGATCATGGAGGATATCATTTGCCCCTGCCAGGATAAGCACTATGAATCCGATTACCCCTATATGCACCCCCATATACCCTTTACGTTTTGCCCGATGATAGATCAAGAATATATAAGGGACATGCAAGGCAATAACACCATGATACCAAAAGGCTGTGTGTTGAAAAATATTTATTGGAGTGAATACAATAATCAGCGTTTGAAGCAATGCTGCAGAACAACTTAGCCTGATGCCGATTTTTCCGGTAGTATTGGGATACATATAGCGGATAAACTGAAGAAAAACAGGGGCGGAGATTACCGTGGCAATGTGGGCAAGCCGTATTCCAACTATATCCGGAAAGGCGGGAAGGGTGGTAAATAGTATCTGCTGACCTGAAAAGAGCGATTTTATTGCCACTAGAAAGCTGTAAAGAGCCAGTAAAAGTGATGAGTATTGTAGCGGCCAAAGAAGGAACACAAATAAATAGTACAACCCCAGTATGAGGATCCCACCTATAAAGATCATATCTACCGCCGTCCTTATAAGACGGTGCCGATGAACCGCTGAAGTTCGGCCGAAATAGACCCTTTGCCACAAACCTCCAACCGCAAGATCACCGTTGGCCGCTTGTATTACAATTTCGTTTGTCCCTGGACGTGCTTCAAAAGAAAAAATTGGCCTGGCGAAGGAAACATCTGGGCCCCCTTCATCATGATCGAGACGGCCTGTCCGGCCAATCACTTCTCCATTGGCAATGACCCGTGCCACCGCCCCTACCTCACCGAGGTGGATGCTGTAAGATGCTCCGGCTGTTAATCCATC
>CAZDFY010000013.1:19984-53656 GCA_964504785.1 uncultured Sediminispirochaeta sp. | reverse complement strand
TGCATGCTATGGAAGAACACTAAAAAAAGTTATACTATTTCTCCGATGAAGGTTATTGGAAACAGTAGATACCAGAAATCACTTAACGGAGCATTGATACTCAACTATCTCCTGCAGAAAGGAGGGGCTACACGGATAGAACTGGCCGAACAGCTTGGTTTGCAGCCCTCTACTATTACCTATATTGTTAACCGGTTCATTCAGATAGATCTTATCCATGAAGGGTCGGCTTCAGAAAAAAAGAGAGGAAGCGGCAGGCCGGCGGTACAATTGCAGCTAAACCGGAACTACGGTCGGGTAATAGGCATTGAAATGCAGGCGGACTACTATAATGCGGTTATTTGTGATACCGTTGGTACGGTAACAAAACAGCTCCATAAAGAGTATAGTGGCCCCTCTGAGTCCTTTGAACACCTGCTTCACAAGACTATAGATGAACTGCAAAAGCACTCAACAGGGCCGGCCCTCCTTGGGGTTGGGGTGGCTATCCCGGGTATTGTGCATCCCCAAACCGCGACAATCGAAAAAAGCATATCCCATAATATCAAATCCCTGTGCATATCCGGCTATTTAAACAGTAATTTTTCCTTTCCGGTGGTCCTGGAAAACGACGCTAACTGCTGTGCGCTTCATACTTTATGGAAGCAGAAAGGAAGCTCCACGGATTCCTCGGCGGATTCTTTTTTATATGTGCTTCCCCGGTTTCATACCGTAAAGGAGCAGCCCCCTGAGCTTCCGGCTTTTGGAATAGGTATCGGCATTGTAATCGAGGGAAAACTGTACCGCGGGGTACATCACAGGGCGGGAGAGTTCAGAAGCTCGTTTCTTCGCCGCTTCGACTATTCTGAGGTTTCACTTTCTATTGAAGAAACACACCGGCTAAAAAATTCCCCCACCCTGAAACGCAGGCTGATCACCGAAATACTGCAGAACCTCGGATTCGCCGTTTCTCTCTTAAACCCGAGCTTTATTATCCTAGGCGGTGACCTGGCGGGAGAGGAAAGACTGATTACAGAGACCCTCACAGAGGAGCTTAAATCTACAAAAGAGTATCTTGACCATTCCAGCTGTACAATAAAGATATTTCAAGATGTGAGCTTCGATGCTGCTGAAGGGGCTGCTGCCAACATTCTCAACGAGCTGTATCGGGTACCCCAGGCCGGCACACCCGATTTAAGCGCCAAGAAGTGGTCACATATGCTGGCCAACGCCGTCCAGTAAACATACTCGCACCATTCCGTCTACACTCTTCCCCGGTTCCAGTATCCTCAAGCCAAGCTGGGGATGATTAAAGGCATCGGTGGCGCCGCTGATCGGCTCCAAAGCCACCGAATTGCGGTCTGGGGGAACAAACACCTGTGAATAGCGAAACAACTCCGACTGCTCAATCCTCAAGGTCTGCCCTCCATTACGACATTCCATAAATCCGGCGGGGTTAGTAAAACCGTGATCAATCTTCAATTTCCCAATAGGCCTGCCGCCACGAAAATCCAACTCGGTGTCCCGCACCGGAAGCATCATTCCTGAGGGAACCTGTTTTTCATCGGTCTCAATATAATGCTCCGCCGGTAGTACCAGCTCCATTTTATCTGCCGCTCCTGTGGGTGAGTCCCCTTCTCCGCGGTCGCTTTGCTTTCGGTCAACTTGCTCTTGGTCGCTTTGCTTTCGGCCTGTCCCCGTTTCTGATAGTGCCGACGGCGGGCTTTTGGGTTCCGCCGCCTTAAAATATGGGTGCCACCCCACCGAAAAAGGGGCAGCCCCATCGCCCCGGTTCTCCACCTTTAGTTTCATTTGAAAGCCCCGTGGATATAGACGGTATTCAAGCCTTATATGCAAATAAAAGGGATACCCCGGTTTATCAGTAACATCGCCCTCCAGCACTAGTTTTGCCTCTTCGCTTGTCCCTTCACTGAAGGTTACATTAAGGGGCTGGGCATATAAAAATCCGTGGAGCGCATCCTGCCCGTCGGGGTCGTTAATGGGCAGCTGATACCGCCGTCCCTGAAAAGAGTACACGCCCTTATGCACCCGGTCATCAAAGGGAAACAATATCCTGCCCCTAAACCACGGATTTTTTTGTATTTCTTCGGGGGAGTCGGATTCCAACAGTTCCCGGAGCCCGGCCCTTTGGGCAGCCCCTTTTTTTACCCTCGCCCCCTCTTTTCCTTGTGGACAAAGGGCAATTTGATATACCGTACCGCCGTGGTCGGGCAAAATAATTACATATTCACCGCTTTCGATTGACTCAAGCGTATAATAAGCGGACCCTTCCATGCTTGAGGTATGTATTCGGTAGCTCATTCCTTCGTACCAACATCGCCGTGAAAAAGAGCATGATACTTTGACGGTGTATAATAGTCAAAGCCGATATCTCGAATATATTCAAAGGCTCCGTTTGATCTTAGATTTTCTATCAACATACCAATCTGCTTTTGCGATTGATAGGATTCTACTGCATCCAGTTTTTTCTGAAGCTCCGACTCTGAAGCGGCAATTTCCACATTCGGTGTTTCTTTAAAATTGCAATACGCCGCCATCTCGTAGACATAGGGTCTTTCTTTCAAGGGGTGCCCCAATTCCGGCCAGATAGCCCCCTCGGCATGAAAAAGTGAGATCAGGACCTCCTGATGCACCGCCTTATGATCGGGGTTATAATCATTTTCACTCATCAAAAATACGTGGCTAGGACGAAAGGCCCGCAGTTGTGCGGTATAACTGTTCTGAAGACCTGAATACCCGGCAATTTCGTAACCCGCTTCGTCTGTGGACGCCCGATGTCGACCGGTGTGATGCATAAGGTTTGCATCCGGATAATTCAACCACTCCACATCCTGAATTCCGATTATTTTGAATGAATCGAGGGCTTCGCGACGGCGGACCTCGGCAATAGTGTCCCGTTCAGAGAGGTCACAATAGCCCATCGACCCATCGGTAGTAATGAGTACTTTAATTTCCTTGCCCTCGCTCACCGCCTGCTGCAGCAGCAAGCCCCCTCCAATGACCACATCATCATCATGGGGGGCAATACACAGCCACCGTTCCGGCCCTTTCGCGGTATGGGGAACAATAGGGTCGAGCCTCTCGGACCGAATCAACTCTCCCTGCTCAAGTCTACTTAATTTCATATTATTCCCCCTTATTTTCACTAACAGCGGCTTTCCGCCGGCCCCGTAAGCTCACATAGTCCGGAAGTGCACCGACCAAGGGTTTGAGATACTCAAGAAACTCTTTTGTGGGATAATTTCCCTCTTTATTGATATACTCGTCGGGCATCGGTTTTGCCCTTACCGCCACATCCTCAAGTTGTGCAGTTGAAAACTCAATTTTGTACTCCCCCCCGGGAGCTCTTTGCATACTTACCATAACCCCTGTCTTTCCTTCTGCCGCCAATTCAACCGCCCGGCGTCCGCAGGCATAGGCCTCGTCAAGATCAAGCTCACTGACCCTGTCTATAGCGCACATAGGCAGAGACTCGGTAATTTGAAACTCTCCACGGTACCCGGTTTTCTCCCGTATAAGGGTATGTAAACTAAGGGCCGCACTGGCCCCTCCCATCGCACCAAATTCAAGATTAGAAAACTTGTCCTTCTCTACAGCCGAAGAAACAGGGGTCCCATCATCCCATACCGCACCTTCACCAATAACAATGTAACACCATCCGTATTTACCAATAGTCGATTCAACGTCCTTTACTGTTTTTTCGCGATCCAAGGGCCGTTCAGGAAAATAAATTAAATGGGGTGCATCTTCTTTATTTCGCTTGGCAAGGGCTGCAGCAGCAGCAAGCCAGCCGGCATCCCGCCCGACGGTTTGAAAAACAGCAAAACGGTCTACCCGCTGCATATCATCGGCCAGCCTGCCGGCCTGCTGCACAGAAAGAGCAATATACCGTGCCGCCGAGGCATACCCGGGGGTGTGATCGGTTCCGTACAAATCGTTATCCACTGTTTTTGGAATTCCGATTCCAATTAAGGGGTAACCATTGTCCCGACAGTACTTCTCCACACGATGGACCGTATCCATTGTGTCGTTTCCCCCGATTAAAAAAAAGTAACGAATTTCGTATTCTTCAAGAATTTTTTTCACCTTCGGCAGGTCTTCATCCTGCAATTTATAGCGGCTCGAGCCCAATGCGGATCCGGGGGTCTCCCGCAGTCCTCGCAGCTCCTCAGCGCTCAACGAACTCACATCGATAAGATCACGGTTTAGAAGACCCTCAATCGCAAATTGCATCCCATAAATCGCCTTCACTCCATGTAGTGTTCCAGCGTGTTCAATCACCCCGCTTAAGCTCGAATTGATAACCGACGTCGGTCCCCCCGATTGCCCTATTAATACGTTTCCAGTTTCCATTCTCCCACCCCCTGTGTATATGCATTATATGTACCGTGTCTTGCTGTTTTATTTCATTTAATGAAATAATTCTACCTAAGGCTTCGCCGGTTGTCAAGAATAACTACTACGCTCTATGAAATACAGGATATCAGTTACATACTCCACTCGTTAATGCCGACCACCTTGTCCTGGGCAAGACGGCTTCTCGAGGAGTGTTCAAGCTCTTTATGTTTGTCGCTCAACTCCGAATCATCTCCACCATGGGCAACAGCTATAACAGCAATCAGAATATACTCATCCGGGATACTGAACTTCTCTTTTAAAAGAGTATCGTTAAATCCGGCCATCGGATGGGCTATCAACCCTTCATGCACAGCCTGATATTGGAGACTCATAACGGCCTGTCCTACATCAAAGAGGGCATACTCCCTCTTGTCCTTCATGTTACAGTCTAAATCGGGTTTAGTGGCGGCAAGGACATACATAGGCGCTTTTTTTGCCCAATAGTTCCCGCCCATCAGGCCTTCCCGCACCATACTTCGGGCTTCCTCGTTATTCGCAACAATAAATCTCCAGGGTTGCTTGTTGGAACAGGAGGGGGCATAGGTAGCGGCCGTCATAATTCTATCCTGAACTTCCTGGCTAATCGCCTTATCAGTAACACCGCGATATGCCCTTCTTACTTCAATTTCCTTTAGTAATCCTTTCATTCAATCCTCCTACATATTTTTTACTTTTTGCTCTACCTCTTCAATAATCCAATCGGGAGTAGATGCTCCTGCTGTTATTCCCACGCTGTGAAAGGAGGCTATCTCCTCAGGAAGTTCCTGTGAGTTTTCTATGTGCCAGGCAGGTTTACCCGAACCCCGTGCGAGGCTGTACAGTCTCTTCGTATTCGAGCTGTTTTTTCCTCCAATTACAACAATTGCCTCTACTTCTTTCGCCAACTTCTCCAAGGCGTTCTGCCGTTCTCTGGTAGCCGGGCAGATACTTTGCACAATGGTAATCTTTGGGTTTTTCTGTAGTAAGACCTCACACACCGCATCGTATTCCTGTTGGGAAACGGTAGTTTGTGCAATGACCAGAGTATCCTCAGGAACTTCCACCTCCGAGGCCTTTTCACTGTTCTCCACTATCGTTATGTCGTTGCTGTGACTTGCAATTGCCGCTACTTCGCCGTGTTCAGGGTCACCCACTAAAATAATATGGGTTCCCTTACATGAGTATTCATCAACAACACGCATCGATCTTAGAACTCTCGGACACGTTCCATCTATTATGGAAACACCCCGTACTTCAAGTCTCGCGTATATATCCTTCGGTACCCCATGGGCACGGATAACGATAGTTCCACCTTCTGTCTCCTCCGGAGAGTTTATCTGCCCCACCCCTCTTTCCGCCAACTTATCAATAGCCTGACGGTTATGAATGAGGGGACCATAGGTGGCAACTAATTCCTTTTCCTCGGCATTATCCGCTGCCTGCTCTACCTTCGTCATGGCGGCCCGTACTCCCATACAAAAACCGAGAACCTCCGCCCTTTTTACTATTCGCTGTGTCATTGGGTTTAATATACTAATAAAAAAACGGCCTTTCCACCCCGAAGGTGAAAAGACCGCTAGTATAGTACTTTCAAAAAACTGCTATTTTTTCTTTTTACGCTCTTTGCGTTTTCCCTTCTGCTTTCGTTCTACCGAAGGAATCTCAATATCTTCAGGGCTTGTCTTTTTCTGCTCCGGTTCCTTGGTCTCGCTTTTTTCCGGGGCCACCTTTTCTTCAATCTCAGCCTTAGTTGCTTTTGGCGTCAAGCCGCGTTTCATCCGTTGTTTTCTCTCTCGACTACGCCGCCATCCAAGAAGCATCGGAGATGCAACAAATACAGAGGAATAGGTACCTACAATAATACCAACTATCAGGTTAAGGGCAAAATCCTTAATTGCGCCGGTACCAAACGTATAGAGTGCAGCAACTGCTAAAAGTGTGGTCAGTGAAGTAATTAAAGTACGGCTTAGAGACTGGCTGATACTGGTATTAATGATATCTTCAATATCCCGTCCCTGCAGCAGGCCTTCATTTTCACGAATTCGGTCAAAAATTACGATGGTATCATTCAAGGAATAACCTATTATGGTAAGCACCGCCGCAATAGTTGTGGTTGAGACCTCGAGTTGTGTAGCCCCAATAAAACCGAGCATCACCAACACATCATGGGCCAAGGCCACAATAGCGGAAATCGCATACCCGAATTGAAAACGGAACCATATATATATTAATATCAGAACTAATGCCAAAAGTGTAAGACTAAAGGATTGTTCAGCCAAAGTCCGGGAAAACCTGGGCCCCACGTATTCGGAGCTCTTGACTATGACCGTTCCTTCACCGAAGGCTTCCTCTAGAAATACCCGAATATTGCGTTCCAACTGGTCCTTTTTATCACCGCTCGGATCCTCAACTCGAATCAAATACTCCTGGTGAAAGTCACTTCCCACAACCTGTACTTGTGGGTTTTCAACCTCTGAAAGCGCAACTCTTACCTGCTGTATTTCAATATAGTTCGCAGGGTCGTCATTGCGTACATTGACACTTACCGTATCCTCACTGAGTTCCTGGGGAAAACGTAGTCCGGTGACAATAAGAGAGCTTTCGATTGTGGGGTCTGCATTAAGAGTAACACTTACTCCCTCAACGCCATCCAGTGCACCGGTCAAATTCCGTAGTGTTTCATGCTGACTGAAGGGAAACTCATAGTTTTCTACCCCTTCCTCGCCGCGCAGTTCAAGCACCATTGTGTTGCTCACCACATTCAAGGTAGCGTCATCTTCTCCTGTATACGTCACAGAAAATGCAACCGGGGCAACCTGTACCCGCTGGTTCAAACCGGCCTGAAAGTCAATGCCGAGGTTAAACCCGCCTTGGCCGGCTGTAGCGGCAATTCCCGCAATAATAACTACTACCGAGACCACCATCATATAAAACCGAAGTTTGGTAAATCTTATTACTTTGGTCATCGAATCCTCCAGCCTATACTCAGTTTTTTCGCGTTCAACTGCTCGACACCAAAATCAAACACCAGCCGTGACACGAACAGTGCGGTAAACATCGAACTTACGATACCTACTGCCAGGGTGTTGGCAAAACCCTGTACTGGGCCGGACCCCAACTGTGAAAGCACCAGGGCCGCAATAAACGTAGTGATATTGGCATCCATAATAGTCCAGAAGGCCTTACGGAAACCCGCTTTCACAGACGCATCGGGAGTTTTCCCTAGGCGGTACTCCTCTTTAATACGTTCAAATATAATTACGTTTGCGTCCACCGCCAT
Source organism: uncultured Sediminispirochaeta sp. (assembly GCA_964504785.1). Lineage (GTDB taxonomy): Bacteria > Spirochaetota > Spirochaetia > DSM-16054 > Sediminispirochaetaceae > DSBN01. Next base: position 45,999 of record CAZDFY010000013.1, on the reverse strand, counting down.
ACCGACGGTCAAGATTATACCGGCTATACTGGTAAGGGTCAGGGTCAAGTTAAATGCCGATAAAATAGCTACAATAAACACAAGGTTCAGTATCAATGCAAGGTCGGCAATTGCACCCGCCAGCTTGTAATACACAACCATAAAAATTATCACGAGAATAAAACCGAGGGTAATTGCCTGGAGCCCCTGGCGCACTGAATCTTCTCCCAGGGAAGCACCAACAGCCTGCTGGTTGTTCACCTTAAGGTCAACCGGCATAGCAGCCGTCCGCAGAACCAAGGCTAAGTCGTTTGCCTCTTCCCGGTCAAAGCCGGTCATCTGCACACGGTCGCGAATCGGTTCGGAGATACGGGCCATCGATTTTACTTTATCATCCAACAGTATGGCCAAGGTCTCTCCCTGATTGGCTGAAGTCAGTTTGTAAAATATTTCCCCGCCCTCTCTGTCCAGGGAGAAGTTAATAACCGGCTTACTTGTAATGGGGTGTTGTCCGACAGTTGCGTTCTCAATATGCGAGCCGTCGAGCCCCGCCTCATCCCGAACAACTACATATCGCTGCAGTTTATCAATTCCGTACTGATCTTTTGTATAATAGCCGCGAATAACCAGGCCGGCGGGTACAAAGTCCGGCCGACGTATCTTGCCTTTTTCCGTATAGACCTGGGTAGGATTTTCAGCAAAGTAGCTTGCTACCTGCTGGCTTATCTCCTGATCAACGATATGAAAATTAAGCGAACCCTTTCCCATTAAGAATGAGTTGACACGCTCAGGGTCGGCGGCGCCGGGTATGTTTACTGCTATCTGGTTCTGCCCCTGAGCACGTATCTCAGGTTCCGTAACACCAAACTTATCAATACGGTTGGTAAGGATTTCCATTGCACGGCTTACCGCCTGCTGCTGGTCCTCGGCGGTTGGCTCTCGGTCCAGCCTTTCTTCAAGGCTGTCGAGGTCAGCTTCCAACAGAATACGCATACCACCGGAAAGATCCAGACCAAGCTGCATCACACTGTTACTCTGTTCCTTCAGCTCAATCAGGGTTTTTCGATGATACGCTTCCAGGGCGTCAAAAGCTTCCGCCTCGCTGTCGAAAGAAGCTAATATGGCCTTTACCGTCCATTGGTTCGGCAGGTCACGTCCGTCCATTTTGTACCGCTCTTCCGCGGTCTCAATTAAGTGTTGACTTTCATTTGGGAGGGTCTGATCGGGATTATCCTCAACCATCTCCTTTAACTGCTCAAGTTCTTTGGCAGCCTGCCCGCGGGCATACTCCCGTATCTGGATTTTTGATCCGGCGGCAAGTTCCTTTTTCTCTTCGGGTACCATAAAGTACCACTCAAAAGTGGGATAGAGAAAAATTCCGCTTACAACAAGCACCAGAATAATAACCAGTAACCGTCCACGTTTGCTCATAGGTTAACTCCGACTGTGGGTTTGTTCAGTAATTGTACTTGTAATTTAGTTACTCTTTTTCGTCAGTATCTTCAGACTCTTCTGAATCCTGAACTTCTTCTTCTTTTACCTGCTTCTTGTCCAATACGGAAGCAACTGCACTCTTAGAAAATTCTATTTTTGAATTATCATCGACCTTCACAACTACAGTTTGTTCTTTCACGGAAATAATAGTTCCGCGAATTCCACCAATGGTAGCCACTTTATCGCCCTTTTTGAGCGCAGCTATCATCTTTTGTGTTTCTTTCTGCTTCTTGTTTTGAGGTCGAATAATCAGAAAGTAGAAAATAAGAATTACTAGACCGAACGTAACAAAAGTTGTCATCATTTGTCCGGAAGCACTTCCTCCGCCCGCACCGCCCTGCGGTGCCCCCATCAATATAGGTACATGTGCCAATAGGTTTACCATTTTTTAACAATCCTCTCCATAATAGTTTTAGGGAAGTTGGAAAAACGTACCACGGATACTAGGCATAGTCAAGGAGTCCGAATACGTACCTTGTTTACAGGACTTTAATCTTTCCAATATCCTCAGGAACTTCAAATACACCGAGCATCCGCTTCATATCGTTGACATTCTCCAGTTTAGCCCCGCTTTTTTGATTGTACTTTTCCACTACTTTTTTCATCTGTTCTTCGTTATTATCAAATAAAGCTGAGCAGAACGCAGCACGCCACAAACCTTTTTCAGCCAGTTCTTCCGTCGAGAGCTTGCTGAAGTCTTTACGGGCACGGCCGTCAATCAAAGCGGTATCACCCTGATAACCAATTGTAAAAACAAAATCTTCTCGTTTCATCTGCTTCCTCTTCCTTCACTTGATACTAACATAAAAAAGGGGCTTGATGCAGTACTGCTGCACGCAAGCCCCACTATTTTTTATGGTTTAGCTCTCGTGGGAGAAGCGGCTTACATCATGCCGCCCATGCCTCCCATACCGCCCATGCCGCCCATTCCGGCAGCTCCGGCGCCTGCACCACCACCTGCATCATCATTTTCAGGCAGATCGGTGATTGCACATTCAGTAGTCAACAGCAAGCTCGCAATTGATGCGGCGTTCTGCAGAGCACTGCGGGTAACCATGGCCGGATCGATAATACCGGCTTTGATCATATCGGTCCATACCATTGCGGCTGCATCGAAACCAATACCCTTCTTCTCGTGCTTTACCTTCTCAGCAATTACCGCACCGTCAAGTCCGGCATTTTCGGCAATCTGTCGAATAGGTTCTTCAAGAGCACGCCGGACGATCTTAAATCCTACCTTTTCCTCTTCGTCAAACTTTTCAAGGTCTACCTTCTCAAGGACGTGTACAGCTTGAATGAGAGTAATACCTCCGCCGGGAATAATTCCCTCTGAAACCGCTGCGCGAGTAGCAGACAGGGCATCCTCTACACGGTGTTTCTTCTCTTTCAGTTCGGTTTCAGTAGCGGCACCTACGTTGATTACCGCAACACCGCCGGCCAGTTTGGCGAGCCGTTCTTGGAGTTTTTCCCGGTCGTAATCGCTGCTGGTCTCTTCGATCTGGGCCTTAATCTGACCGATGCGGTCCTTGATGTCGGCCTCTTTACCCTCACCACTAATAACGGTGGTGTTCTCTTTTTCGACCTTTACCGATTTAGCACGACCAAGTTGTTCCAGTTCGGTATTCTCAAGCTTCAGCCCAAGCTCTTCGCTGATTACTTGTCCTCCGGTGAGGATGGCAATATCTTCGAGCATAGCCTTGCGTCGGTCACCAAAACCTGGTGCCTTTACTGCAACTGCACTCAAGGTACCCCGAATGCTGTTTACAACCAAAGTTGCCAGGGCTTCACCCTCGACGTCTTCCGCGATAATGAGGATTGGCTTGTTGGCCTGGGCAACCTTCTCCAGAATAGGCAGAAGGTCCTTCATACTGGAAATTTTCTTGTCAAAAATGAGGATATAGGGGTCCTCGAGAACAGCGGTCATAGTGTCACGGTTGCTTGCAAAATAGGGTGAAAGATAACCGCGATCAAACTGCATACCTTCAACAAAATCGGTACTGGACTCGATGTTCTTGGATTCCTCTACGGTAATAACTCCGTCTTTTCCAACTTTTTCCATCGCGTTAGCAATCTCATCACCAATCTCACGATCATTGTTTGCAGAAATCGAAGCGACCTGGGCGATCTCTTCTTTATCCTTGATCTCTTTGGCCTGCTTGCCAACCTCTTCAACCGCCATTGCGACTGCCTTGTCGATTCCGCGTTTAATCCCCATGGGGTTAATGCCGGCGGCGACACTCTTCATACCTTCCTGAATGATGGAGTATCCCAATACGGTTGCAGTGGTCGTACCATCACCTGCAATATCGTTGGTCTTGGTAGCTACCTCTTTCAGCAGCTGGGCTCCCATGTTTTCATAAGGATCTTCTAACTCGATTTCTTTTGCTACCGAGACACCGTCTTTTGTTACGGTCGGTGCTCCGAACTTTTTATCAAGCAGAACATTGCGTCCTTTAGGGCCTAAAGTAACTTTTACTGCATTGGACAACTTTCGAACGCCGTCCGTAAGAGCTCTACGGGCCTCTTCATTGAACGTTAGCTGTTTCGCCATGATTCTACCTCGCTTCTTTTAATTGTGTTTTAAGTTTTTTGAGTGGATTACACTGTATATCTGAAGAAAAAATACTAATCTTTTTTCAAATCATCAACTGTTAAATGAATTTTTTTTTCTTTTGGGGCAATTACCCGCCTTTTCAACGCTCATTGCCCCAACTTCTCCCTGTTAGTTGCCATGCGTAAGGTTCTTAGGACTGCGGCTCCCCTTTCAAACCTATCTCCTCGGCAACATCCTGCATACCTAAGATTGTGTCGTGTATCAGCTCCGAAAGTTCAACTCCAAGTTTATCAGCTCCTGTCTGTATCAAATCACGGTCCACTGCTGCAGAAAAACCTTTATCCTTCCACTTCTTTTTCACAGACTTCGTCTTAGTATCCAGCACACTTTTGGAAGGTCGAACTAATGCCGTAGCGGTCACAAGTCCGGTCAGCTCATCAATTGCAAACAGCGACTTCTCCATCAGGCTTTGTGGTTCGATATCATTTACCCGACTGTACCCATGACTCTGGACCGCCCTTATATACTCTTCCGGCCAGTTTCGTTCTTCAAGAATATCCCTTACCTTTGTACAGTGCTGATCAGGATACTGCTCATAATCAACATCATGAATCAGACCTACCACACCCCACTTCTCCTCATCTTCGCCATGTTTACGCGCTAAATGCCGCATCACTCCTTCAACCGCCAGTGAGTGTTTCAGCAGATTATCCGACTTAATATACTCGGTAAGCAAATTCCATGCATCTTCCCGGGTTGGCGTCTCCATCAGTTTCCTCCTAAATCAGCAATTCTTAATTTGAAAATTTTACCAAAAATTTTCAAATTAAGAATGGTCACATTTTGTTTAAGAAAAGTAAAGTAGCTTAAAGAGTTTGAGGTTATTCTAAATGTTATTCACCACTATACAGCGCCCGTATTTTCCCACTTTTTTGTAAAAGCCGCAACTCCCCTGATTCGCCTATACCGGTAACTATTCCATGTACAGACACCCCCTCTTTGGGAGAACCTTCAATTACCGACACCTCGTCATCCAAGCGGTACAACCAGGGACGCACAAGTATCGGAAGCTGCACAACCGGTAAAATCAATTGCAGCTCCGACAATAACAGCGGTAAAAGCTCCACCGGCCGGACCTTTTCTGAGCTTTCTAAAAAAATTGAAGTTGCCGGCCTTTTCAGCTGTTCGGGAAAGGAATTTTGAACCACATTCAGACCGACCCCGGCATATACATATTCGGCAGTGCTTTCACAGAGAACTCCACATATTTTTTTCCCCTTCACAAGCACGTCATTCGGCCATTTTATTTTCGGCTTCAGCTGAAACTGCTGTTTCAGCATTCTACAGACGGCAAGAGCTATTCGTATCGGAACTGAAGTAACCGGCACCTTCAAGTATGAACGCGAAATTACAATAGTGCTAAGCAGCCCCTCATCCTGGGCTGTCAGCCACTCCCGGCCATCTACTCTGCCGCGCCCCGAAGTTTGACTGCCGGCTATAAGCACGGTTCCATGGGCTGGTGAGTTTCCGAGCTTACTTCTGGAAGCGTTCATAGTTGAATCGACTGAAGGAATATAGTAGATCGGTGCTTCGAAGGGGTTCTGCAAAAAGAGTTCTTCCATAAGTAAGTATTAAATCAGGTTTACGCGTAAAACACAACTTTAAGAGGGTATTATTAAAAAAAAGAGTATTCGGATCTTGAATTTCTCTCTACGAAAGTGTAAATTTATTCAAAATGAGAGTATAAATATACATATCTACATAGGGCATACAAATGAAAGATAGAACGGACCGTTTGAAAAAGATAAAAGAACTTATTCGTACACATCGAATAGAGAGTCAGGAATCACTACTCTCACTTTTGGAAAAAGAACATTTCAACGTGACCCAGGCGACGCTGTCAAGAGATCTCAAGTATCTGCGGGTAAGTAAAATATCCGACGGGTGGTCGGGGTATTACTACTCCCTGCCTACGGATGAAAGCCCGCCAAAGGCAGAGCAGGGTTACATTCAGGATGTTCGAAGGGGAATCGTTTCTCTTGAGTTCTCCTATAACATCGGAGTTATTAAGACCCTGCCCGGCCACGCAGACAGCGTAGCTCTGGCACTGGATAAACTAAATTTACCGGAGATACTCGGAACAGTGGCCGGCGATGACACTATATTTGTAATTCTTAGGGAAGGAATGACAAAAGAGGATTTAACAACATCCTTTCAAGCCAAAATTCCCGAGGTAGATACTTAAAAAAGGAGATTGATATGGCGGAAGAAGAAATAAAAAAGATTGTGCTCGCCTATTCCGGCGGGTTGGACACCTCAATTATAATTCCGTGGTTAAAAGAACACTACAGTAACGCAGAAATTGTAGGGGTATGCGTAAATGTCGGCCAGGATGAAGACTGGGACAACATGGAAGATAAGGCAAAAGCCTCCGGAGCAAGTAAACTCTATATTATTGATGCAAAAGAGGAGTTCTGTAACGACTATCTGTATCCGATGCTCAGGGCCGGAGCAGTGTATGAGGGAAAGTATCTGTTGGGGACCTCCATTGCACGTCCCCTCCAGGCAAAACACATTGCTGAAATTGCATTAAAAGAGGAAGCCCAGGCGGTTGCCCACGGCTGTACCGGAAAGGGAAACGACCAGGTGCGGTTTGAGCTCTCCTTTAAGGCCCTTGCTCCACATCTAAAGGTTATTGCACCGTGGCGTCTATGGGATATTCACAGCCGAGAAGAAGCAATAGACTATGCAAAGTCCCACAATATTCCCCTCGGTAATATCTCAAAAAAGAACATATACTCCCGTGACTGGAATATCTGGCATATGAGCCATGAAGGGGGGGACCTCGAAGACCCGTGGAATCGTCCCCAGGAACAGATGTACCAGCTAAGTACTTCTCCCGCCGACGCCCCGGACCGAGAAACAGCACTGACGATCGATTTTGAACACTCCTTTCCGGTAGCCCTAGACGGGAAAAAAATGAGTTTCCAGGCCATACTTGAAAAACTCAACAAAATAGGAGCTGAAAACGGTGTCGGCAGATCGGACATGGTAGAAACACGGACCGTCGGGATGAAAAGTCGAGGGGTATACGAGACTCCGGGGGGAACAATACTCTATTCGGCAATTAAAGAGCTGGAAACTATCACCCTCGATGGGGACACTATAAGCATGAAGAACAGCCTTTCCCTGAAATACTCGGAGCTGGTGTACGTTGGTAAATGGTTTACTACCGTTCGGGAGGCAATTGATGAGTTTATGGCCAAAGCAACCGAATACGTGACCGGTACGGTGAAGATTGTGCTGTACAAGGGCAATGTAATTACAGCCGGCAGAACATCACCCTACAGCCTCTATCTGGAAGACCTTGCATCCTTCGGCGCAACATCTTACAATCATAAAGATGCTACAGGCTTTATTAACCTGTACGGCCTGTCCACCGGTGTAGCAGCAATGGCCCACAAAAAGCTTGAAGAATCTACCGGACAGGTAAATGAAATGAAAAAGACGGCCGCCACCTACCACGATAAATAGTAGTATTGCAATACTTTATCCTACTGTGGCGGCGTCACGGAGGAGAAAAAGATGAGTGTGCAATTCCGTAATTTTGACTCTACCGACAGCTACGCCGTATTACAAAAACTGCCGGTACCCTCGCTTAATGAGATACTTACAACCGAACGAGTCTCCGCCTGTACAATACCCGCAGGCGGGGGACTCTCATTTAATTACGCCGCCCTCCCTGTGGACGACAAAATTTCCACTGCCCTCGCCGATCTTGCCGAAGAGCAGCAGCTCATCGAAAAATACCGGGCCCTCTTGGACGGAGAAAGGATGAACACCGGTGAAAACAGAATGGTCCTGCATCATCTCACCCGGGGCCAGCTTGGGAATGCTGTTGAAGAAAACGGACAGAACCTCAGAAGTTTTTATGAGGACCAGCTGGACCGTATTTCCACTTTCAGCAAAGAAGTACACAAGGGCTCAATAAAAGGATCAACCGGAAAGCCCTTCACCTCGGTGGTACAAATAGGTATCGGGGGATCAGACCTTGGCCCGCGAGCTCTTTATCTGGCATTAAAGGGGTATTATTCACAGCCTAAAATGGAGGCCCGATTTATTTCGAATGTTGATCCTGATGATGCAGCAGAGGTACTTGAAGGGCTCGATTTAGAGAAGACCCTTTTTATCTTGGTTTCAAAAAGCGGAACAACCCAGGAAACTCTTACCAATCAGCAGCTTGTATACAACTACATTTCCGCCCATGCTCCAAAGGTTGATCCCAGGGCACATATGCTCGCCGTCACAAGTTCTACAAGCCCACTTGCGGAATCAGACGAGTTCCTGGACAGCTTCTATATTGACGACTATATTGGGGGCCGCTATAGCTCAACCAGCGCGGTTGGAGCAACGGTACTCTCACTGGCTTTTGGTGCAGAAGAGTTTGATCAGCTGCTGAAGGGGGCCCATGAAGCGGACAGGCGGGCCTTGGAACCCTCTCTCTACGATAATGCAGCCCTGGCGGATGCCCTTATGGGAGTGTATCTTGGTAATATTCTTGAGTATCGAGTAAGCGCTGTCCTGCCATACTCTCAAGCACTCGTCCGTTTTCCCGCCCACCTGCAGCAACTGGATATGGAGAGTAACGGTAAACAGGTTAACCGTGGGGGAGAGAAAGTAAATTACCACACCGGACCGGTTATTTTCGGCGAACCGGGTACCAATGGGCAGCACTCTTTTTATCAGCTGCTTCATCAGGGAACTGAAAAGATATCCCTTCAGTTTATCGGCTTCCTTAAAAACCAGAGGGGCTTTGATACTATTCAGAATGGGTACAGCAGCCGACAGAAGTTAAATGCAAATTTGGCAGCCCAGATAATCGCCTTTGCGAAGGGGAAAGAGGATAATAACCCAAACAAGAACTTTCCAGGAAATAATCCCTCCAGCTTGCTCTATGGGGAAGAACCGACACCAAAAACAGTAGGGGCCTTACTTGCCCATTTTGAAAATAAGATAATGTTTCAGGGGTTTACATGGAATATAAATTCCTTTGATCAAGAGGGAGTCCAGCTCGGCAAACTACTCACAAAAGAAGTCCTTGGTGGAGAACCCCGGGACCACAGCCTTAATGCGTATGCTCGCTTACTTGGAGTGTTATGAGTACTTTATAAAAAAGGAAAGAGTTGCCGGATTAACTCCGGCAACTCTTGGAAAATGAAAAGCATTGAAAAAAAACCCTCAGGGAAAAGGAGGTACAAAACCCTGAGGGATAACAAAAAAAGGAGGTCGATGAAAAAAAGTTTCCATGCTCTTCAATAAAAAAACCACCCTGGCTGGCAATGGTTACATAGAAACATAAATTTTATGGGCGAACCCATAAATTAATTTTCTCCAGTAACTTAATAAAAACGAAAAAAAAAGTCAATATATAAGTGCAATATTTTTCACAAAAATATCAAATGATAACATTAAATAAAATATCAATTGTTTTAATGTTATTTATTTCACATAAAATCCTTACTTAATATACACCTGATTCTTCATAGTCATAGGTTGCCGAGTGTTTTCCAGCACATCACGCCATAAACTCCCTTCAATGTCAACATGACGCCGCTTTGACACCGCCACCCGCATAGGTACGTGTACAAAATTGTCGTGCACCATGCTTATAAGGGTCTTTGTTTTACCGGAGACAGCTGCATGAACCGCGTTTGCTCCCAAGCGTGAGCAATAAATAGAATCGTTAGGATTTGCAGCGGCGCTGCGGATCATATAGCTAGGATCGATGTATTTAATGTTAACTTCCATCCCGTCCTTTGAGAAATACTCCTTTATTTTCTCTTTCAACACAAAACCTATATCCTGGAGTCGCTTATTACCAGAAAGGTCTTTTTCACCGGTTTCATGTGTAAGTTCGCCCCCTGCCCCTTCAGCCACCAGAATAACGGCATGGTTTCTGTCGATTAAGCGTCTCTTCAAATGTACAAAAAGCCCGTTCTCGCCATCCAGATCAAAGGGGCTCTCAGGTATAAGACAGAAATTCACATCGCTCATTGCCAAAGCAGTATGGGCGGCAATAAAGCCAGATTCACGGCCCATTACCTTTACCAGCCCGATACCGTTAATGGTGTCGTGGGCCTCAGTGTGGGCCGCAGAAACGGCTTTTACCGCTTCTGTTACTGCGGTATCAAAACCGAAGGACCTTTGAATAAAGCTAAGATCATTATCAATGGTTTTGGGAATACCGATTATCGAGATGTTCAGTTTTCGCCGTTCAAGCTCTTCCGCCACCTCCAGGGCCCCCCGCTGGGTCCCATCTCCACCGATGGTGAAGAGCATACTGATGTTCATCCGTTCGATTGCATCGGCAATCTCTACTACCCGGTCGCCGCCGCCGCGGGCGGATTTAAGGATGGTACCGCCCTTGGTTTGAATATCATCAACAATCTCGGGGTCCAACTCAATCGGTTCAAAACCTGTTTCCGGCAAGAAACCGCGGTATCCATTTTGTATACCGGTAATTCTTTTTATTCCATATCGATACCACAAGCATCGTACTACCGCCCTAATCACATTGTTTAAACCGGGACAAAGCCCTCCGCAGGTGACTATTGCAGCATGGACATGCTTCGGATTGAAATAGATTTTCTCCCGGGGTCCTGCTTTTTGAAGCAGCTCATGAGGATCAAAACATACCTGTTGATGTTCTCCTACCACACCTTCTATATGATAGAGGATCTTTTCATCGTCACTTACATAGTTGGCAAACATATCACCATCTTCAGTCGACATTTTTATCGGTGAAGGTATTTTTCGTTCGCCTAAAGCAGGTACGCTATAATCTTTTTCTTTCTTTTCAGCCATACAAACCCCTTATATTTTACCTCGGTGCAATTGCTCAAAGTGTATAAATCTGTTTCAATTAATGCAAGATATTCCAACTAATTGGTTCAGTATTTGGATGACTATTTGGAGGTAAGGACCTCAACACCGACCCAGTCCTCCGGTGGAGGAGATTGTATATAGCTTCTACAGCGGGTAATATACATATCCGCAAGATAGTCTTCCGGAAGCAGTTTCTTTACCCCGGCAAAGTATTTTAAAGCCTGGTTAAAACGGCGTTGATAGTAATGTTTCAATCCTGCATGATGATAAGCCCAGGCTTTTTTCTGTCGATCGGTAATTGTTTTTTCCGCAGTATAGATATTTTCACCCTTTGTTTTTCCCTTTACCACTACCTTATCTACCATTCGGCAGGGGAGCTCTCCTTTTATCTTACGATACACACTTTCGGAAAAAATTATATTCTGATGGTACGGTTTTGTAAGACCCTCTAATCTTGATCCGAGATTTACCATATCTCCGATGATGGTATAGTCCATTTTTTTCTCCGACCCGATATTCCCCACTGTTACTACGCCGTAGTTGATACCGATTCCGGTAATAAATTCCGGTTTGCCGGCATTTCTTTGTTCGGCATTAAAAAGGCGAAGGCTTTCCTGCATCTCTACAGCCGCACGCACAGCCTGTACTGCATCGTCCTCGTGCTTTACCGGGGCCCCGAAAAAAGCCATAATCGCATCACCGATATATTTGTCTATTACGCCTCCATGACTGATGATTATATCAACCATAAGTTCAAAATACCGGTTCAGTGCATTCACAAGCTCATCAGGCATAAAACCTTCGGAGATAGTGGTAAAACTGCGGATATCCGAAAAAAGTATGGCCACAACCCGATTGTCCCCCACCAGCATCTGTTCGGGATTCAAGAAAATAGTGTCGATGACATCCTTCGGCACATACTTTTGAAATATACTCCGAACTTTGTGCTCATTTTTCTGAGCTAAAACCGCTTTAAAGGCAAATTCTTTTATTTGATTGTACGCCCGTTCAAGCTCACCGCTCATCATATTGAAGGTATATGCCAGCCTTCCAATTTCATCGTTGTATTCTACCGGTACCCGGTAGGATAAATCGTTGGTTTCAATAATATGGTGCATACCTCTTACTACCGACCGCAGCGGTTTTGTAAGATACCCTGAAAAGAAAAACAGTAAAATAAGGGACAAAATGATCGATCCGCCAAGCACATAGGCGGTATTTATGATAATCTCATCAGCTTCACGGTAAAAGGCCTGGGAACTCTCGGTTACAAGGACATACCAATTGAAGGGGGCAAACTCAAAGGACTGGCCCACTCGATTTACTCCACCAAGGGTCAAGTTCACCCAACCCTCATCGCCTTCATGGATTTTTCTATAGAGCCGGGCCTTTTCAACTACCGTTAGTTCTACCTCCGAGGAGGACATTGCCGGCCGGGCATCGGAGTCCAGGGCAATAATTAACTCGGTTTCACTCCGTATAATCGACTCGGCGTAGGAGGCAACCGCATTTTTAGCTACATTTAGATACCTTTCATCATTCTGTAAATTATTCTGTTCCAGCAAATTCCATTGACTGTACGCATAGTTTTCGAGTTCCTCAGCCTTGAACCCCAAAAATTCAATGGCAATCCGTGTCATTCCGCTTCTGGCGGCAAAAGAAGAAACCACCCCGGTAATGATAAGTGATGTCATGAGGATTGGAACAACGACAAAAATAATTTTCGCTCGGATTCTCACTCTGCTGCAACACTCCTGATAAAGGCTTCATCATAATAATCGGTCGCTTTAGCCGACCGCTTAAACTTTTACAAGTATTGTGTCGACAACTTATAGTGATCAACTAGTGATCAAAACATTATACCCTGTAGTAAAGGAGTTGCGAAAAAGTGGCCACAAACTCTCCCTCACAACAACAACCTGCACAGGATACGCTCCGTGATGATATTCCGGTTGAGGTGGAGGGTTTTTCTGAAGAGGAACGCCGGGAGATTGTCGCCCAAATAGATCAAGTTGCCACCGGTAACCGTCTGGGGACCTCCGAAGCGTTCACAAAGTTTGAACCTGAAAAAAAAGGGTCACTTTTTCCCCTGGTTGTAAATATTCTCGCGGTCCTTCTTATTGCTGCGGGAGTTTTCGGTACTAATTATTATTTCAGTCAAAGAATTGAGGAGCTCAGCGTAAAATCAACTCAAATTGAAAGTGCCGAGGGAAAAATTTTAGAGGAAGTAAAAAAAGAGTCCGAACAAAAACTTAAAGCAAAAGAGTCGGAAATATCCAAAATACGGGAAGACCTACAGCAAATCGAACAGGAACGACAGACGCTTCAGGAGAATATGCAGGCTGAAATCGAAGCGAAAGAGCAGGAATTGCAGGAAGAACTGAGAGCAGCTCTTAGTTCGGAACGCCGGCGCCTTGAATCTGAAGGTGTGAGCAGTGAGGAAATGCAAAACCGGCTTGAACAGTTCCGAGCGCAACAGGAAGAGCGTTACAGCGCCGCACTGCAGGAATACCGAAGCAAAACTATGCAGCAGCTTGAAGAGAAGGAGCAAGAGCTGCAGGAAGCAAAAGCAACGGCGGAACAAATTCTTGCGGAGGCTAATCGGGAAAAAGAGGAAATCCTAAAAGAGACCCAAGAGCGGGAAGAAGAGCTGCGCCAACAGTTCGAAACCGAACGGGAACGACTTACCGCTGAAACAAGCGAGGCAAAGGAGGAACTCGAGCAGCTTTCTGAGATCAGACAGAATGAACAGCTTTACCGTGATCAAATAAACGGTATGTATCGGGAGATCCAAACTGCCTTGGAGGGGGGAGACCGCCACACAGCCCTCACCAAAATTGCCGACATGCGTGAGTTTCTGCAAAATGTGGCAATTAACGAAGCCCCTTCAATTGCAAAACGCCGTGACATAGACCAGTTTTTTTTGGGGCTTTTAGAGGACCAAAGCACTAAAACAGGCACATCTTCCCCCGATGAATCCCTCCTCGAGGCCGCAAAGACAATTTCATCCCTCCGAAGCACAGTAGAAGAAGCCCAAAAACTTCAACAAGAGGGAAAGTTGTACGAGGCTAAGAGGTACTTCAACAGGGCGACGGAGCTTATTCCTTCGGTTTCAACCGCCGTTACTCAACTTGAAAAAATAAACCGACAGGAGAGTGGTGAAAGAATAAGGGAACTGCTGTCTGCCGCCGACACTTCGGTGGAAGAGGGTGAGCTTGAACAAGCGGCTGAACAATTCACTGCAGCAATAACGGAAGCAGCCCCTGTGCACACAGCCGCTGCCCGCAGTGCGGTAGAAGGCTTACTACAGATTTTTGAAACCCGTCTTGAAAGGGCTAAAGCCGATTATGACACCGCTGAAGCTGAACTTTTAACGGAACAACGGCAGCTGCAATCCCAGTTGGACCTACTAAAGGAAGAACGAAAGGCGCTGCAAGAAACACTACTGCAAAGCGACAAAACCTCGGACCAGCTGAATGACGAAATTGACAGAAAAGACACCCGGATAAGCGAGCTGCAAGAAACACTAAAGCAGAAGGAAACACAAATAGACACCCTCAACCGGCGGGTAACTCGTTTGGAAAAGGAACAACAACAGCTTACCCAGCGCTACCGCAAGGCCCAAGAGGAACTTGATGATGCAGTAGATCAAATGGCGGAATTGGTAAGTCGTGGAGAATCCAACAGCCGTTTACGGGAGGCGGTGCAACGGTATGAACAATTCAAACAACGGAGCTCCACTTTACTTACCTCGCCAAACTCACAGAATATGGCCGCCGCCCAAGCAGAATTTGAGCGGTTTGTAACCAGCGAAGAAATCAAGAGCCTCTTTCCTGAACTTTCAAGCCTCTATACACGATTAGATCAAGGGACTCCCTAGAGGCAGTAGTATTGACCGTTCTATAAATTATAGATATTATATTTTTTGGATGTAAAAGATGATGTTAGAGTCAATGAACCTGTTTAGTACAATATACATGCTTACCCCTGCTGCAATTGGGCCCTTTATCACCCTTATTGCGGTTATGTTGATGGCAGCCTTAATTTACAGCAAAAGGGCTACTACTAGGCTCGGTCGTACAATAATTGTACTGACTGTACCTATAGCGGCTACTCTCTTTTTTCACACCCTTGCTGCTATGACCCCCTATTACGGTACCGGCAGGATATGGGTTCTGGGATGGCTCCTGTCGTATCTTTGTGTCCCCCCGGCCCTGCTGGTGTACACCAATTCACTCTCCGACCGGGAATTTACCCCTCCCTACCTGCATCCCTTCGACATTATAGTGTGTGGTTTTGGAATAGTTCTCTTTTTCCAAGGCTCTTTACTCGAACAGGTATATGTGACCCATAGGTGGTCATATGTTCCGACCGCTGCGCTCTGGTTGCTTGCCTATGGAATTTATTTTTCCATCCGGCTGCTTATAAGACTCAGTCATACCGGCCGAACCCTTATGGAAGGACCTACGGCTGTTTCAAAAAGGAAAAGACTGTGGTTTATTACTACCGCCGTCGCACTGCTGCTGCCGATGGTTGATACAGTCCCCATGGTTGGAATCGCGCTCTACCCCTTTGGTTTTATAGGTTATTTTATTCTCTACACTCTGCTTCTCTTCGGTAGTTCACAATTCTTCTTTTTAGAAATGAACGTTTCCTTTGCTGCAGACCGAATTATCCACACAATGCCGGACCCTCTTATAGTGTGTGACCAAAGCGGCATTATTAAAGTTATCAACAATGCCTTTACCTCAATATTCGGGAAAAAAAGTGAAGAACTAATCGGCAGAAAACTCGCGGACTGTCCCAACTACAGCCGAATGCAAGTTCTTGTAGAAAAACTTGATAAAGAGAACTCCGCCTCGGTTGAAACCAGTTTATACGATAAGGATAACGACCTGTTCCCCGCGTATATCTCAGCCTCACACTTATTGTCCCGGGACAACTCCATCAGCGGAACTATTTTTGTCATTCAGGATGTACGCGAGTACCGCCGAATTATGAATGAAATCGAGGAACTTTATCATAAGACCGAAGAAGAGGTAGAAGAGAGAACCAGGGAACTCCAAAGGGCAAACTCTTCTCTTAAAGAGGAGATTAACCGCCGACAGCATATAGAAGAACAACTCAGACATACCGCCTTTCATGATGCGTTGACCGGTCTGCCGAACCGTGAACTCTTTACCGAACATCTTCAGCATGCCTTTAACAAGTATAAACATCGTGGCGGTATGACCTTTGCAATTCTTTTTATCGACCTTGACCATTTTAAATTTGTAAACGACACCTATGGTCATATAGTCGGAGATTTTGTTCTAAAAGAGGCTGCCCGTCGGCTGCATATGTGCCTGCGCGACGTTGATACCGTCGGCCGCCTTGGTGGCGATGAGTTTATTGTGTTGATGGATGAAATTACCGAACCTTCACAAACGATTAAGGTTGCCGAGCGAATTTTAGATAAAATGTTTGAAAATATCGTCTTTAACAATATTGATATTAAGCTTGGCACCAGCATCGGCATTGCCTTTGCAGAACAACGGCACCAGCAGCCGAAAGAGATTATCCGGGACGCAGATATCGCCCTGTACCACGCAAAGCAACAAGGAAAACATCGTTACTCAATTTTTCAGGGAGAGCTTCAGGAACGCGCCATTGAACACATGAACATTGAGCAGGAACTCCGGGAAGCAGTGTTACACGGCGCTTTTGATATTCAGTACCAGCCGATTGTAGAGCTTTCTGAGGGAAAGCTCAAAGGATTTGAAGCCCTTATCCGCTGGAATTCGAAGGTTCTGGGCCGAGTGAGTCCGGAAACGTTTATTCCTATTGCCGAAGAGAGTGACCTCATTTTTGAGATAGGTCGCTGGGTCCTATACCGTGCCTGCAATGATATGAGCAGCTGGCTGAGTAACCTGCCGGAAAATATGCAGCATGCTACTATTAGTGTAAATGTTTCCCCCCGACAACTCCAGTCTTCCGATATACTACAGGATATACAAAACGCCCTTTCCGAGAGCATGCTTCCCCCTGAGAACCTTGTGATTGAGGTCACGGAAAACGCAATTATCACTGATACCAAGGGTGCTTTAGAAACCCTCAACAAATTGAAAAGTATGGGAGTAAAGCTCCACCTGGATGATTTTGGCGAAGGTTATTCATCAGTCAGTCTTCTGTACCGTTTTCCCTTTGATACCATGAAAATAGACCGCTCCTACGTGAGCGGCCTTCACGAAAACCGGGACAATAGCGAGGTTGTACGCACTATTATTAACTTGGGTCATTCCATGAAAAAGGAGGTCATCGCCGAGGGAATTGAAACTTCTATTGAGGCAAAGGCCCTTCGTAATTTCAATTGTGAACTTGGCCAGGGATTTTTCTTTTCCAGGCCCCTCGACGAGGCAAAAGCCCGCTCCTTTATCCTCTCAACATAACATGGCGTACACCCGTGTATAAAAGCAGCATATTTGAAAGTACCTTACTTATCCGTCTGTATATATTTTTCCGGATGCAAAAGGGCCTTAGCGTACTGTGCACGGGTGTAGACCTCAGGTTTACTGTTCTTTGCATAGCTTAATTTACCCCTGAAATCTTTCAGTGTTGAGTAATTTTTATCGCCCATCCACTCTTTCAATTCACCAAGGATCTTCGGAACAATCACAATAGAGTGGCTGTATAAAGCACTTACCATTTGAACCGCATCAGCACCGGCCAACAGCACTTTGATTAGATTTTCAGTTGAATTTACCCCGTTGGAAGCACATATACTGCCGTTGATCTGTTCGTGGAGCAGTCCGGAAAACCGCAGCGCCAGCCTATAGTCATTGCTGTTACTCAGATTAAGAGAATAATCGTTCTCCTCACGGTTGATATTGATACTGGGCTGAAAGAGACGATTAAACAGCACAAAGCCCTTAACACCTACTTTGTCGAGTTGCTTAATGAAATACAGCGGACTTGTGTAATAGGGACTTAACTTTACAGAAACAGGAATGTCCACATTTTGGACTACCTCCGTCACCGCATCAACTTGCTCCTTTTCAACTGTACGAGCGTCAACATCAAATTCAATAGGAAGGCGGTAAAAATTAAGCTCTAAGCCATCAACCCCCGTCTCTTCCAGTTTCTGTGCATACTCTATCCAGGTCTGTCGGTTCACCGCGTTTAAACTCGCAATAACAGGTATTGAAGTTTCCTCTTTCGCTTTACGGACCCAGTGAAGATGATCATCCGGCCCGGCATGCTCTAAATCGGGAAAGATGCTCAGCATCTCCGCGTACAAATCGTCATCTTTGTGCAAGTCCTCTTTCATCTTATAACTTTCAAGTTGAATTTGCTCTTCAAATAAGGACTTAATCACTAATGCTCCGACCCCGGCATCCTCAACCTTTCGGATGCTGTCCATATGAGAAGTAAGACTGGATGCTCCGGCAATAATCGGATTTTTAAGCTCGATTCCCATATAATTTGTTTTTAGATCAGTCATATACTCTCCTCTTTTTTCAAGTATAAGAAAAAAGAGGGTGATATCCAAATTTTAGAATATTTTTTTCAAATTTTGTCTTTACGAGGGGCATCGAGCTGGTCCTCACGCTGGACTTTAAACTGATCCGCACGGTGGTCACTTTCGAACTACCACAGCAATTCGAAATGTGGAGTGTGCTAAGCACACTTCACATTTCGAATGCTCACAAACCTTTATAGGAAGGAAAAATGGCTTAAGGTATTGAGGTAATTCGAAATTTGAAAGAGTAAACTCTTTCAAATTTCGAATTCCTGTAACTACCATTTAGTAATTGCATCTTTGGGGCTCCTCCATTACAATTACAGCATCAAAGGAGGATGTTGATGGACCAGAGGATGACCGAGCTTATTGAATCTCTTCCTCAGTTGAAAAAAAAACTCAAAGGAATGCGAGATACCCTGCTGACCAATTTGGTGATGCTGGGTGAGATTCCCGCCCCAACCTTCCGTGAACATAACAGGATGAGCTTTTTAGTAAACCGCTTTACCCAATATCAGATGCTTAACTGCTCAACCGATGAAGTTGGAAACGGTTTAGGTATTATACCCGGGGAAACCGGCGAACGTAATATCCTGATAGTTGCCCATTTGGATACCGTTTTTGATGAAACGGTTGACCACACTATTGCAATTGAACCGAGCCGGGTAAAAGGCCCTGCCGTCGGAGATAATGCCCTCGGGGTAGCAACCCTGGCCACTATCCCCGCAGTGTTGGAAGAACTAAATATTAAATTGAACTCCAATCTTGTACTAATGGGGTCTTCGCGAAGCCTGGGCCACGGAAATATTGAGGGGTTGCGTTTTTTTCTCGATAATACCGATATGCCTATTCATGAAGGGGTTTGTATAGAGGGGGTTAAACTTGGACGGCTCAGCCATACATCCATAGGAATGGCCCGCTGTGAAATTACCTACCGTCTACCGGAAGAATATGATTGGACCCGCTTTGGGGCTGTAGGCTCGATCGTTACCATAAATGAGCTGATAAACCGCATTTTGGAAATCCCGATACCCCGGCGCCCGAAAACAAGTATTGTACTTGGTTCAATTTCTGGGGGACGAAGTTTTAATACCATCGCCACAGATGCGGTACTGAGGTTTGAAATCCGCAGCGAATCAAATGAAATGGTGCACACTCTGCGACAACGGATTGAAGATATTGCGGCGGAAGTGTCGTCTCATAACGGCTCGGAGGTTGAAATACAGATCCTCGCCCAACGAAATCCCGGGGGTATCTCTTTTTCCCATCCCCTCGCATCAAACGCCCGGGCAATTATGAAATCTCTTGATATCAATCCGAGAATTACTCCGAGCACCTCGGAGCTCTCGGCATTTATAGACCATGGTATTCCCGCTCTCACCCTCGGGCTCACCGATGGAGAAAACCTCAACAAGCTGGAAGAAAACATCGACATTGAACCTATTTACAGTGGACTCTCCCAACTACTTGGATTGCTGATAGCCATAGATAAGGGGTATTGTGATGAAACTTAATACGTGGCTCAAACGAAACACCTACCACCATTCAGCCTTCAACGATCTTGAAGATTTGGTCGCCCAAAAGCAGAAACAAAATTTAAAAATATCGCTCTGCATTCCCACATTAAACGAGGAATCAACCATCGGCAAAGAAATAATACTTTTCCGTTCGGAGTTAATGAACAGGTTTTCTCTTCTTGATGAAATTGCCGTCATCGATTCAGGGTCTACTGATAACACTATTGCCGTCGCTAAATCCTTCGGCGCGGATGTATATATGGCGGACGAAATCCTTCCAAACCTTGAAACCAAAAAGGGAAAAGGGGAAAACCTCTGGAAGGCGATATATCAACTGGACGGCGACATAATTGTGTATATAGACGCCGACATTAAGAATATACACCCGCGCTTCGCCTACGGTTTAATTGCCCCCTTGGTATATCGAAAAGAAATCAAATACGTAAAAGCTTTTTATGACCGTCCCCTTGCTTTCTCTCAAGGGGTTCGCCCTTCCGGAGGGGGTCGGGTAACTGAAATTCTTATTCGCCCCCTCTTCAGCCTGTTCTTTCCGGAATTAACCGGTCTTATACAGCCGCTCTCCGGTGAATATGCGGTACGCAGAGAAGTATTGGAACAGATCCCCTTTCCTATAGGGTATGGAGTAGAAACCTCTCATTTGATTGATGTTTACCAGCAATGGGGGCTTGAAGCTTTTGCCCAGACAGACCTGGACCAGCGGGTCCACCGAAATCAAGACACCCGCAGCCTAGGAAAAATGGCTTTTGGAATTCTGCAGACTTTCTTCTCCCGACTTCAGGCGTTAAATATAATAAAGGATAACCTTGAACTAAGTCACATACTTCGACAGTTTCAGGCCCATGATGAAGAGTTTGAATCGATTGATCTTAAGATCCTTGAAGAGGAAAGACCAGCTATGCTCACAATTGATGAGTACCGTAAAAAGCGAAATTTATCACAAAAGAGCGATGAAAATACAAAGGAGACGAAGAAAAAATGATACGATTGGTCATCCATATTATTCTTCTTGCCATTGTTGTGGCTTTTGTAGCCCTTAATGTAGGGTACACTACAAGCATAAACCTATTCGGGTACATGTTTGCCGATATATCTACTGTAGCGGTTACCTTGGTCGCGTTTATTGTAGGAATTATTTACTCTTTCTTCTATTATGTACTTAATTTTTTCTACAAGTCGGGAAAGAAGAAAAGCCGGGAGAGATCAAAAAAGGCAAAGGATAAGGAGAAAGAGTTAAAAGAGAAAGAAGATGAACTTAAGGACTCTTCATCTAACCAGTTGCCCCCCCCTTCGGCTGAATCTCCCGCCGATCAAGCAGCACAGCAGACTACTGCAGGTAACGAAAAAAAGAAGAAGAAATTATTATCACGCGGTAAGAAATAGATATTATGGCTGAAGTCTTACAGAACAGTATACTCTGGACTACCCTGCTTGCAGCTTTTATTGCCCAGGCGCTTAAAAGTCTCCAGGAAGCTATTTTCCAGCGAAAATTAAATTTCCATCGTGCTTTTGAAACCGGTGGAATGCCCTCGAGCCATTCGGCAGCGGTTGCCTCTTTAGCTACCAGTATGGGACTGGTCCACGGTTGGAGCAGCTCTGAATTTACCATATCCACAGTTCTGGCGGTCATTGTAATATATGACGCAACGGGAATCCGGCGGGCCGCTGGTGAACACGCTGAAATCCTCAATGACCTGCTTGAAGAGTTTAATTATCTGCTCCATGAAGGTTTTGAACGGCAGCACCTGAAAACCTTACTCGGCCACACCTACCCTCAAGCGGTTGCCGGTATTGTGATCGGAATACTTATCTCACTATTTTTCTATTACAGTTGAGAGGAGATATATGTATGCTATTTAAATTACTTCAAAGGCGGCGCAGTATTCGAGCCTACGAGCCCCGCCCTGTTGAATCAGAAAAACTCGACCGAATTCTCCAGGCAGCCCTTCTCTCACCCAGTTCAAAGGGGAAACGACCATGGAGCTTTATACTGGTTGATGATCCATCCCTTTTAGATTCTCTCTCGAAATGCAAAACCCATAGTTCGGCGTTTTTGTCGAAAGCCGCCTTTGCAGTAGTAGTCTGCGCGGATCTGCAGCAGGCAACGGCATGGATAGAAGACTGCAGCATCGCTGCAATCGACCTGCAAATAGCTATTGAAGAAGAGGGGCTTGGCAGCTGCTGGATACAAATTCGCGGGCGAAAAGCACCGGATGAAGCACCGGCATCTGAATATGTAAAGAAAACCCTCAATATTCCCTCTCATTACGAGGTAGAAGCAATAATTTCGGCGGGATATCCCGCCGAGAACAAAGGCCCCCACTCTCTGGAGGAGCTTCAGTGGAATAAGGTATATCGCAATTCCTTCGGTAAGAACTACTCATAAGATCTGGTCATAAAAACTGCACCACTGAAAACTTCTCGGCGGTGCAGTCTTAAAATATGTTTCGGCTTACAGCTACTCCTTCACAGAACCGGCTAACAGGCCGCGAATAAAATACCGACCCAGAAAGATGTAAATCAGCAGTACAGGAAACCCGGCCAGAAATGAGCCGGCCATGGGCAGGTTCCAGTTTACCGCCTGGCCGCCGGCCAGCTGGGCCAGTCCTACGGTTACCGGCTGGGAAGATTGTTTGGTGAGGGTAACACCCCAGAGAAACTCGTTCCAAATTTGGGTGAACTGCCATATACCCACTACGACAAAACCGGGAACCGATAGAGGGAGAAACAGCCTTCCGTACAGGCCGAAAAAGCCGGCGCCGTCAAGTCGGGCGGATTCCACTATTGAATCGGGTATTTGATCATAAAAATTGCGAAATATCAAAGTAGTAATGGGAATTCCATACACCACATGGGCAAGTATAAGCCCGCTCAAACTACCGTATATTCCGATTGTCCGCAGCAATTGAAACAACGGTATAAGGATGATCTGATAGGGAATAAACATTCCAAAGAGAAACAAAGTAAAGACAACTTCGCTCCCGGGAAATCGGTTTTTTGAAAAGATGAAACCGTTAATAGAACCTACCAGAGCAGAAAGGGCCGTGCCGGTAATGGTCAATACAAGACTATTCTGCAGGCTCGGCAGCAGCAGTTTCAGGGCCTCTGAGAAACT
Source organism: uncultured Sediminispirochaeta sp. (assembly GCA_964504785.1). Taxonomy (GTDB): domain Bacteria; phylum Spirochaetota; class Spirochaetia; order DSM-16054; family Sediminispirochaetaceae; genus DSBN01. Next base: position 22,939 of record CAZDFY010000013.1, on the reverse strand, counting down.
GCGCCAATAAGGAGTAGAGGGCAGATGCCAGGCAGTAGCAAGATTGATTTCCGCCGGATTTTTTAGGGCAGTAATGATCGCCATATAGATCGGCACCAGAAAGATAACCATTATCGTCAGTACCATGACGTAAATGAGAGGGCTGACTCTTCTTAAAGTATTTTGTGACATCTTCGATTACCTCCGCGCCCGGTAGGACTGAATCAGATAGGGAATGATAAACAGGGCGGCCATCAAAAACAGAATCACCGAAATAGCGGCACCGATAGCAAAGTTATTCGCCCGGAAAGTAACCAGATACATCAATACCGAAGGGTGCCCCGTACTGGCGTTATCCGCACCGGCCATTGAAAAAATCAAAGCAAACAACTTTAAGGAAATATGCGAAATGATAATAATCGCACTGAGGGTTATCGGCCACATATTCGGGATTGCAATTTTAAAGTAATAGGTAAGATCACCGGCCCCGTCCATTTTAGCCGATTCATACATTGCCACAGGCAGCCCCCGAAGACCCGCCAGATACAGGGCCATAGTATACCCCGAGTACTGCCAAACCGCCGCAATAATTATGCCGATAGTTGCCAGGCTGAAGCCGTGGGACTCCTCATACGGTAAAATAGGGGGCAAAATGTTATGCAGTACCAGCGCATAGAACAACATCACACCGGACAAAACCGCTCCCCATGTTATTTGGGTCCGTTTTTTATTCTTCCAACCGCTGTATAACACAAGGGCAAAAATTACAAATAGAATCAAGGCAATGATCTGCAGGATATTTTGCCAGTTGAAAAGCAACACCTGCTCACGGCTTGACAGCCAGAGAAACTTGCCCCTCTCCATACCGAACCAGGTGGGAATGAGATTTACCCCTCCCTTAGGTGAAAACACCCAGCGCCAGATAGTACCAGTTACAATAAACGAAAGGGCCATGGGAAAAAGAAAAATTGTTCGCAGGACGTGTTCGCCCTTTGGTCCCTTATCCAATAGAATAGCTAAAAACAGCCCAACCGTAAGTGTTCCTACCACTAAAAAGAGGGAGTAAAATACCGCATTTATTAAATCCTGTCGAAAACGGGCATTAATTGCTCCGGTGAAGAGCTCACGGTAATTTTTCAATCCAACAAAGTTTTTCACCGGATTCTCCCTCAGCGCCGCACCGGTGCCCCAGTCCGTCAGGGAGACATAAAAAGAGTTACCTATAAACCCGTATACAAAAATGAGAAGAAGGATCACGGAAGGAAGTAATACTAATATAGAATACACCGCATTTTTTTTTGACTCTACCATATAGTTCCCTTTATGACAGGAGCAGGGCCATAAATTGAAACCCTGCTCCCTTTTTTCACTTTAGAAAATACTTACTTGCTTACAATGCCGTTTTGAATAGCAATTGCCTGGGCTGCGTTGGCAGCTTGTTCAGGATTGCGGTTCTTCAAAAACATTTCCATTACTGTGGCGAAATCATTCATGAAGCCTTCATTCGCGGTAACACCGTGGGCGAGACTTCCGACTATCCGATTGTCGGCAAAGTCTTTAGCCGCCGACTTAGAGTAATCGTTGTATTTGCTTAAGTCCGAGTCGGTGCGGGAGGAAATGGAACCCTTCAGAGGGTTAAAAGTATCCTGTCCCTCTTTAGATCCACAGTTCTTAAGCCATGCCAGAGTAGCAGCGGGGTTTTTTACACCCTTCGGAAAACCAAAGCTGTCCGCCAGGAACATAAAGGAGCCTTCGGTTCCGGGAGAAGCTGCCCATCCATACCCTGAACCCGGTTCAAGATTAAGGGTGGTGCTCATATAGCCTGCTGCCCAGTCGCCCATGATATTGAAAGCTGCGTCGCCCCCGACTACAAGGTCGGTGGCCTGCTGCCAGCTCAGAGAGGAGAAATCGTCGTTGGTGTAATCTAGGATTTTGTCTAAAGTGGCCCACACTTCCACTGCTTCTGCGCTGGTCCAGGAGAGTTCACCGTTCCAGAGTGCATCATATTTGTCCGCACCCAGTACTCCAAGGGCAACCGATTCCCACAGGTGGTTTACAGTCCAGTTGGTTGCCAGTGAAAGCGGAGTTACACCCTGTGATTCAAGCTCTTCGGCAACTTCAAAAAACTCATCCCAGGATTCCGGAACATCTACTCCCCACTTGTCAAGATTATCGGGAACATACCACATTACATTGGAACGGTGCACGTTTACCGGTACCGACCAAATTCCGTTTTCCGTACCGATCAGGTTAATCAGGTCCTGCGGGAATACGTCCATCCAGCCTTCGGATTCGAAAAGCGGTGTAAGATCGAGCATTCTCTCTGCAGCTACCCAGGTACCGATCAGCTCTTGTCCGGCATGCACCTGAAAAGAATCGGGCGGATCTCCGCCGAGCATTCTGGTTTTCAGTACTGCCTTTGCATTCACGCCGGAACCGCCGGTAACGGTTGCATTTATTACTTCAACCTGCGGATTCTTATCATTATACAGGTCGATCAGTGCATTGAGTGCCGGCGCTTCGTCACCAGCCCACCAGGAAAAAATCTCAAGCTCGCCACTGGCATTTCCATAGTCCAGTTTTACTTGAGGTACATCTGCAGAAGCTGATTCTTCCGTTGCAGCTTCTCCGCCTTCCTGCTGTCCTCCGGCCCATACGGTTACCATCGGTAGAAGCAGAAGTAGTGTTAGCATCAGGGTAAGACCCTTTTTCATTATAAAACCTCCTTAATAGGTTTAAGTTTCTACAGAATTTTACCACCGGACTCGGTTTCCGTCAGCAGGATTGTTTTTCACAATTCTTACTAATCTTTTTCTCAGCAGATAAGGGGTACTGTGATAAGTATTTTTTTTAGATAAAATTTGTCCAGATATGTCTGCAGCTGCAATACCGACACTACAGGTAAATCCGGCAATGCCTGCAATGCAGACTTATCCGAACTCCGATGGCGAACACCCGGTAAACCGCTTAAACAGA
>CAZDFY010000013.1:8000-19884 GCA_964504785.1 uncultured Sediminispirochaeta sp. | reverse complement strand
AATGCAGACTTATCCGAACTCCGATGGCGAACACCCGGTAAACCGCTTAAACAGACGGGAAAAATAATTCGGATCCTGGTATCCCACCATCGAACTCACCTCTTTTATTGAATATGCGTGCTCTTTGAGCAATTGCTTCGCCTTATCTAATCTAATTTGTGTAAGCTGATCAACAAAACTCTTGCGCAAGTGGCTGGAGAATAGATGGCTCAAATAGGCCGAACTTACCTCAACCTGCTTGGCTACATCGGTCAACTGCAGCGGATATGAATAGTTGAGGTTGATAAAATCAAGGGCCCTTCGCAGTATATTCGGCAAGTTCTCTTTTTGAACAGTTTTCATTTTATCCGCCAGGGCATACGCCCACCCGCTGAAAAAATCCGAAAGCTCTTCTACTGTTACTGCCCGAGATCGAAATGTGTCTTCAGTAACATATCGATGGAGGTGAAAACCGGTATACACCGAATTCATATGTTCTACATACAAAAAAATCTCACATAGCACGGCTTCGGCAACTATACTGGTTTCTGTTCGCTGCACTACTTCGGAAAAAATCTCTCTTATCTGTTCAATATGATTGTTCTGAATAGAAGGTTCCAACCTGCGCCGCCACTGCTCGGCGTATGATAACAACTGGCCGGCATCAAAGGTTTCGGCCTCCCCTCGTATTTTTTGGCGGGCCTCCAAATATGATTCGTTTATCTTCTCAAATTCGACGCATTTCCCAACGCCGAACCGCCAATGGGCTGGGCTTGAATTTTCTTGCTCCAACAGTGCCGCCATATGCTGAATATCAGGTATAGACTTCCCCTCGGAGGTCTCCGGAAAAAAGAACAATATCTCCGGCTTAAACGCTGAGGCCAAGCAGGGAAATTTGTATTTTAACCGGCTTATTACATTACGCCCCATATCGACTGCTGAGTCCGGTTGTTCCCTTCCCCATTCAAGTATACCGATGCAGCCCCTGGCAGTCTTGAAGTTGAGGGTTGTCTTGAGATAGGGAATAAAATCATCTATTTCACTGTTCAGTTTTATTGCCCGAAACAGCAGCTGTTCAATAGTGTTGCTGAGGGCATGGGAAAGTTCGATGTGTTTGAGATTATCCCCCCGCCCGTTTAGTCGCTGATCGAGGGATTCCACCGCCGCATCAACAGCATTAATCAGCTTTTCCCTGGAAAATGGTTTGAGAATATAGTCCTGCACTCCTAATTCAAAGGCGGTCTGGGCAATATCAAAACGCTCATAGGCGGTGGTGAGGATCGGAAGCACATTCGGATTACGACGTTTTATCTCCCGTAACGCTTCAAGCCCGTCGATTCCGGGCATTTTTACATCAATGAGGATAATATCAGGCTTATACTCTTCCGCCGCTTTAATAGCCTCGCGCCCGGACATTGCGGTACCGGCAATCCCAATTTCAGGTCGGTATTTTTGCAGCATGAAACTGATACTCTCTATTACCGGCTGCTCATCATCAACAATCAGCACACTATACATATTCGACTTCTTCCTCCGGCAGCTCTATTCGTATTTCAGTGCCCTTCCCTTCTACACTTTCAATTTTTACCACGTCGTCACGATTAAAGAAGAGTCGCAATCGCAGCACAACGTTCCGCATACCAACACCTGTGCGGGAAGAAAAATCTTCATCCGAAAAGGAAACCGGTTTGAGGGCCGGTACTATCGCATCCCGGCCCATACCGGTACCATCATCATTGACCTGGAATACGACCTTTCCCTGCTGCCGAAAACCCTCTACACGGACACTGCCTCCCCCCTCTTTGTGTTCAAACCCATGAATAACCGAATTCTCCACCAAGGGTTGAAAAATAAGAGGCGGAAATTTAATCCGGCGCAGTTCCTTTGGAATGCGGATAACAATTCTGTAGGTATCACCGAAACGTACTTTCAACAAATCGGCGTAATACCTCAGCCCTTTAAGCTCGTCATCAATTGTATTACCCCGCCAAAGGCGACGAACATTATGACGAAAGAGGGATGCCAAATTTCCCATAAATTCTGCGGTCCGATCGGCCTCTTCTAAAATTGCGAGCTGGACTCCGGTATTAAGAGAATTAAATAAAAAATGGGGGTTCATCTGAGAACGCAGCGAGGCTATCTCGGCATTTTTCAAAAGGTGCTGCATTTCAAGGTTCTTCACCTTCTGGTCAGCCAAATTCTTCTCTATCTGAGCCTTCTCTTTCATTTCAGCCACATAGCGGCGTATACTGTTTTTCATTTCATTAAAGGCTCTGGCGGTCACCCCGATTTCGTCCTTAGTGTGCACGTGAATATCATCTACATCAAAATTGCCCCGGCTAATTTCCTCGGCAAGATGGGCCAACCGGACCACCGGCCGTGTGAGACTGTCGGTAAAAAGCATTATCAGCAGTATTGTGAGGATAATCGCGGTGACAACAAGAAAAAAATTGAATGTTTGGACCTGTTGGTAACTCTCCGATAGATAGCGGTACGCATCGGTCCGGCGGTTCAGATTTTCTATTAAAACTTTATCGATGAATGTATTTATATAAGAGGCGGTCAGCTCTGCGGCTTTATACGCCTCCGTATACCCTACAATATCCCGTACGGCCTTTGCCTCTATTACTCCCCTCGTCTGAAGGGAGTATTTGTTGATCAGATAACTGATATCTTTGACCATCAACTGTTCCTGGCTCTGATAGGGGGTACGGCGGCCGGCAACAAGGGCCTGTAGATCCTCTAAATTCGTATACACCGCCCTTCGCGCATCCTCTCGCTGCACCATCAAATACTCATCGAGGGACTGTTTTGTATCCTTCAGTTGTCCCCTGATATTGCGCATCAGCACTTCGGTCTGGGTAAGCTGCTCTACCCTTCCCCCCAGGCGGAGGGAGGCAAACAGGCTGTATACGCTGGTAAGGGCAGTAATAAGCATTATTAAAATAAAAAAGGTCAATAGCCGGTTTTTTATTGTACGGGCGGGTCTCACTGTGAATCCCCCGTCAGCACACGGCTTGGAGTGTACATGAAGGAGGGGACATACCGATTGCTGTTGAGCCCCACCAGCGCTTCCATACCCCGTGTGCCGATCGCCTCCGGATCTCTCACCAGAGTGCCGTAAATAAACCCTTCCTCTAAACCGCGTTCAATCTCCCGGTTATGCCCGTATCCGATTATTTTCACTTCCCCTGCCTTGCTAAACTCAGAAACCACATTGGAGGCTGCAATAGTATCTATCAAGCTGGTACAGAATATTACATTGACCTCAGGGTTCAGGTAGAGAATCTGACGTGCCTTTTCCTCGGAACTGAGCACACCGATTTGGGTGATTCTTTCGGTAATTATTTCATGATTGTCCCCGCTGGAGAGGCTTGTGAGGATTCCATATTGAATAATGCTCCACTGTGAGGCGCGCTCGGAGAAATATTCATTTTTCAACAGAGCGGCTTTCGCCCCGTCAGGCTGGGCCTCCTGCATCATTCGGCCTATTTCCTGTCCAAGCTTAAAACTGTTTGATCCCACAAAACCGGACCTTCGGCTCATTGGGGCATCCGATTCAAGGGTGATAATTGGAATACCAGAAATTACGGTGCGATTTATAATCGGTGTTAGTTCTTCTTCGTTGGTTACATAGAGGGCAACCCCGTCGACTTGGGATAAACGGGCGATTTCAAGCAGCTCCGCAGTACCGCTGCGTAATTCCAGAGTGCTCCGCGGTACCTGGAGTTCTACTCCAACATTCATCTCCTCCGCCGCAGTTTGTATTCCCTCCCACATCTTTTGGAAGAACTCGTCCTCAATAGTGGGAAGGATCACCATAAAATGGTAGCGAGCAGGCTCTGAACGGGATAAATACTGCTGACCCTGCTGTGCATCCTGCAGAATCAGCCTTACCGACTGAAAAGCACTAAAGAGGAACACAACAGTAAGCAGCGCAACTACGCTCTTCACGATAACTTTGCGAAACACAGCCTATTATACACGTAAGAGCCCCAGACTTGAAAGGAGTCCTGCAGTTAATTATGCTGAATACATGGGTGAATACGCAATTGCACCGGTCTACGACATAGTTCTGTATCCCTTTGTCCATTCCCTGCGCCTAAAATTATTGGATATATGCATTCAACAGAACTATTCTTCAATTTTGGATGTCTGCTGCGGCACGGGACGACAGCTTAAAATGCTTAGAAAACACGGCTTTCATGTGCAGGGCGTAGACCTTTCAAGGGAGATGCTGAAAGTCTCCAAGAAGGGCCCCCATGCACCACACTGTGTGAATGAAGATGCTACCGATATGAGTTTCGGCGCCGACAGCTTCGAGGCGGCTATGACAACCTTTGCACTCCATGAAAAGCCTGCACCCATTGCCGGTGCCATTGTAAAAGAGATGATTCGGGTGGTGAAACCCGAGGGCCACCTCCTTTTAACCGATTTCAACTTCACCACTAGGAGCAGCAAGGTTTCAAGGGGGATTATACGGATGATCGAATGGAATGCCGGAGGGGAACACTATAAAAACTTCAGAGAATTTATCGCCTTCGGCGGAGTTCCGAAGCTGATTGAAGGTCTTCCCCTTGAACACATCGAAACTATTGATGCCGGGATGAACAGTATCGCCATATTCAAATATAAAGTGCTGAAAAATCAGTAATTCGCGATGTGCAAATTTTTGTAAAATTTGCACATCGCGAATACTCACCTTTTGTTAAAGATAGGTAGTTTATCTTAAAGATGGTGTGGGTATTCTCATTTTGGAAGTCTTATGGCTTTCAAAATGAGAATACCTGCTGAAAAATCTCAATACTTGACGGTAAAAAGACGATCATGGTACTATAAGCGCGCCTTTGAAAAGGGGGACTTTATGTCCAGCTCAACTTCAAGTGAGATAGAGAGCAAGAAACAAAGAACTAAAAAAATCTACTGTGCAAACTGTAGCCATTGCAAACTGGTCCGTTCGCCCCAGGGTGACGGAAATCATTACACATTAAGGGTTCGGTGTGATGCCGGAAAATGGACAAAGAAACTAGGTGGAGAAAAGTACTATAAATACTTCACTGTAGCTCGGCGAAGCATTGAAGAGTGCGATATGTACGAACCGATGGGGGATGAAAAAGACTTTATCCGTGAACTAAAAAAAACATTGCCCATTAAAGACGAAGTGTACTCCGAGGCTGAATCCTAAAATTATTACTGTGAGCAAAATACCTATGCGAAACACTACATTTACCCGACTTCTACCGTTACTCGTGGTCCTACTGGCCATTCTTGGAGCATGTGCATCCCAGCCTGAGGAAATTCCTGAAGATCTTGAGCCTATAGAATATTTTCAACGGGCTCAAAATATCGTCAGTGAAAATGAAAACTATACACGTGCGGTTGCATATTACCAGGCTTTTATTGAGCGTTATCCCGAGGATATTCAAAGAATAGTAGAAGCAAAATATGAAATTGCCTTTTTAAGCTACAAACAGGGTAACTATGAACAAGCCCGGCAGCAGTTTGAAGAGCTCCTCTCCTACTATGAAGATGAGGGATCACAGGTGCTCCCGCGCTGGCCCAAAGTACTGACACAAAAGGTCCTGGAAAAGATGAGTTCCGACACTCCAGGCGCTAGTGCGGAAGAATGATAGTGTGAATCTCTATCCCCTTCTCTCTCGCAACATCATAGACCATCTGTTTTGTAATTTTACCCCGAGCCCGCGGATGGGGCGGAGCATCCCCGACTAGTATAATGAGCTTTTTTTCCGCAGTCCATTCATAAGAGTGGATCCCCGTATAGAGGGCTTCGTAGACAGCTTCGGGAATATCTCTGCCCCCGTATACCCTTATCCGGTTTAAGACGCCCTGAATTTTACTGAAATCACGCTGGAAGGGATATGGCTGGGTTAAATAAAGCTCAAAGTAGTCACGGTAGAGCACCACACCAAGCTGAAAATCATCAAAACCTTTCACTTCTTCTTTCAGCATCGGAATAAGGGATTTCCGCAAATGGGGAATATCGTCTTCCATACTTTTAGTTGTATCAAGACAGAGAACTAAATCAATCGTTTTTCCTTCGACCCTTTGCAGTACATCCCGGACATTATTGATGATATCATCTTTTCCTTTGCCGAATATTACTCCACCGTCGGATTCTCTGGAAATCTCTTCATAGGCCTCTACGGTGTCCTCCATATAGTCGCCCTCCGGCGGTTTCGGTTCCCTAGACTTTTGCACTACTTCTATAACAAAGGGATTATCAAAAAAAGGTCCTTCATAATTTGCATAGGGGCGGGCAAAGGTCCTGATATTGAGCCATGTCCCGTTGAGTATCTGAAGCTCCCCTTCCCGGGTCCATGGATAACCGTATTCCACTACATAGGGAATAAAAATATGAAATGCTTTTCCCAACTCCGGATGTTCTTCAGGGGTTGAATCAATCAATGAATACAGGCCCCTCTCTTTGGAGGGTAAGAACTCTCCGTCGAGCATTCTCCTCTCATCCCCGTTCACCGGATGATACTCGGGGTTTCTTAAGGCGTAGGTACTTACCTTTTTTTCAGGGTCCGCAGTAGAGTCGGTCAGTAATATTGAGCCTATTCCCTCCTTTGCCCTGACCCACAGGTGATATCCGCCTTCCAGGCTCTGTTCAAGAACAAGGTCCTGGGGGGCAAGATTCAGTGCCTGTTCCCTTGTATCGGGAGTATCCTGGGGGAATATGGAAATCGAAGCAGTAAAAAAACAGCACAAAAGGGCAATTCTCAATACTAGTGTATAGCGGGTACTCATACTTTAATAATCGGCATAAACCATTAGAGTTTAATGAGAATATAGTAGTACACCAGGAGCTTAGACCATCGTCTCCATTTCTTCAAAGCTCGGCCCGGATTCGTGCAAACAACTCGGCAAAGGAAGAATCTTTTCTGTAAAAGACTGGGGGATGGCCTAGGGGTGCATCAACCCTTACATAGCCTCCGCTGTACTCTTCACCGCTCCAGAGATGAATCCAGACATCCTTTGGTAAATAGGCGGTACGGCTCTTTTTACCCTTTTTGTACACAGGAGCTACCAGGAGATCTGCTCCATAGAGGTACTCGTATTTCAAGGAATGCAGGGTCTCGTCGCCGGAATACATCAGGGCCGGGTGACGGTTTGCCGGCATCGCGGTATCGGCATATTCCTCAGCCACATACATGTGGTAGGGTTTGAGCATAGTAAAAAGTTTAGTCATCCGGGCAAGATGCTCCAGAATCTCTTGGTCAGAATTGAATTGCGTGCAGTCATCGGGGCGGTTACTTTCGTGGGACCGCATAATCTGGTTAAAGGGAGCAAACTCAGCCCATCGCATAAAAAGCTCTTTGCTGCGCTTAACCCAGCCCAAAGAGGTAAAACCTCCCAAATCGCTGTGGTAAAAACCGACACCGCTAAAACCGGCCGACATACCTGCGGTGATGGCGGTTGCCAATCCGTCTCCCAACGACCAGTTTACCAGTTGGTCACCGCCCCAATAGGAAAGGGCATACCGGGAAGCTTGATTATAGCCTGAGCGGTTAAAGAACACGACTTTTCCCAGCATGCCGGCCTCTTCCACCGCCTCACGGTTAGCCCGTGCCCATTCAACGGGATACCGATTATGAAATGTTTCGGCGCTTTCTTTGGAATAGAGCACTGCATCGGTGGGCAGATACTCCCCGTAGTCGCACATCCAGCCGTCCAGGCCGATTCCCAGCATATGTTCTTTAATAATGCCTTTAATCCACTCAAAGGCTTCGGGGTTCGTCAAATCGAGCAGCGCAGCAGGGAAGGTAGTGACCTCGATCAGGTAATCCTCGCCGCGGGAGTTCTTGATCAAGTAGCCCTTCTCGGAGGCCTCCTGATACAGGTCCTCTTCGATAGCAAGAAAGGGATTTATGTAGCCCAGAAAGCGTACTCCCCGTTGGTTGAGGTTCTTAATCTGTTCGGGGAGATTGGGATACTGGTCCCGGGCGTACTTCCAGTTCCACATCAACTGTTTTCCGAAGGAAGTAACCCGCTTGCCCTCCCAGTCCTGGGCCCAGAGCCCGCCGACCTGTACCCCCGCCTGACGGGCATCTTCGAGTTTTTTTTCAATCTCTTCACCTCCGCCCTGCACTCCAAGCCACATTCCGTCATAGGTCCACTCGGGCAGCGGGGGCTGGATACCATGAATACGGTTGAGCCCGGCGGTGGCCGCCGCAAAACTCTCTTCAACTCCTATCCTGATGATCGGGAGCTCCCAGAAATGCAGCTGGTAGTGCCGCTCTGAGGTGAAATCGAATTCGGCATATGCACTGGCTTCGGCATAGCAGTACCACCCCTCGGTGCCGACAAAACTGGTAGCGGGGTAATAGGTAGAATACCAGTGTCCCCCTGCTTGGGAATGGATATTGGCAAAAGTAGTAATGAGCCCTTTACCACGGCCCACCCCCTGCTCTTCTACCCAGAGGGGCACCTTACTGCCCCTCAGATCCAGGCGTGAATACTGTTCACCGCACCCGTAGATATGTTCCCCCGCTTCAGCTGCAAGGTTCAGCCACATGCGGTTGTAAGCGGGGTCCTCTGTAGTAGACAACCGGGAGCCCTCGGTCTTCACCTCGATACACAGCTCACCCCCTTCTGTCCTACACTCTATCCGAGCGCCGCTTTCGGTATCAATTAAAGTGATATGCTGTTTTTCTTCGGCGCTTACCGATAACCTACGAAGCGTGTGGGTAGTGAGAATTTTGTCCTTGATTTTATAATTTGCATGGCTGCTGCGAAAAGAGCCGCGGCCCCTGCCCAAGGTCACACAGGGATTAGACTCGCTATGCGCAATAATTTTCTTGCCCTTGTAAAAAATAGAAATTTGTCCATCAGACTGCTGCAGCTGCAGCAGTCCTTCATCAGTATGAGGTGTATGTGTGTTCATGGTATTATCCCTTTACAGCTCCCGCCGTTAAGCCGCTTATAATCTTATCGTGAAAAAAGACATAGACAATGATGCTCGGAATCATGGTGAGTACAACCGCAGCGTACATCGAGGGGTAGTCGCTTCGGAATTGGGTGGTAAAGAAGCTGATACCCAGCTGAATTGTCCGCACACTGCTTGATGAAGTCAACAGAAGGGCGTAGATGAACTCGTTCCAGGACCAAATGAAGGTCAATGTGCCCGCCGTAACCAGCCCCGACCTTGAAAGCGGCAGGACCACCTTAGTATAACGCTGGGCAAAGGTACAACCGTCGATAATAGCCGCGTCCTCCAAATCTTTAGGTATATTCACCATAAACGATTTGATCAGAAAGAAGGAGATGGGAATATTGATAGCCGCATAGGTAACAATTAATGCCATCCGGGTATCATAGAGACCCAGATTACGGATAATTGCCAAATACGGCACCATAAAGGCAACAATAGGCATCAGTACACCGGCAACAATTACATTTGATATAGTCTGCTTGAAGGCGAATTCCTCCCGGGAGACTACAAAGGATGCCAGGCTTGTTACAAGCAAATTTAGCAGTGTTGCGGTAGTTGCAATGATTATAGAGTTCATAAACAGTACATGCATATTCGCAACACTGACGGCATTTATATAATTTTCAAACTGCCAAAACTCCGGCATGGCCAGGGGGGCGGTATTAAATTCGGCTTCAGTTTTGAACGAGGTGAGTATCAACCACAGTAGAGGCAGCACCGCAATTGCAAAAAAGAACAAGAGGTACGTCCACTTAAACACTTCTATTACAATAGTTCTTAGTCTTTTCATAGTATTCTCCAGTCCCCCACCCTACTGATCTTCGCCGGTAAGGCTTTTTCGTCCCAGGGTTTGGTTCAATGTAACAATTACAATAAACCCGACGATAACAAGTATCGTTCCGATGGTACTTGCCTGTCCCAGTTTTCTGGCACCGATTTTATCGTACATCATAAGCGCCAGGGTAGAAGTACTGTGGCCGGGACCACCGCCGGTCATCAGAAAAGTAGCTTCAAAGTGACGCAATCCGTAGGCCATCGCCAGGGTCATTGCGGTTACTATAATTCCCCATACCACCGGTAAAGTGATCAACGTCTCCTGTTGCCATACGGAAGCACCGTCAATCTCCGCCGCCTCGTAGTAGGATGTAGGAATCGACATAACTCCCGCCAGAATAATAATCATGAAGTATCCGATGTACATGACTTCCTGGGCAATAATCGCGGGCAGAGCTGTTGCAAACTCGCCCAGCCAGTTGTGGGACCACTCCTGTCCGGTAATCAAACTCAAAACAGCATTGAGCGCGCCGTATTCGGCATTGTACACTGCCTTCCAGAGCATCGCGATGGCGACCCCGGAAATTACTTTCGGAATAAAATATACGGTCCGCAGACTCTTCCAGAAACGCGGCCTCCGCGCCAGGATAAATGCAATGATTGTCGCCAACCCGATTTGCAGAAACCCAAGCGAAAGGGCCCAGATCACATTGTTTCGTACCGATATCTGCAGAGTTGTCGCTCGAAAAAGTTTTGCATAATTCTGAAATCCTATGAATTCCATCGGGCTAATACCGTTCCACTTCATAAGACTCGAGACAAATACAAAACCAAAGGGATAAATAAAAAAGGTAATATACATTGCGGCCAGTGGAAGCATGAATATGATAATCCACTTCCAGTTTTTGTTTTTTACCAACATAAGGGGGGCTCCTTATAAAGGGGACGAGGGCCGACTGACCCTCGTCCGTTTATTTGTTCGCTAAAAGTAATGTAATAAAACTATTACTCGTTGGCAGCTTCCAACATTTGTACGAACTCTTCAGGGCTCGCTTTTCCAAGGGCCATCTGGTCCAGAGCAGCTCCAAACTCCTGTACAACAGAAGCGGGGAACTTACCAGCCATATGACTTACTACGAAGGAAGCATTTTCTTGGGCTTCAACAAATTTCTTCTGCAGAGGATCGACCTCATCGCTGGCGCTGAAGGAAAACTTCGGTACCATCAAAGCTCCGGAGTCCATGGAAATGCGTTTTACATTTTCCGGCTCGCTCATGTACTGCAAGAAGGTAACTGCTGCTTCGCGCTTGGCCGGGTCGTCGGTTGCGCCGGATGCCAATACAGTCTGGATAAATCCAACCTGGGCATCCTCGTCGCCGCCGGCAGCTGCCGGTGCAGAGGTCAGTTCAGTTGATTCGTATACCTCGGGGGCATTGTCACGAATGTTACCGATGAACCACGGACCGTTGCAGAAAACTGCGGTTCTTTCAGCCAGGTAGTGGCCGGAAGGAATTGCAGGACCGCCGCCGATGGCATCTTTGGTGGTATTACCGTTGGAATAGAGCCGTTTCAGGATTTCAGCACCTTCGACGTATGCTGGATCCGACAGAGGCTTATCCCATATATCGGGTCCGCCGACACTGGCCATGATGTGGGAGTACCACAGCATGCTGGTCCATGCGTTCGCTCCACCGGTCATCTGGGAAGTCGGGGTTACATCGTTAGCTTTCAGCGCTTCACAGGCATCCCAGAACTCATCGTAGGTTTCCGGAAAACCGTCAAAACCGGCTTCAGCAAAAAGTTCGGCATTGTACCAGATGGGAGTAATTGCCATTTCGTAGGGCACTACCTTGGTCTGACCGTCTATAGTTACTTCGTTGACAATGCTGGAATCGAAACGGTTGCCCCAGCCGCCGGCTAAGTCATCGGAAAAATCGACCAGGATGTCGCCGGAGTAAAAATCTTTGGTGTCCGGGTTCCATTTTAGGGTAAAAATGTCGGGTACCTGTCCGCCGGAAATCTGCGCAAGAATTTTCTTGTCATAGATATCGTAAGAGGGCATCTCTTCAATTTCTACTTTAATCTCTCCGGCATGTTTTTCGTTAAACTCGGCAACAATGTCGGCTACTGCATCCGCTTTTGCATCCTCACCAACCCAAATACAGGGCCAGTTTAG
>CAZDFY010000013.1:0-7900 GCA_964504785.1 uncultured Sediminispirochaeta sp. | reverse complement strand
CGGCTACTGCATCCGCTTTTGCATCCTCACCAACCCAAATACAGGGCCAGTTTAGTACAACTTCTTTTTTTTCCGATTCCTGTTGTCCACCTGCAACTACCGGCATTGCCAATACAGCAAACAGAACAATCAATACGATTGAAAAAACAGTGAATTTTTTCATATTCCTCACTTTCCTCCTTTGAAATGTTTATTTTCTTTCTATAAGTAAGTAGACCATAGATATGTGCAGTTGTCAACGAAAAATTACTATTCCGTTTTTTATTATAAGGTAGAGACCAAGCAACAGCAAAGCACTGTTCACGATTCGCCGAAATATATCACGACGGACCCTGAAGGCTGTCATCGACCCGAGTTTTGTGAACAGAAAAACGACCGGGATAAACGGCAGGGCACGCAGGGCATTTTGTTCGTTCAGATTTCCGGTCCAGAGATGAGAGACAATCACTACCCCGCTAATGAGGGTGAAGAAATACTGCAGATTTGCCCGGGCTATATGCGGGTCTCCTTCGCGGGCAAACATATACGGCACTATTGCTGAACCGGGTGCGGTAAAGGCCCCACCCAACAAGCCCGCCAAAGCCGGAAAAATCAGTGAAAACCGTGAGTGAAAGATGGGTGAGTCGTGGCGGCGATTCGGATTAAACTCCCTGAGAGTTACGGCAACGACCATCAGCCCCATAACAGTTAACACAAGATGTTTGTTTACATGTACCAGAAAATAGGCGCCTAGGGGAACAAATGCAGCGCTTAGCAAAAACAGTAGAGTAGTCTCCTTGTAATTAACCAGTTTTCGCAATAAGATAAAGGCGTACACACAGTTGGTGGTTCCCACGACGGCGTTCATTCCTACAGCTTCACCTGGAGTGAACAGCAATGACACAAGAGGCACCGACAGCAGCCCGAATCCGAAGCCGGTAACCCCCTGCACAAAGCTTGCTGTAATGTACACCGCGGTAAGCAGCAGCGCAGTCATAGCCCAAACATCGCTATTTAATCGGGCGCAGAGAATACTGCAGGGACACATCGAACTGCTGAATTGCATATTCAAAGGTAGTGTCGCTGTGAATATCGGTATATACCTCCTGAAATAGATTATGCCCTCCATGGAGTTTTTCATAATATCGGCTGGTTTGCTGGGCCTTAGACTCGCTGACTTTATCGAGGGTGGCCTTATCGAGGGCAAAGGGATTGGAACCGGCGAATATCCCGACGTCCTCAACCAGAGGAACATCATTCGCAGGCCAGCAGTCACAATCAGGAGTAATATTCATCGCTAAATTGATGTAAAATGCTTTTTCATTAAAATACTTATGTACAGCATAGGCATATTCGGTAACTTTCTGAATAAAAATCTGTGTACTTTCACTAGACCCTGGTTCCATAGCCTCATAATTACATGCGGCAACACACTGGCCGCAGCCTATACAAAGATCGTAGTTAATAACTGCCTTATGATCTTCCATAGAAATGGCTTCTACCGGACAGACGTTGTAACACTGCCGGCAGCCGATGCAATTTTTATGGTTCACCACCGGTTTAGAAGAAGAATGCTGCTCCCGTTTACCGGCTATTGAAGCACAGCCCATGGACATGTTTTTAATAGCCCCGCCGAAGCCCGCTTCCATGTGCCCTTTAAAGTGATTGAGAAAAATGATTTTGTCCGCCTGTAAAATTCCCCCCGCAAGCTTTGCTTTTTTAATATGTTGTCCCGGGATTCCTATTTCACGGTAATCTAAGCCCCTCACTCCATCCGCTGGAATAAAGGGGGCACCGATTGTGGCATAGGCAAATCCATGCTGAATAGCTGTCAGCGAATGGTCAACTCCATTGTGTCTTCCGCCGGAATATAAGGTATTTGTATCGGTCAAGAAGGGCTTCGCCCCCCGTGCTTTTACCTCTTCGACAACAATTCGAGCGTAATTCGGATTAAGATAGCCGAGATTTTCCCGTTCACCTACATGCAATTTTATCGCAACCAGCTCTCCCTCATTGATAGTTTCAAAATACCCCGATTTCTTTATTAGTTTTCGAAATTTCTTTTCCAGTGAGTTTCCAAACTCCGCTTGCATATCAGTAAAAAGAATTTCATTCATACTCTTCGTCTCCTTCATAAGTACTTTAGCTGTTTCATTAAGTGTAGGGATTTTAGAGCTTAAATTCAATGAGTAAAGAAATTGGAAGAAAAATCGATACCGGAGAATGATACATTTGTTTTATGAATTTTATCTAACGGCTTTTTGAAAGCGCCCTTATTGAAAAAAATGGTCTAACACTAAATCGGAAGCACCTACCCCGGCAAGAATCGGATCATACTTGCAGGGCAATACGACACACTTTTCATCAGCCTGGGCATCCTCCGTCCATCCCAATTTATGCTGAATTTTGTCGGCTAAATAATTTGACAGAGCCTCCGAACGGGTAACAAGCAAAAATGAATCCGGCCCGAAAAGCTGAAAAAGACTATAGACACCCTCAGAAAGAATTCGGGCTTTTTCATCAAGGACGGCTAAGACCTTGTACTCCTTTGCAGCTATTGCCTGGTCAAGATCATCAAAGTTCAGCTCAACCCCCGATTCTCTGATATCATGAATAAGAGACTCTTCGGACACATAACTTTCAAGGCACCCACGGTGGCCGCATTCACATTCCCGCCCATGAATATCGATGGACATATGTCCTATTTCCAAGGTGGTTTTATTGTTAGTCACAAAGATGTTTCCATCATTGATAAATGAACCCCCTGCTCCGCTTCTTATCAATATAGTCAAAAGCGTACTTTTTTCTCTCGCCACTCCATATCGATATTCGCTAAGTGCGACAACCGTTGCATTGTTGTGCACATATACCGGTAGACCAAAGGCATCTTCAATAGGTCCTTTGATTGAGAAATTACTCATTCCACGTATACGCCCGTAATGCACCACCGTCCCGGCCTCAATATCCACCCTGCCGGGAGCACCTATCCCGACCCCGATTACTCTTTCTTGAGGGACACCGGAGCGCTGCAGTGATTTTTCTATAAGATCCTTGAGAACTGTAACCGCTTGCTCGGCATCGATAAAATCGTGAAGCTCAGTAACCTCTTTGTATACTGGTTCACCGATAAAATTTACGATAACAATTGAAGCAGAGCGCACCCAGAAATCAATTCCTATTACAAAGCGGGCATCGGGCTTCGTGCGGTAATACACCGGCCGGCGCCCCTTTCGTTCGGCGGCTTCGACCTTTTTATCACATACTTCAATAAGCCCGCTTTCTTCCAAGCCGGAAAAAATTCGGAATACCGTAGGCGGTTTCAGACCAGTGAGCTGTACTACCTCTGACTGGCTAATTCCCTCACTTTTGTGTATAATTCGGAGTACAAGTTTTTCGTTTTTTTGGCGGACATCGTTTCCGCGGAGTGGTTCACCTATCATATTCGTTTCTTTCTTTAAAAAACTACCTGTCCGCTATGGTAACAGAGGATAAGCCCCCTGTACAGAGTTTTTTTCTTATATATTCGATGCTTTCCCCCATCACTTTATGAAAATCCCCGATAGGCCGCCGACTTCTTACAAGTACACACAAATCTCCTCGGCCATTCAGGAAATTCCCTTGCATAATTTTTCTTCTTGTTTTATATTTATTTTCAGGAAGTAAATAATAAATTATCTTATATAAAGGAGTCTTCCATGGATGAGAACACCTTGCAGGAGCTGAAAGATACCGCAAGGAGAATCCGCACTCTTACGATTGACCAGATAGGCTATTTCGGCGTAGGTCACATCGGCGGTGCGTTGTCAATCGTAGAGGCATTGACGATTCTTTATTACCACCATATGAACATTGATCCTCAAAATCCGACCAAACGCGATAGGGACCAATTTGTCCTATCAAAAGGCCACGCAGGCCCGGCTCTTTACAGCGTACTGGCCGACAAGGGGTATTTTTCCAAAGAGTGGCTGCATACCCTGAATGTAGGCGGAACAAACCTGCCGAGCCATGCCGACATGGTGCGCACCCCCGGCATCGATATGACCGCCGGGTCCCTCGGTCAGGGCCTTTCCGCCGCAATTGGTAAAGCCCTCGGACACCGCATAGACGGGATCGACAGCAAAATCTACGTTATTATCGGCGACGGCGAAAGTAATGAAGGACAAGTCTGGGAAGCTGCAATGAGTGCCAGCCACTATAAATTGAACAACCTAATTGCCTTCACCGACTACAACAAGATGCAAATTGACGGCTATACCCAGGACATCATGGATCTGGACGACCTCAATGCCAAATGGGTCGGTTTCGGCTGGAACGTACTGCGAGTCGACGGACACAGCTTTCCCGCTCTCAACCGGGCCATCCGTAAAGCCAAAGAGGAAAAATGCCGCCCCACAATGATCATTATGGATACCATTAAGGGCAAGGGGGCCTTCTTTGCCGAGGGAAATCTTGGAAATCACAACATGCCCTTCGACTACGAAACTGCAAAAGAGGCCATTGCCCGCCTCGAAAAAGGAGAAGCGTAATGGGAAAAGTGAAAGATATGCGCGCAACCTACAACGATACCCTGATTGACCTGGCCGCAAGGGACGAGCGGATTGTGCTTATGGAGGCCGATTTGATGAATGCCAGCGGGACGGTGTCTTTTAAAAATACCTACCCCGAACGCTTTTTCGACATGGGTGTTGCAGAGGCCAATATGGCCGGTGTAGCCGCCGGACTCAGCTCGGTCGGAAAAATTCCCTTTGCCGCCTCCTTTGCTCCCTTTGCCAGCCGCAAGACCTACGATCAGTTCTTCATTTCCGCCAACTATGCCCACCTGAATGTAAAGATGGTCGGCACCGACCCCGGCATCACCGCACAGGTGAACGGCGGTACGCATATGTCTTTTGAAGACGGGGGCTTGATGCGCAACATACCCGGGCTGGTGGTATTCGAGCCCTGTGACAACGTGTCGCTGGAAAAACTGATCCAAAAAGCCGCCGAATACGAAGGCTGCACCTATATGCGGCTGCATCGCAAGGGCGGCAATATCATCTACAAGGCAGAGGACAAGTTTGAACTTGGAAAGGGTGTGGTACTGCGCGACGGCAGTGATGTCACCCTGGTAGCAACCGGTCTTGTGATGGTACCTGAGGCCCTGGCAGCCGCAGATGAACTGGAAAAAGAGGGCATTTCCGCCGCAGTTATCGATATGCACACCATCAAACCGATCGACCGCGAGCTGATCGTAAAATATGCAGAGAAAACCGGTGCTTTTGTAACCTGTGAAAACCATCAGGTGGTTAATTTCCTCGGTTCTGCGGTAGCGGAAGTGCTGGTGGAGGAACACCCTGCCCTGCTGAAGCGGGTCGGCGTACAGGACCAGTTCGGGGAAGTCGGCAAGCTCGACTACCTGAAAGAGCGCTACGGTCTGACCGCAGCCAACATCGCTGAAAACGCCCGGGCTGTACTCAAAAAGAAACAATAATAAGGAGAATACACTATGAAACTGGCAATAGCATCGGATTTATCCGGATTTCCCCTGAAACAGGCGGTGATTGCACATCTGAAGGATCGTGAGGACATCGAAATTATCGATTTCGGCATTGAATCAGAAGATAAGCCGAAACCCTATGTCGAGCAGGCTCCCAAAGTAGCCAAGGCAATTCAAAAGGGAGAAGCCGAAAAGGGAATCCTGATCTGTGGTACCGCCCAGGGCATGGCCATTGTGGCTAACAAATTCAAGGGGGTGTATGCCGCCGTGGCCGACGGCATATTCTCCGCCGAGCGCGGGAAGATCATTAACAACGCCAATGTCATTACCATGGGCGGCTGGATTACAGCCCCCTTCCTCGGCACACAGATTGTCGATGCATGGCTCTCTATGGCATTCACCCAGAAGATGGAGTTTAAAAAGGATTTTCTCACCAATGCATTTCAGCAGGTGCAGGAAATAGAAAAAGAAAACTTCAAATAGAATCAATCGGCAGGCCCAGGATGTTCCGCGGCAGCGGTGAAGCTGTACTCGGATAATTCTGGGCCTGTTCTTTTATATGACGAGGGCCGACGGTAAGCGGTCCCATCTTATAAACCAAGGAGCAGAGTATGGCAGTAAGCGAACAGGACGTACAACATATAGCTGAACTGGTAGCCCGTGCCCATAAAGCCCAGGCCGCGGCAGCCCACTATACCCAACAGCAGATCGACGATGTCTGTCTGGCAGCAGGTTGGGAGGTCTACGAGGATAACAATATCAAACAACTGGCCGAAGCAGCGGTTGCAGAAACCGGCATGGGAAATGTCGAGGATAAAATAAAGAAGCACAAAGGCAAGGTGCTGGGGGTTATCCGCGATATTAAAGGGGCAAAATCGGTTGGTCTAATAGAAGAAGATAAAGAGCACAAGATCAAGAAATATGCAAAGCCGGTAGGTGTGGTCGGGGCGCTCACTCCCGTCACCAACCCTACCGCCACCCCCGCCAGCAACGGTGTAACAATACTGAAGGGCCGTAATGCGGTTATCTTTGCTCCCCACCCCAAGGCAAAGAATTCTTCCAAACTGGCCGTAGACTTTATGCGCGCCGGTTTGCGGAAGGTTGGTGCCCCCGAAGATCTGGTTCAAATTATCGAGGAGCCCTCCATAGAATTGACCGGCGAGCTGATGCGGCAGGTGGACATGGTCCTGGCCACCGGCGGCGGACCGATGGTAAAGGCCGCCTACTCCAGCGGAACCCCCGCCTACGGTGTAGGCCCTGGTAATTCGGTGCAGATGATTGCCGAAGATGCCGACATTGCCGACGCCGCTCAAAAGGTAACCATCAGCAAGATTTTCGACTACGCCACCAGCTGTTCCAGCGAAAACTCCGTCATTATTCAACAGAGCGTGTACGACCAGGCGGTTGAAGAGTGTAAAAAACAGGGCGGATACCTCTGCTCGGCCGATGAAAAAGAAAAACTGAAAAACTGGATGTGGCGACCCAACAAAAAAGGGAAAATCGGTATCAACCCGGGCATTATTGCCCAGTCGGCTGAAAAGATCGCCGCCGATGCCGGTCTCAGTGTTCCCGCCGGTACCAGCATGCTGATGGTCGAAGGCAGCCTGCCGGTGGAAGAAGACCGGTTTACCGGCGAAAAACTCTCCCCAGTACTGGCCTTATGGAAATACAACAGCTATCGTGAAGGATTGGACCTGCTGAAGGCTATCACCGACCACGCCGGTCGGGGCCACTCCTGCGGAATCCACACCTACAATCAGGAGTATATCGAGCAGATGAGCCTGGAAATGAATACCAGCCGTATTATGATCCGTCAGCCCCAGGCCCCGGCCAACGGAGGCAACTTTTTCAACGGCATGCCCTCCACGGTAACCCTCGGCTGCGGCACCTGGGGCGGCAACGTTACCACCGAAAACATCTACTATAAGCACTTTCTCAATATTACCTGGGTTTCCGAACCCTTCCCCCCGCAGAAGCCGAGCGACGAAGATATGTGGGGCGACTTCTGGAAGCGCCACGGTGGCCCAAACCAAGGCGGCCACGGTGGCCCCGCCGGCGGCCCGGACGACGGCAGCCACAGCTCCGGCCCCGACACTCATAACACGAACGCCGCGGCCGGCACCGCCGGCAGTACCAACGATAAAAGTGCGGGCGGCCCAGCCGGTGAAAGCTCCAGCAGCGCTACCGGCGGAGGAGAATAAGCATGAAACTATTCGAATACCAGGCAAAAGAGGTGTTCAAAAACAGCGGCATCCCCGTGCCGGACAGCCGTCTTGTTCACAACCGCGACGAAGTGTCCGCCGCAGTAGATGCGGTGGGCACCCCTTGTGCGGTTAAGTCGCAGCTGCTGATGGGCGGGCGCGGCAAGGCCGGGCTTATTAAACTGGCTAAAAGCAAGGACGAAGCCCTGCAGATTGCCGAGGAGCTCTTCGCCCGCCCCGAGGG